>VGET01000107.1 GCA_016869195.1 Alphaproteobacteria bacterium | reverse complement strand
CTGCGCCCAAGGCCGAGGCCGCCAAGGGAGCCCCCGCCGCCCCCGCCAAGGCGGGTGCAGCCCCGGCCAAGGGCGACAAGAAGTAGGGCTGACGCGCCAGTCGGCGCGCCGCCCTCTACGCCGCCATGCGACTTCTGGTCGGACTCGGCAATCCCGGGTCCCGGTACGCGCGCCATCGTCATAATGTCGGCTTTCTCGCGGTCGAGGCGATCGCCGCGTGTCACGGTTTCGGGCCGTGGCGGGAGCGCACCAAGTTTGCCGCCGAGCTGTCCGAGGGTGCGCTCGATGGCGAGCCGGTGCTGCTGGTGAAGCCCGCGACCTTCATGAATGAATCGGGTCAGGCGGTCGGCGCCGTGATGCACTTCCACAAGCTCGAGGTCGGCGATATCTACGCCTTCCACGACGAGCTCGATCTCGCGCCCGGCAAGCTGCGCGTCAAGAAAGGCGGCGGCACCGCCGGCCACAATGGCCTGCGCAGCATCGAGGCCCATATCGGCAACGGTTTCTGGCGCGTGCGCATCGGCATCGGCCACCCGGGCGATCGCGAGCTCGTGAAGCATTATGTGCTGTCGGACTTCTGGGTAGAGGATCGCACGTGGCTTGAGCCGCTGATCAACGCGATGGCGGCCGAGGCGCCGCTCCTTCTCAAGGGCGATGGCAGCGCCTATATGAGCCGCGTCGCCCATCTGACCGCGGCACCCAAGCCACCGAAGGAAAAACCCTCCGAAGGCGAGCCACCGGCCACCCCCGACCGCCCCCGCTCGACCGATCGCTGAACCGAGACCAGACCATCCATGGGATTCAAATGCGGCATCGTCGGCCTGCCGAATGTCGGCAAGTCGACCCTCTTTAACGCGCTGACGAGCGCGGCCCAGGCCGCGGTCGCCAATTATCCGTTCTGCACGATCGAGCCGAATGTCGGGCGCGTGCCGGTGCCGGATGAGGACCTCGACACCGTCGCGAAGCTGGCGCATTCGGCCTCCGTGGTGCCGACCTTCCTCGAGGTCGTCGATATCGCAGGGCTTGTGCGCGGCGCGAGCAAGGGCGAAGGCCTCGGCAACCGATTCCTCGCCAATATCCGCGAGGTCGACGCAATCCTTCATGTCGTGCGCTGCTTTGAGGATGAGCTGGTCACCCATGTCGAGGGCGGGGTCGACCCGATCCGTGACATCGAGCTGATCGAGACCGAGCTGATGATCGCGGATCTCGAGAGCGTCGAGCGCCAGCTTGAGGGCCTGACCAAGCGCGCCCGTGGCGGCGACAAGGACGCAAAGGCGCAGATCGAGCTGTTCGAGCGCATCAAGGTGGCGCTCGAGGCGGGCAAGCCCGCACGCACGGTGACGCTCGCCGAGGGCACGGCCGAGGCGGCTCACCTGCCGCTGCTGACCGCGAAGCCGGTGCTCTATGTCGCGAATGTCGAAGAGGCCGCTGCGGCAACCGGCAATGCGCAGTCCGCTCGCGTCGCCGCCCGCGCCAAGGAGGAAGGCGCCGAGATGGTCGTGGTCTCGGCCGCGATCGAGGCCGAGATCGCGGCGCTTGGCGACTCAGCCGAGAAGCGCGAGTTTCTCGAGGGCTTGGGCCTCGAGGAACCCGGCCTCCATCGCGTGATTCGCGCCGGCTATCGACTGCTCGGGCTGATCCGCTTCCTCACCGCCGGGCCCAAGGAGGCACGCGCCTGGACCGTCCCCAAGGGCGCGACCGCCCGCGAGGCCGCCGGCGCCATCCACACCGATTTCGCGAAGGGCTTCATCTGCGCCGAGACCATCGCGCTCGCCGATTACCTTTCCCTTGGCGGGGAACAGCCCGCCAAGGAAAAGGGCCGAATGCGCCAGGAGGGGCGCGACTACGTCGTTCAGGATGGCGACGTGTTGCTCTTTCGGTTTAACGTGTAAGCGGGACGCCGGGTCGGGGAGGGGCCGGTGCCCTACCATCGGGCCGATGAGCGCGCTTATGGGGGCGCAGGTTCGTTGCGCGCCAAGGCCACCCCTCGATTGACAAACGTGCCCGCCGAGGGAGGCCTGCTTCATGCCGCCGAAGAAGTTCACCTGGTACAACGGGGTGGGGCTGACGCTCGCCGTTATCTTCGCGGTCTTCCCGGTGTTCTGGATGATCTCGACCTCGTTCAAGCCGCGGAACGAGTGGATCACCCAACCGCCGGTATGGATCACGAGCCAGGGCACGGTCGACAACTATCTGACCGTGCTGTTCCCTTCGGTGCTCTTGGAGCGCGCCGGCGGCCTCGCCAAATATGACGCCGAGGGCAACAAGATATCGGACGAGGGCACCGGCCTCGGCGCGAATGCCGACATCCTCAACAACTCCGCCTGGCCCGCGATCTACGGCTCGATCATCATCTCGACGCTCGCGACCGCGCTCTCGCTCATCATCGGGCTGATGGCCGCGCTCTCGATCTCACGCTACCGGGTCGGAGGAAACCTGACACCCTTGTTCATCTTATCGGGTCGAATGTTTCCGCCGATCGCGATCGCGATTCCATTCGTCGTCATGTTCAGCAATGTCGGCGCTACCGACACCTATTGGGGCCTGATCCTCGCTTATGCGGCGGTCACCGTGCCATTCTCGACCTGGATGCTGAAAAGCTTCATCGATGATCTGCCGAAAGAGATCGAGGAAGCCGCGATGATGGACGGCATGTCGCGCTGGGGTGCGCACTTGCGCATCACCGTGCCGCTGATCAAGGGCGGCATCATCGCGACCGGGCTCTTCATCTTCATCCTCAATTGGAGCGAGTTCCTGTTCGCGCTGATCCTCACCTACACCAAGGTCACGACGATTCCGGTGCAGATGGGCAAGTTCTTCACCGCGACCGAGGGCGCGCTCTATGGCATGCAGGCGGCACTCGCGACCGTGTCGATCGTGCCGCTTGTCATCATCGGCTTCTTCATTCAGAAGCATCTGGTGCGTGGCCTCACCCTTGGTGCGATCAAGCGCTAGGTTCAGTCAGGGAGTGTGATGATGGGCGAATGGATCAGGCTCAAGGCCTCGGACGGACATTCCTTCGACGGCTACAAGGCGAGCCCGAGCGGCAAGCCGCGCGGTGGGCTCGTCGTGATCCAGGAAATCTTCGGCGTGAACGAGAACATCCGCCGCTATTGCGACAGCTTCGCCGCCGAAGGCTATGTCGCACTGGCGCCGGCCCTGTTTGATCGGGACAAGTCCAAGATCGAGCTCGGCTATACCGCGGAAACCGTGGCGCAGGGGCGTGAGATCCGCGCCCGCGTCGGCTGGGACGGGCCGATCGGCGATGTCGAGGCCGCCTGCGCGGCGCTCAAAGGCGCGGGCAAGCTCGGCGTCACCGGCTATTGCTGGGGCGGCTCGCTCGCCTGGGTCGCGGCCTGCCGGTTCAAGCCGGCCTGCGCGGTCGGCTATTATGGCGGGCAGATCATCCAGTTCGTGGACGAGACGCCGACCTGCCCGGTCATGCTCCATTTCGGCGAGAAGGACGCCAACATTCCGCTGAGCGATGTCGACACCATTCGCGCCAAGCACCCGAAGGTGCCGATCCACGTCTATGAGGGCGCGGGCCATGGTTTCGACTGCGAGCTGCGCAAAGACTTTCACCCGATGTCGAGCAAGCTCGCGCGTGAGCGCACCCGCGCCTTCTTTGCGCAGCACATAGGGTGACTGAGATCGATGTCGCCATTTTTCCTCGTCATCCCCCGGCTTGACCGGGGGATCCAGTCTTCATGGATCCCTAGGCACATGTCGGCCCTGGATGGCCCGATCAAGTCGGGCCATGACGATGGTGTGGGTGCTGGCACATGACCGCACCGTTTCTCGGCGTCATCGGCGGCAGCGGGCTCTATCAGATCGATGGCCTCGCCAGCACGCGCTGGGTCGAAGTCAAGAGCCCGTTCGGCAAGCCGTCGGATGCGATCCTGACCGGCGAGCTCGAGGGTCTGAAGGTCGCGTTCCTGCCGCGTCACGGGCGGGGGCACCGCCATTCACCGAGCACCATCAACTATCGCGCCAACATCGATGCGCTGAAGCGCCTCGGCGTCACCGACGTGCTCTCGGTGAGTGCGGTCGGCTCGCTGAAGGAATCACTCCATCCTGGTGATTTCCTGCTGGTCGATCAGTTCATCGACCGCACGTTCGCGCGCGAAAAGAGCTTCTTCGGCGAGGGTCTGGTCGCCCATGTCTCGATGGCGCACCCGGTGTGCGGCCGGCTCGCCAACCTCGTCGCCGGTGCGGACAGCCGAATCGCGCGCGGCGGCACCTATGTGGTGATGGAAGGCCCGCAGTTCTCGACCAAGGCCGAATCCGAGCTCTATCGCTCCTGGGGTGCCTCCGTCATCGGCATGACCAACATGCCCGAGGCCAAGCTCGCGCGCGAGGCCGAGCTCTGCTACGCCACCATTGCCATGGTGACGGACTATGATTGCTGGCATCCCGATCACGACCACGTCTCGGTCGATGCCGTGGTCAAGGTGCTGCACGCCAACGCCGATCGGGCGCGTGGCCTGATCAAGTCGGTTGTCGCCGCTTTGCCCAAGGCGCGCACGACCTGCCCGCAGGGTTGCGATCATGCGCTCGAATATGCACTGATCACGGCGCCCGAGGCTCGCGACCCGAAGCTGGTCGAGAAACTCGGCGCGGTGGCGGGACGCGTATTGAAGCAAAGCGGCTGAACGGGAGGGCGCCATGACGGCGGATGTGGTCGGGCGGGCGGATGCGGTGGTGATCGGCGCCGGCATCATGGGGGCCTCAATCGCCTATCAGCTGAAGCGCCGCTCCAACCTCGATGTCGTGCTGATCGATGAGCGCGCGCCGGTCGGCGGCATGTCGGGCCGCACCTTCGGCCAGGTGCGCCAGCACTATTCGAACGAGATTCTGATCAAGCTCGCGATCCGCGGCTTCGAGGTGCTGGCCGATTGGCAACGCGAAGTCGGCTGCGGCGATTCCGGCTATGTGCGGCTCGGCTATCTCCTGCTCGTGGTGAAGCCGCAGCTCGAGGCCCTGAAACGCAATGTCGCGCTCGGCGCCTCGCTCGGCGTCGACACGCGCTTTGTCGGGCCGGACGAGATCAAGCGCATCGAGCCCTTGCTGGTGACGGACGATCTCGCCGGCGGCGCCTATGAGCCGAATGGCGGCTATATCGACGTAACGCGCATGATCCTCTCCTGGCTTGCGGCCGGTCAAGCGCGGGGCCTCCGCCTCCTCACCGGCACACGCGTCAACGCGATCCTGACGCGCGGCGGCAAGACGATCGGCGTCGACACGACGGCGGGGCGCATCGAGGCGCCGATCGTGATTGCCGCGACCAATGCCTGGGCGCGCGATCTGCTCGCGCCGATTGGCGTCGACGTGCCGATCAAGCGCCTCAGGCTCGACATGGCGTGGCTGCGTCAGGGCCTTGGCAAGATGCAGGTGCGCACCTGCGTGACTGACGGCAATTCGAACGTCGTGCTGCGCCCGGATCTTGGGCCCTATGCCATGGTGGTCGCCTACCCACCGGCGATGCCCGAGGTGATCGATCCCCTGGGCAATGCCCCGCCTGAGGAAGAGGCCGCGCACAAGGCGCGCATGGACAAGGCCTTTGCCGCGCGCCTGCCGGACTATGTGGGGGCCGAGGTGGTGCGCTCGGTCTCGGGCGTCTATGACGTGACGCCCGATTTCCACCCGATCCTCGGTTGGGCCGGCGGGGTCGAGGGGCTCTGCCTCGCGATGGGCTTCTCCGGCCACGGCCTCAAGCTCGCGCCCGCGATCGGCGAGGTGATCGCGAACACCGTGCTCGAGCGCAGGCCCTCGGTCGATATCAGGCCGCTCCGCCTCTCGCGCTTCGCCGATGGCGAGCCGATGTTCCTGGCCTATGGACCGAGTGCGAGAGCGTAGAGTGCGGACACGTTGTGAGGCCCTCGCGTCCCCCGCCCTCGCGCAGATCGCGGAGGATCACGGCGCGGATGATTGCGAGGCCTGTTACCGCTTCGAGATGCACGTGATCGAGGAGCAGCGCCACTACCTGAACCAGGCTGCGATCAAGGTGATCGAGACAGAATCGCTCACGCGCGAGGAGAAAGACTCACGCATCGCCGCCGCCCGCGCCGACACGGATAAGTGATTTGAGGTCGATTTGGACGCTACCGAGCGCAGCAAGGCGAGGTCGCTGAAGATGGCAGGGTAGGCTGAGGATCTCGCCACAAAACAACCGTCATGGCCCTCCCCCGACTTGATCGGGCCATCCAGGGCAGCGGGCAAACAAGCCGGCTTCGCCGGCTTGGCTTGCACTCCCTCACCCCAGCCCTCTCCCTCGCTCGCGAGGGAGAGGGTGGTTCGATTTCACCAATTCTTATGCTTGTAGCGCTTCGGCCAATCGACGCCCTGCCAGGTCCTGGTCTCGATCGGGCGCACGAAGATGAGCCAGCGCGGCTCGCCCATGGTCGGCTCGATATAGTCAGGCCCGTGCGGCCCGAGATAACGCAGCGACATGCTGCGCGCGATGCCGACCCATTTGCCGCCGACATTTGGCTCCTCGGCGATCTCGGCGCGGCCTTTCACCAGCACCTTTCTCATGCCGTCCCACTCGTCGATGCAGAGCGAGGCGCGCGGATCGGCCTTGAGATATTTCGCCCAAAGCGCGCGGGCGCGCGGCACGAAGTAATAGCCGCCGTCCTGAAACTCGTGCCAGACCGGCACGACATAGGGCCAGCCCGCCTCATCGAGGCAGCCGAGGCGGGTCAAGGTCGGCCCGGCGACGAACGCCAGCTTCTCCGCCGCGCTCATGCTGCCGATCTTGCCGCGCCAAGAGTCGTCCTTCGTTGCCATCAGTTCTCTCCCTGTTGATCAACCCTTCCCCCGCCGGGGCGGGGGAAGGGGGTGGGATGGGGGTGGCGGCACAGCCGGCTCTGCCGGCTTGGTTCGCACTCCCTCACCCTAGCCCTCTCCCTCGCCTGCGGGGGAGAGGGGACTACGAACTACGCGGTCTTCTCGATCTTGAGATCGAGTTCCGCGATCGTCGCCTCGCGCATCTTGAACTTCTGGATCTTGCCGGTGACGGTCATCGGAAAGCCGTCGACGAAGCGCACATAGCGCGGGATCTTGTAGTGCGCGATCTTGCCCTGGCAGAAGGCGCGGATCTCTTCGGTGTTCGCGCTCTCACCCGGTTTGAGCTTGATCCAGGCGCACAGCTCCTCGCCATATTTCGGGTCGGGCACACCGATCACCTGCACGTCCTGCACCTTCGGGTGGCGATAGAGGAACTCCTCGATCTCGCGCGGGTACACGTTCTCGCCGCCGCGGATCACCATGTCCTTGATGCGGCCGACGATGTTGCAATAGCCCTCGTCATCGATGGTCGCGAGATCGCCGGTGTGCATCCAGCCGGCCGAATCGATCGCCTCGGTGGTCTTCTCCTCGTCATTCCAATAGCCGAGCATGACCGAATAGCCGCGCGTCAGGAGCTCGCCCGGTTGGCCCACCGGTGCGATGCGCCCCTCGGCATCGACGACCTTGACCTCGACATGCGGATGAATGCGCCCGACGGTCGAGACCCGCTTCTCCAGCGGATCGGCGTGACCCGATTGAAAACTCACCGGGCTCGTCTCGGTCATGCCATAGGCGATCGTGACATCCTTCATGTTCATGTCGCGCACGACCTGCTTCATGACCTCGATCGGGCACGGCGAGCCCGCCATCGTGCCGGTGCGCAGACTCGAGAGGTTGAACGTCTTGAAGTCGACATGACCGAGCTCGGCGATGAACATGGTTGGCACGCCATAGAGCACGGTGCAGCGCTCGGCCTCGATCGCGCGCAAGACCTCGAGCGCATCGAAGCCCTCGCTCGGATAGACCATGGTCGCGCCGAAGGCGATTGACATCAGATTGCCCATCACCATGCCGAAGCAATGATAGAGCGGCACCGGGATGCAGACCCGGTCCTTATCGGTCAGGCGCAGCGCGTGGCCGTTGAAGTAACCGTTGTTGAGGATGTTGTGGTGGGTGAGCGTCGCGCCCTTGGGAAAGCCGGTCGTGCCACTGGTGAACTGAATGTTGATCGCATCATCGAACTGCAAGGTCTTGCTGAGCGCCTCGAGCCGGCCGCGCTCGGCCGCGCCGGCAAGCTGCGGGATTTCCGCGAAGTTGTAACAGCCCGCGGTCTTCTCGGATCCAAGGCGGATCACGATCTTCAGATGCGGCAGCTTGGCGGCGTTCAGCAGGCCGGGCGGTGCGCGATCGAGCTCCGGCGCGAGCTCGCGAATCATCGCGAGATAGTCGCTGGTCTTGAACGAGGCGGCCGCGATCAGCGCCTTGCACTCGACCTTGTTGAGCGCGTATTCGAGCTCCGCCAGGCGATAGGACGGATTGATATTGACCAGGACGAGCCCCGCCTTCGCCGCCGCGAACTGCGTGATCGCCCATTCCGCATTGTTGGGCGACCAGATCCCGATGCGCTCGCCCGGCTCGAGCCCGAGCGCGAGCAGGCCAGCCGCCAGCGAATCGACCTCGCGCTTCAGGGCTGCATAGGTGAGCCGCACATTCTGGTGCCGCACCACGAGCGCATCATTGTCAGGCACGCGCGCCGCGGTCGCGTCCAGGCATTGCCCGATGGTCATGCCGAGGAGCGGCACATCGCTCGCGCCGTGGACATAGCTCTGGCTCGGGCGGGTCATGGCTCGAGGCTCCCCCGGTCGGATCGCTCCCGCCAGTGTGGCGGCATCACCCGACCCTCCGCAAGTCGCGCGGCTTGACTTGGCGCGCTCGAATCCCAAGTCGACAGACATGCGCGCGGGGCATAAGGGGAGCAAATGCACATGAGATCGCTCGGGGGTTGGGTCGTTACCACACTGGTTTGCGTCGGGCTGGCGATAAGCGCGGCCTGGGCCGAGGACCCGCCCGCGGCGCCCGCGGAGGAGAAGGGCGTGTTCGAGAAGCTCGGTGACGACATCGTCGAGGGCGCAACCGCGCTCAAGGACCAAGCCGCGGCTGCGGTGCCCGACGTGCCTTCGGGCGCGGTCGTGGCCTTCAACCGCGACAAGTGCCCACTCGGCTGGTCGAGCTTCCTGCCCGCCAATGGACGTGTGGTGCGCGGCACTGGCGATGCCGGCGACGGCCAGACCATCGGCCCGATGCAGATCGGCGAGCAGCAGGTGGTCGATTCTGGCAGTGACGTGAAGGTCGGCGTGCCCTAGGGTGGGCTCCTTATGTGCGAAAAGGATTAGGTCGTGTCATCGTTGACCATCGCCATTCAGCCGGCGCGCTGGCTCGCTCTTGGATTCATCGCCATTCTTCTCGTGTGGGGTGTCATGCCTGCCAAAGCCGCATCGCAATCCGCCCATGATTTCAACTTCACCTCGATCGAGGGCAAGGCGATGCCGCTCGCCGCCTATCGCGGCCAGCCGATTCTCGTGGTCAACACCGCGTCGTTCTGCGGCTACACGCCACAATACAAGGGACTCCAGGCGCTCTGGCAGCGCTATCGCGACCGGGGCCTCATGGTGATCGGCGTGCCCTCCAACGATTTCGGCGCGCAGGAGCCGAAGGCCGAGGACGCGATCAAGGAATTCTGCGAGGTCAATTACGACGTCGACTTCCCGCTGACGCAAAAGCAGGTGGTCAAGGGCGCGAGCGCCCACCCGTTCTATCAGTGGGCGGCCTCGGTCGGCGGAAGTGAGGCGACACCGGGCTGGAACTTCCACAAGCTCCTGATCGGGCCGGATGGCGCGTTGGTTCGCACCTTCCCGAGCGCGACCGAGCCGATGTCGGCGGAGCTTACTGGGGCGGTCGAAGGGCTGTTGAAGAAGTAGGCGCGACGTTATCGAGATGAGGGCATGTGCTTTTCGCGGCTAGTCAAAAAGGTTCTTGCTGCTGTTAATTGGCCGTATGTTTTTTGTGTCAGAGTTTAGCAATAAATTTATCGATCATCCGGGTTGTATTTTCAGATTCGTCGACAACAGAGATATGACTGGTATCGAGAACTTCAAATTGTCCGTAGGATAAAGAAGAAGCAGCCGCACGCAGAGTCTCGATGGGATACATCGAATCAAATCGACCAGCAATAAATAGGGTTGGTGATTTTATTTTCGACATTCTCGGTGCGAGTGGCTCTCTTTCCAGCATGACCGAGCGAACGGATAGCGCAAGGGCAGTGCCATCTGCATCATGCAAATGACGATAAAACGCGTCAATGAGCGGGCCTCCGCGCTGGCAAGTATCCGGCAAAAAAAACGAGCGCGCGACGCCTTCTTGGTAAACCCGGGTTTTGTGTAGCCAGCGGGCGCCCCAGACCACAAATCGATCGTTTAACTTCAAGCCATGCTGGTCGTTGTGAACTGGCGTATTCATCATCACCACGGCTTTGGTACGTGATGGGTAATCGATCGCGAATTCACCAGCGACTAAACCACCCCAGCTACAGCCGACGAGAATCACTGGCGTTGAAACGCCTAATTGATTCAGTATGTCGGCCATCGCTTGCCCACACTGTTTCATCGTGAATGGTGCGGGCGCTGGCCCGCTGTCGCCGTGGCCAGGTCCGTCGATGATCACAAGCCGATGTTTTCCTTGCCATGATGCAATCGGACCTTGATAAATCTGGTGATCAGCCAGAATTGATGGCCACAGGACGATGGTGTCGCCGCTTTTGCCTGCGGCAGAATCTCTGACCGAAAGTGAGCCAACCGCAGTATCAATGCGGCGAGCCAGCGGGAGCGATGCATCAATATCGCTGCTGGATCTCATGGCGGTTGATGCGGAGTTTGGATTGGCCGAATCGCGTTTGGGCTCGGTTGTAATTTCAGTGCTCTGAAAAAATTACAGCGTCATTCTTAAAACTTCCGTACAAATCGAAGGAAGACTGGATGGCCGGGTCTCCGCCCGGCCATGACGCGAGTGGGTTCGTGTGCTGACCGCTACGCCCTACTCGAAATCGCCACGCACCTTGTCTCGCAGACTGTCGATCGGCAC
>VGET01000106.1 GCA_016869195.1 Alphaproteobacteria bacterium | reverse complement strand
GTGATCGACGAAGACGTTGATGAAGTTCTCGAGCGTCGGGTCGGCCGGGAACCAGAGCGTCGCCGGCTCCTTCTGCAACACGCTCTTCGGGCCCTCGACCGCACTCGGCGTCGGCGCGCGCTCCTTCAGGTCGCGCACGTCGTAAAGCTCATACCAGTGCTTGAGCGAGGCGTTCAACGTCCAATAGACCGGGAACAGCGCCCAGACGAGCGCGACCGTCAGCGCAAGCCAATTGTGCCAGGTGAACCGGCGCTCGCGAGCGACTGCGAGCCCATTCACCGTCGTTCTCCTAATACCGCCCCACCATCAGCCCGCCATCGACGATGAGCGTTTGCCCGCTGATATAGCGCGCGCCCTTGGAGCACAGAAACACGATTACGTCGGCGATGTCGTCGGGTTCGCCGACGCGGCCCAAGGGAATGTAGTCCGCGGCCTTTTCGAGGCCCGCCGGCCCGAGCGAATGCACGGTCGAGAGCGACTGGGCCGAGCGGATATAGCCGGGCGCGATGCCATTCACGCGGATCTGGTCGCGCCCAAGGTCGCAGGCGAGGCCGCGCACCAGGCCGACCACGCCGGTCTTGGCCGCATTGTATTGCACGTGGTCGTGCCAGCCATAGCCGACGCCCATGATCGAGGAGACCGCGACGATCGCGCCGGCCTTGCGCTTCTTCATGCCGCTCGATACCGCGCGGCACAGGCGGAACACGCCGTTCAGGTCAACGTCGAGCGTGTGCGCCCATTTCTCGTCGGTCATGTCCTCGAGCTTCACCTTGTGCGCGATGCCGGCGTTCGCGATGGCGGCATCGATCACGCCATGCTTCTGCTCGAACGCGGCGACGGCGGCGTTCACCTCGGCGGTCTTGGTGACATCGACATGGTGGAACTCGGCCGAGCCGCCCGCCGCCTCGATCGCCTTGACGGTGGCCTTGCCCTCGTTGTCCAGCACGTCGGTGACGCCAACGTGATAGCCGGCTTTGGCGAAGGCGAGGGCGGTGGCATGACCGATGCCGATGCCGGCGCCGGAGATGATGACGGTCGGTTTGCTCATGGTTTTCTTCTCCCCTTGCTCGTGGCGCGCCTGGTGTTGTCGCTGCCGAAGACGCGCGCGAAGATGGTATCGACGTGGGCGAGATAGGGCGCGGGATCGAACAGCGCGTCGACCTCCTTGCGCTTCAGTTTGGCCTTGACCTCGGGATCGGCCGCGAGCTTGTCGGCAAAGCGACCACCGCCCTGGGTCACCGCCGTGGCATTGCGCTGTACGGCGGCATAAGCGGCCTCGCGCGACAGCCCAGCCTCGGTGAGTGCAAGCAGCACGGCCTGGGAATGCACCAGGCCGCCGAGGCTCTCGAGATTGCGCCTCATCGCCTCCGGATAGACGACGAGACGCTCGACGAGGCTCGCCAGCCGATCGAGCGCAAAATCGAGCGCGATCGTGGCGTCGGGCGCGAACACCCTCTCCACTGACGAGTGCGAGATGTCGCGCTCGTGCCAGAGCGTGACATTTTCAAGCGCGGGATTGAGCGCGGCCCGCACCACACGCGCGAGGCCGCAGAGATTCTCGGAAAGCACCGGGTTGCGCTTGTGCGGCATGGCGGACGAGCCCTTCTGCCCCGCCGCAAACGGCTCCTCGGCCTCGCGCACCTCGCTGCGCTGGAGGTGGCGAATCTCGGTCGCCAGCCGCTCGATCGCGGACGCGACGAGCGCGAGCGCCGCGAAATAGGCCGCGTGGCGGTCGCGCGGAATCACTTGGGTCGAGACCGGCTCGACCTTGAGGCCGAGTTTCTTGGCGACATGGGCCTCGACCTTCGGGTCGACCGAGGAGAAGGTGCCGACCGGGCCCGAAATCGCGCATGTAGCAATCTCGTCCTTCGCCGCCTTCATGCGTTCGAGGTTGCGGGCGAACTCGGCATAGTGCCCTGCGAGCTTGAGGCCGAAGCTCGTCGGCTCCGCGTGGATGCCGTGGCTGCGCCCGACGCAGATCGTCATCTTGTGCTCGAGCGCGCGACGCCTGAGCGCCGCCATTACCTTCTCGAGCCCGGCGATGATCAGCTCGGCAGCCTGGCCAAGCTGCACCGCGAACGCCGTGTCGAGCACATCCGACGAAGTCAGGCCCTGGTGAATGAACCGCGAGTCCGGCCCGACATATTTGTTGAGGTTGGTCAGGAACGCGATCACGTCGTGCCGCGTCTCGCGCTCGATCGCCTCGATCGCGGCGGTGTCGGTGATCTCGGCCGGGTGCTCCTTGAGCGCACGGCGGAGTGCGGTCAATGCGCTCTTGGGCGCGAGGCCGAGCTCCACTTGAGCCTCGAGCGCGTGCGCTTCGATCTCGGCGAGAATCCGAAAGCGGTTCTCCGGCTGCCAGATCGCCGCCATCTGCGGCCGTGAATAACGGGGGATCATGGGTGAAGGGCGTCCCTTGGTCGCGCTCGGCTGTGCGGACCTGTCTTAGCGGGCGGCCGCGCAATTGTCATCCCCGGCCGGGTGGACAGCGCCGCTTTCCAGGCTCACAGTCTCGCCACCACAGCGGAATGGGAGGACGCCATGGTGAAAGCGATTCCAGATGGGTATCACACGCTCACGCCCTATCTCGTGGTGGGCGATGCGGCTAAGGCGATCGAGTTCTACAGGAAGGCGTTCGGCGTCACGGAAATCATGCGCATGGTCGAGCCGGGCGGGAAGCGCATCATGCACGCCGAGCTCATGGTCGGCGATTCCCGCCTGATGCTCTCCGACACCTATGCCGAGATGGGCGGCAAGAACCCGAAGGACCTGAAAGGCACGCCGGTGACCGTGCATGTCTACTCCGAGGATGCCGATGCCCTGGCGGCGCGTGCGTCCAAGGCCGGCGCCAAGATCATCATGCCGGTCGCCGAGATGTTTTGGGGCGATCGCTTCGGCAAGGTGAAAGATCCGTTCGGCCACGAATGGTCGATCGCGACGCATGTGAAGGACCTGACACCGGCTCAATTCGCCAAGGCCGCCGCTGCTGCGTTCGAGCAGCATGAGGCGCTGCAGAAGAAGGCACCGGCGCGGAAAAAGGCGACAGCAAAAAAGAAGGCGACGAAAAAGCGGAAATAGCCGCGCGCGGCTTTTGCCGCCCACCCGATCGTCATCCCGGCCGCGGAGCGAGCCGGGATTCATGGTTCCGCGTGCGCGGGACGATGGATACCGGGTCGCAAGCCTCGCGGCCGATCACCTTGGGTGTTCGGGCTCGGCTAGCGCCCGGTATGACGAATTGGGGTGCGGCAAATTCACAGATTGTCATCTCGGCCGCGGAGCGAGCCGGGAACCATGGTCCCGCGCACGCGGGACGATGGATACCGGGTCGCGAGCCTCGCGGCCGAACACCTTGCGTGTTCGGGCTCGGCCAACGCCCAGTATGACGAATTGGGGTGCGGCAAATTCACAGATTGTCATCCCGGCCGCGGAGCGAGCCGGGATCCACGGTTCCGCGCGCGCGGGACGATGGATACCGGGTCGCGAGCCTCGCGGCCGAACACCTTGCGTGTTCGGGCTCGGCCAACGCCCGGTATGACGAATTGGGGTGCGGCAAATTCACAGATTGTCATCCCGGCCGCGGAGCGAGCCGGGATCCACGGCTCGGCGCACGCGCGACGATGGATACCGGGTCGCAAGCCTCGCGGCCGATCACCTTGGGTGTTCGGGCTCGGCGAACGCCTGGTATGACAGCCTGGGACTTCGTCCCTACGCTTACTCCGCCGCCGCCTTGCGCTTCGTGGCCGGCTTGTCGCTCGAGAAGTGGGCGAACATGCCGGAGTACGCCTTCTTCTCGGGCGGGCGGTAGGTCATGCGCTTCGAGGTCTTCTTGCCGAGCTCGACCATGAGCTCCGCCTGCTTGGTGGCGCACACGACGCCATCCAGCACCGGCACCTTCAGCTCGTCCTCGATCGACTGGGCGAACTCGGCGAAGCCGGCGCAGCCGAGGCAGATCGCTTCGGCATTGTCCTCCTTCACCGCGAGGCGCGCGCCCTCGCGAATCTTCTCGAACGAGCCCTTCGGGTCCTTCTCGACGTCGAGCACATAGAGCGGCAGCGTGCGGATCGAGATGACGCGGTGCTCCATGCCATAGCCGCGCACCATCTCCTCCATGAGCGTGCGCGCGCGCGGAATGATGGTGACGATCGAGAAGCGCGCGGCCAGCATGGACGCCATATAGAGCGAGGATTCGGCGATGCCGATGACCGGCTTGTCGGTCAGCTCGCGCGCGGCGTGGATGCCGGGGTCGCCATAGCAGGCGATGATATAGGCGTCGATGTTCTCGCCGGCCTCGCCCTTCTTGATCTCATCCAGCACGCCGCAGGCCGAGACGAACTCATCGACGAAGGATTCGATCGAGGCTGGGCCGAAGCTCGGGCTGACCGAGATGATCTCGGTGCCCTTGCGCGCAAACTTGCGCGCGCACTCGCCGATCGTGTCAGTCATCATTTGGGTGGTGTTCGGGTTGATGATCTTGATGCGCATGGCCTCGCTCCTCCGTATCTGCCGTTTCAGCTCGTTCGCCTGGGCCGCCGCCCCTCACCCTATCCCTCTCCCCCCTGGAGGGGGAGAGGGGACTTATTTGGAGGGAGGCGACTCACAAGAGTCCCGATGGGATTCGGCGGCTCAATTTCCTCGCTCCCTCTCCCCGCCGGGTAGAGGGGTGGGGTGAGGGGCGGTTCCAAATACAACAGCCTCACCCGCCGCGGGCGCGCCGGAGCGAGGCGGTCGCCGCCTCATCGACGGAAAGGTCCGGCTTGAGCGCGACGGCGTAATCCGCGCGCGCCGATTCAAGGGTCACGAAGCCGTCGCGCACATCAGAGGCGACGCGCGCGGGCTCGCGCTTCAGCGGGTTACCATAGCCGCCGCCGCAGGTGCCGACCAGCACCATGCGATCGCCCGCCTTGCAAGGCTTGTTCGGCATCATCGAGGGCAGGGACTGCTCGCCGCCGCCCTTGGGGCGGAACAGCAGCTTCGAGGTCTTGCCGCCCTGGCCGCCCTCGAAGCCCCAGGGCGCGAACATGTGGCCGTCGCCCTCGACCGAGAAGGCGCCGTCCTCCAAGAGCTCGACCTCGCGCACCGAGCCGACGCCACCGCGCCATTCGCCCGCCGCCGCGCCTTCCTCGCGCAGCTCATAGCGCAGTACGCGCAGCGGCAAATGGGATTCGATGTCCTCGATCGGGTTGTTGCGCGTGTTGGCGTAGAGCGTGTCGACCGTGTCCATGCCGTCCTTGCCCGCGCGGCCGCCATAGCTGCCCTCGTGGATGTCCATGTGCACCCAGTGACCGCCGGCGCGCACGCCGCTGTACGCAATCACTTTCAGATTGCCGACGCCGGCCGACACCTGGGTTGGCACCGCCTGCGCGAGCGCGCGCATCAGCGTGTCGGCCACGATGTTGCCAGGGCAGAAGCGCGCGATGGTCGGCGCCGGAAAATTGGGATTCACCAGCGTGCCCTTGGGCGCGACGATCGTGATCGGGCGCACCAGCCCTGAGTTCTGCTGGATGTGGCCGTGCACGGCGGAGTCCAACAGGATCGAGCGCACGGTAAGCCAGATCGCGCAATCGACCGTGCCTTCGAGCGGCATGTTGAGTGGACGGTCGTCGATCTGCTTGTCGGTGCCGGTGAGGTCCACGATCAGATCGCTGCCCTTGATCGTGACGGTCACCTTGATCTTGAGGTCCTGGCGCTCGGGGTCGTTCTGAAAGCCATCGACATGGCCGAGCGCCGAATAGCTGCCATCCGGCAGCGCTTGAATAGCCTGGCGCATCAGGCGCTCGGAATGATCCATCAGCGCATCGCCCGCGGCCTCGACCGTGCTTTGGCCATAGCGCTCCATCAGCTCGATGAAGCGGTCGGCGCCAATCCGGGCTGCCGCGATCTGCGCCTCCATGTCGCCGACGACGAGGCTGGACGCGCGGATATTGTCGCGCACCATGGTCCAGAGCGGCTTGTTGAGCACGCCCCTGTCATAGACCTTGAGCGCCTTGAACTGCAGTCCCTCGGCATAGGCGTCGAGCGAATCAACGATGCCGCAGCTGCCGGGCGCCGAAGCGCCGATGTCCAGATGGTGCGCGGTCGTCACCGAATAGCCGACGAGCTTGCGCTTGATAAATGCGGGCACGATGAAAGCGACGTCGGGCCCGTGCGAGGCGCCGTGATAGGCCGAGTTGTGCATCACCACATCGCCCGGCTGTAGCGTCTCGCCGCGCTCGGCGAAGAGCTGCTTCATGCCCTTCACATAGCCGGGGATGGGGCCGGATTGCAGCGGCGTCGACTGGCGCGACTCACAAAGCTGGCGGCCTTCGGCATCCAGCAGCGCCGCGCCGAAATCCTCGGACTCGCGGATGATGCTGGAATAGGACATCCGCATCAGCTTGTAGCCCATCTCGACCGCGATGCTCTCGAGCGCGCCCTGAATGACGCTCGCGGTGACGGGGTCGATCGGCTTCGAGCCGAGCTTCGTGGCGGTGCGGGGGCGGGCCTGGGCCATGGAATCAACCTTTCCGGGTCACGCGCAAAATGAGATTGCCGCCGGCTTCAGATTCCGCGCTCCAGCCGGGCGGCACCACCGTCGTGGTGTCGCGCTGCAGGATGATCGCGGGGCCGGGCACGGCCTGGCCGAGCGGCAGCCGATCACGCCGATAATACGCGGTTTCGTAGGAGCTGAGCACGCCATTGACGCGAAACACGCTCTCGCCGCGGCGCACCAGCGCGTCCTCGATCGAGCGGCCGGCGCTCACCTCGGGCCTGCCGATCTTCGGCATCGCGCCAACGCCCGTCGCGCGAATGTTTACGATCTCGATCGGGCTGTCGGCAAAGAAGTGGCCGTATTCGCGCTTGTGCTGCTCGTGGAACGCGGTCCAGACGCCCTCGAGCCCGGCGGAGTCGAGACTATCGGCCGGGAAGGCGACACGCAGCTCATAACCCTGGCCGACATAGCGCAGATCGCCGAAGCGCAAGAGCGTGACGCCCTTGCGCTCAATGCCGTCCGTCTTGAACTGGTCGATCAGCGCGGTCTCGATCTGCACGAAGTCGCGGGCGAGCTTCGCCGTGTCGACCGAGCCCTTCACCAGAAACTCGGTCTTGATCTGGTCGTACTTGATGTCGGTGGTGAGCAGGCCCGCCGCAGACGTGATGCCGGGATGCGGCGGAATCACGACCTCGGGGATGTTGAGCGCATCCGCCACCTCGGCGCCGTGCAGCGGCCCGGCGCCGCCAAAGGCCACGAGCGCGAAATTGCGCGGGTCGAGGCCCTTCTGCACCGTCTTGGCGCGGATCGCGTTCGCCATGTTGGAGTTGAGGATGGTGAGTACGCCCTCGGCCGCCTCGAGCTTGTCGAGCTTGAGCTCTTTGGCGAGCTCGGCGATCACGCGATGCGCCGCCGCCTCATCGAGCGACATCTCGCCGCCGAGGAAATTGTCCTTGTCGAGCCGGCCGAGCATGAGATTGGCGTCGGTCACGGTCGGGCGCGTGCCGCCGCGCTGATAGCAGGCCGGCCCGGGCTGCGAGCCCGCGCTCATCGGCCCCACGCGAAATGCTCCGCCGGCATCGACATGCGCGATCGAGCCGCCGCCGGCGCCGATCGTGTGGATGTCGATCATCGGCACGAGCACGGGGTAGCCGCCGATCCAGGTGTCGCGTGCGGTGGCCTCGCTGTAGCGGCCCTCGATCACGATGCCGATATCGGCGCTGGTGCCGCCGACATCGAAGGTGATGATGCGCTGGCGGCCGGAGAGCGCGGCCGCCCAGGCGCCGCCGAGCACGCCGGCGGCGGGGCCGGAGAGCAGGGTCACGACCGGCGTGTCCGCCACCGTCGCCGCGGTCGCGACGCCGCCGTTCGAGGCCATGATGTGCAGATCGGCCTTGAGGCCGGCGCTCGCAAGCCGTTCCTCGAAGCGCTTCACATAAGTGCGCACCTTCGGGCCGATGAAGGCGTTCATCGCAGCGGTGGTGAAGCGCTCGAACTCGCGGAACTGCGGCGCCACCTTGGCCGAGGTTGTGACGAACGCCTCGGGGAACTCCTCGAGGATCAGCGCACGCGCGCGCTCCTCATGGCGCGGATCGATATAGGAGAAGAGGAAACACACCGCGATCGATTGTACGCCGGCCGCCTTGAGCTCGCGCGCCGCCTTGCGCACTTGCGCCTCGTCCAAGGGCGTCAACACCTCGCCCTTGGGCGGCGTCAGACGCTCCTCGACGGTCAGGCGATGGCGGCGGCGCACCAGGGGGCGCGCCTGCCACGGAATGTCCTGCATGATCGAATAGTTCTCGGGCCGCTGGTGGCGCCCGATATGGATGATGTCGCGATAGCCGGCGGTCGTGATCATGCCGGCGACCGAACCCTTGTATTCCAGCACTGCGTTGGTCGCGATCGTGGTGCCGTGGAACACGTGATCGACCGTTTTCGGATCGATGCCATTCCGCTCGCACAGCGCGACGATGCCGTTGGTGACACCGACCGAGGGGTCATCGGGCGTCGTCGGCACCTTGTGAATCGCGATGCGGTTGGTTTCGGTATCCGTGATGATGAGGTCGGTGAACGTGCCCCCGACGTCGACGCCGACGAGTTTCATGCGTTGCTGAATCCCTGGAACGCGCGCCGGTCGCCTTGTCCCGACAGCGCCGCGAAGATGACCTATTCCCCTTCAGTGTGGAGACGGCCGCGAAGGCCGTCAAGGCGAGGGCGTCAGCCTTCCTGGCCCGGAAAATGGAGCTCGGTCGGCGGCGTCATGCAGTTGCCGGGGCCGAAATCGGCGAGCACGCCCGGCTCGTCGATGCGCAGCACAACCCAGCCGTTCAACAAGTCACGGTTGAACAGCCGCACCAGGGCTTTTCCAAAGAACCAGGTGTATTGCTCAGTCTTGCGGCCGGCCGCGTTGGTGCAATTGCCCCAGAAATGGTGCGCCATGCCATAGCGAGTGGTCATCGCCTCGATGACCCGGACATAGCCGGCCTGATCGGTCCAGACCTCGACGTTGATCGCGGTGATGATCTTCTCCGGATGGTCGCGCCGCTCGCAGAGCCAGGCCTCGGCCGGCAGCGTGGCCAGCGTGGTCGGGATCGAATACTGGAAATAGCAGCCGTCGAGCTCGGTCTTGGTCTTCTGCCAGATGCGCGCGGTCGGTTGTTGGGCCAGCGCCTCTTCCAACGGCGTGCCGACGCGCACGCCGAGAAACGCGTCAACCGGCTCGGCCATGACGGGTGCCGCAAAGGTCGCAGCGAAAAGCGCGGCGAGTCCGAAGCATCGGGCCGGGACCATGCTTATCACACTGGACCTCGCAGGATCTTGCCGCAAGCGCCCACGTAAGGACGCGTGCCCTGGCTCAACCGATGAGCCCAAGTGCGCGGAACGAGGCGTGGCCGTCGCGCCCGATGATCAGGTGGTCGTGGACAGTGACGCCCAAGGGTTTCCCCGCGCTCGCCACCTGCTTCGTCATCTCGATGTCGGCGGCGGAGGGCGTGGGGTCGCCGCTCGGATGATTATGCACGAGGATCACGGCAGCGGCGCCGAGCGCGAGCGCACGGCCCACCACCTCGCGCGGATAGAGCTGCACGTGGTTGATCGTGCCTTCCTGCTGTACCTCGTCCGAGATGAGCCCGTTCTTGACGTCGAGGAAGAGCACGCGGAACTGCTCGGTCGCGTTGTGCGCCATGTGCGCGCGGCAATAGTCGAGCAGCGCGTCCCATGAGCCGATGATGGTGCGCTTATCCACGCGCTCGCGCAGCGCGCGGGTTGAGAGCGCGTGCGCGACCTTCAGGGCCTGCGCCGCGACCGACCCGACGCCCTTGACCCCGGCGAGCGCGTCCTCGCTCGCGCCGAGCACGCCGCCGAGCCCGCCGAAGCGCGCGAGCAGCAATTTGGCGACCGGCTTCACGTCGCGCCGCGGCAGTGCCTGATAGAGATAGAGTTCGAGCAGTTCGTAGTCGGCGAGCGCGTCGGGCCCGCCCTTCTGGAAGCGCTCGCGCAGGCGCGCCCGGTGGCCGAGATAGTGAGGGTCCTCGGCCATGTGCGTCGCCGCTGGCTCATCCTCCGCTGTAGGGCGGACGGGTCAGGTTGGCGGGCGAGAGGGTGAAGATCTCGTGCCCATCCTTGGTCACGCCGATCGTGTGTTCGAACTGGGCCGAAAGCGAGCGGTCGCGCGTCACCGCGGTCCAGCCGTCCTTCAGGATGGTCACCTCGTGGGTGCCGAGATTGATCATCGGCTCGATGGTGAAGAACATGCCTTCGACCATCTCCGGCCCGACGCCCGCCCTGCCATAGTGCAGCACGTTCGGCGCATCGTGGAAGATGCGGCCGATGCCGTGGCCGCAGAAATCGCGCACGACGCCGCAGCGCTGGCTCTCGGCATAGGACTGGATCGCATGGCCGATATCGCCGAGGCGTGCGCCCGGCTTCACCTGTGCGATGCCGCGCATCAGCGCCTCGTAGGTGACGTCGATCAGCCGGCGCGCCTTCACCGGCGCATCGCCCGCGATGTACATGCGGCTCGAATCACCGTGCCAGCCATCGACGATCGGCGTGACATCGATGTTCACGATGTCGCCGTTCTGCAATTTCTTGTCGCCGGGGATCCCGTGGCACACGACGTGATTGATCGAGGTGCAGATCGACTTCGGATAACCCCGATAACCGAGCGGCGCCGAGATGCCGCCGCGCTCGGCGATGAAGTCATGGCACAGCCGGTCGAGCTCGGCGGTGGTGATGCCGGGCACGACATGGGGCGTGATGAAGTCGAGCGTCTCGGCGGCGAGCCTGCCCGCGCGCCGCATCGCCTCGAACGCCTCGGGCGGGTGCAGCTTGATGCTGCGATCGAACGCCGGGCGCACCACGTTCGGCTCCGAGCCGGCCGCGGCCGCCGATGCGTCGTCAGAGGGCGCCTTTGCCTCGATCTCGCCTGCCGTTCGCCGCATGACTGCCTTCCAATCGGTATCGGCGGGAGACTCCGCCGCGTCCCACAATGTAGCGCAATGGGTTAAGGCTTCAACCGGGG
>VGET01000105.1 GCA_016869195.1 Alphaproteobacteria bacterium | reverse complement strand
CGAGGCTGAGATCATCGGCTATCTCAAGGAAACGTTGGCCAAGGCAGAGGTCGTGCCTGTGATCATGGGCTCGGCCGAGATGGACTGGGGCGTGCGCCGCTTGATCGACGTCATCCTCAAGATCGCGCCAGGTCCTGCCGATTCCGCGGCACGCAAGAAAATCGCCTTCACCGAGAAAACGCCGCTGGTTCAGATCCTCAAGACCTACATCACGCCCCATGGCGGCAAGGTCAGCCTGGGGCGTGTGTGGCGCGGCCGGCTGACCGATGGCGCCACCCTGACCGGCGGCGAGCGGGTCGGCGGGCTCTATACGCTCGTCGGCGCGCAGCAGAACAAGGTCGAGGCGGCGGACGCCGGCGAGATTGTCGGCATCGGCCGCTTGGACAAGGTGGTGACCGGTGCGACGCTCACGAGTGCCGAGGCCAAGGCGGTTGATCTGCCAAGGGCGCCGGCTCTGCCCGCCGTCTATGCCTTTGCCGTGCGCGCCGAGAAGCGCGAGGACGAGGTGAAGGTCTCGGGCGCCATGACGCGCCTGCATCAGGAAGACCCCTCGGTCAGGATCGAGCACAACCCCGACACGCACGAGCACGTGCTCTGGGGCCAGGGCGAGATGCACCTCAAGGTCTCGCTCGATCGGCTGAAGCACAAATACGGCCTGTCGCTGCTCACCGCGCGTCCCAAGGTCGCCTACAAGGAGGCGATCAAGAAGCCAACCACGCAGCACGCGCGCCACAAGAAGCAGAGTGGTGGCCATGGCCAGTTCGGCGATGTCATCGTGGATATCAAGCCTCTGCCGCGCGGCAGCGGCTTCGAGTTCCACAATGCGGTGGTCGGCGGCTCGGTGCCGAGGCAGTTCATTCCGGCGGTAGAGGCCGGGGTGCGCGAGCACCTCGATCACGGGCCGCTCGGCTTCCCGGTCGTCGACCTGTCGGTAACCTTGACCGACGGCAAGTATCACGCGGTCGACAGCTCGGAAATGGCGTTCAAGACGGCAGGGCGCCTCGCCATGTCCGAGGGCCTGCCGAACTGCTCGCCCGTTCTGCTCGAGCCGATCTTCCAGCTCAGGATCGCGGTGCCCAACAGCTTCACCGCCAATGTGCAGCGGCTGGTCACCGGGCGGCGCGGCCAGGTGCTCGGCTATGAGCCGCGCGAGGGCTGGGATGGCTGGGACGAGGTGAGCGCCTCGATGCCGCAGGCGGAGATGCACGACCTGATCATTGAGCTCAGGTCACTCACGCTCGGCGTCGGCTCCTACGAGTTCAAGTTCGACCATCTGCAGGAGCTGATCGGCCGCCTGGCGGACGAAGTAGTGAGCCACAACAAGGAAGCCCAGGGGCTCGCCAAATCCGCCTGAGCGAAGACCCGACACGGCGATCCGCAATCCGATCAGTTGATGCGGGTCGCCGTCGGGCTCAGGAGCTGGTCGAGGAAGCGGCCCTGGAACAGTGTGATGCCGAGCCGGTGGCCGAACTTGAGCGCATTGCGGTCGCTGCAATGGCAGAGCACGACGCGCGTCGGGCCATACTCGTTGAGCGCACGCGCAAACTCGCCGCCGGGCTCGACCTGCATCTGACCGTCGGAGTCCGGCGTCCACTTGATCTTGATCATGTCGACGCCGATCTTGGCCTCGACCAGCACCGGCAGGCCAATGTCATCGACGCCATCGAGGCAAAGCTTGACGCCGATGTCGTTCAGGAACGAGCGCGCGAACAGGAACTCGTCATAGGCCGCCATCAGGTCAACCGACTGGAGCTCGACGGTGAGTTTGCGTCGGTCCGATTCCGATAGCAGGCGAACCAGCCGCCCGAAATCCGCCGAAAGGACGCTTGAGAGGCGCAGGTTCAGCCAGGTCGGCTGGCGGCAGAGTGAATCGGGCTCGCGCAGGAAGTGGGTGAGCACGCGCTGGTCGAGCAGCGAGGTCATGTAGAGAAACAGCCACTCATCGCCGATCAGGTCGACGCCGGGCATCATGATCCGCTCGATCTCGCGAATGCGGACATAGACCTCGCGACCGCAGGGCTCGGGTGACCACATATTCCCGGTCTTGAGCTTGCAGATCGGCTGCTGGCGCAGGAAGCGATCGATGTCGGCGCGCTGAAGCGCTTCCTCGAGGCGCGCCATGATCGAGGGCGTCACGACTGGCAGGCCGCCCTCCGCGAGCCAGGCGCGGCGCTCGGCGACCGCCTGGTCGTACGCGCGCTTCTCAAGCTGGATCCGGTCGCACACATCGAGCAGCACCGGCAGCTCCGCGCTCAGGTCATACCAGCGACACGTCTTCGCGTCGGGCGCCTCATCGGTGTTCCGGGGGACCCCCTTGAACAGGGCCTCGATGCGCTCGGCCAGCTGGCGCAACTCTTCCCCCCGGGCCCCCTTGGAGATGCCCACAACGTCATTGTTGAACAGGGCGAAGGCGGTGCCGCCATGTTTTTCAGCCCACTCGATCACGGCGCCGCGCGCGGCCTCGCAGTCGCTGGCTTGAGCGGCCCCTTCGAGGAGCGCTGAAAGCCTCAAATGCACCGCGCTCCGCCCGATCGGGCTCTTGCGCAGGGCCTTGATCAGCTCGATCAGCTTGTCGCCCGCGTCAGCGGACGAGACCAGCACGGTGTTGCCCTTGGGCCCAACGCCCCGTAAAGAGGGCGCGGCATCGCTCGCAGGTTTCTGGCTCATGGGCCAAGCTTAGGCGCGTGCTGGTTAAGGCGGCGTTGACGAGCCGCGCGGAGACGAGGGGCACTGGCATGGGCGAGGCTTGGCAGTTCTGGATCGACCGTGGCGGTACGTTCACGGACATTGTGGCGCGTTCCCCCGACGGGCATTTGCGCACCCACAAACTGCTTTCCGAGGCGCCCGAACGCTATGCCGATGCGCCGATCCACGGCATCCGCACCCTCCTCGGGCTCACCCCTGGCCAGCCGCTCGATGGAAGCCTGGTCGATGCCGTCAAGATGGGTACGACGGTTGCCACCAATGCGCTGCTCGAGCGCAAGGGCGAGCCGACGCTCCTCGTGATCACCGAGGGCTTCGCCGATCAGCTGCGCATTGCCTACCAGAACAGGCCCCACATCTTTGCGCGCCACATCGTTCTGCCCGACATGCTATATCGTCGGGTGATCGAGGTGCGCGGGCGCCTCCTTGCTGATGGCACCGAGCTCACGCCGCTCGATGAAGCCAGCGCCGAGCGCGACCTTCGGGCCGCGTATGCTGATGGTTTTCGCTCGGTCGCGATCGTCTTCATGCACAGCTATCGCTACCCCGATCACGAGAGTCGGGTGGCGGCGATCGCGCGAAGGCTCGGTTTCACGCAGGTCTCGGTCTCGCACGAGGTCAGCCCGCTCATGAAGATGGTGAGCCGTGGCGACACGACCGTGGTCGACGCCTATCTCTCGCCGATCCTGCGCCGCTATGTCGACCAGGTCTCAGGCGCACTCGGCGGCGCGCGCCTGATGTTCATGCAATCCAATGGCGGGCTGACCGACGCCGTGACCTTCCAGGGCAAGGACAGCGTGCTCTCCGGCCCGGCGGGCGGTGTGGTCGGCGCGGTGCGAGCGAGCGAGGCCGCCGGGCTCGGCAAGGTGATCGGGTTCGACATGGGCGGCACGTCGACCGACGTCTGGCACTATGCCGGCGCGTTCGAGCGCCGCTATGTGACGGAGATCGCCGGCGTCCGCCTGCGCGCGCCGATGATGCACATCCACACGATCGCGGCCGGCGGTGGCTCCATTCTGCACTTCGATGGCTCGCGCTATCGCGTCGGGCCCGATTCGGCCGGGGCCAATCCGGGACCGGCCTGCTATCGCCGCGGCGGGCCGCTCACCGTGACCGATTGCAATGTCATGGTTGGCAAGATCAGGCCCGCGCACTTCCCGAGCGTCTTTGGGCCGCGCGGCGATCAGCCGATCGATCCCGAGGTCGTGCGCGAAAAATTCATCGCGCTGGCCGACGAGATCGCGCGGGCCACGGGCGAGCGGCGCTCGCCTGAAGTAATCGCCGAGGGCTTCCTCAAGATCGCGGTCGAGAACATGGCGAATGCGATTAAGAAGATCTCGGTCCAGCGCGGCTATGACGTGACAGCCGGCTACGCACTCTGCTGCTTCGGCGCGGCCGCCGGCCAGCACGCGTGCCTCGTGGCCGACGCGCTCGGCATGGGGACGGTATTCGTGCACCCTTATGCTGGCGTGCTCTCGGCCTATGGCATGGGCCTTGCCGACACCCGCGTGCTGAAGGAGCGCGCGGTCGAGGCTGAGCTGGGCGATCGGCTCCCGGGCGAGCTCGAGGTGGTGTTCGTCGCGCTCACGAAGGAAGGTGAGCACGAGTTGCAGCAAGGGGGGCTGCCGCCGGCCCGGGTCACGGTCGAGCGCAGCCTGCAGATGCGCTATCGCGGCACGGATTCGGCGCTGCTCGTGCCCTACGGCGATCGGGCGTCAATTGTTTCGGCGTTCGAGGAGCGCTATCGCCAGCGTTATGGCTTCGTCGACCGCACCAAGCCCCTGATCATCGAATCCGCGGTGGTCGAGGTGATCGGTGAGACCGAAGCGGCTGGCGAACCGACCGTGACGCGCCGGCGTGCGGCGGGTGTGGTTCCGACGACAGTCGACCAGGGCGCGGTCCATTTCGCCGATCGCCGGCTGGATACCCCGATCTATGCGCGCGACGCGCTCGAGCCGGGCGACAAGATCATAGGCCCCGCGATCATCATCGAGCCAAACTCGACCACGATCGTCGAGCCCGATTGGCGCGCCGAGGTGACGCCACGCAATCACCTGATCATGACGCGTGCCCGGCCGCGCGAGCGGCGCGTGGCGATCGGCACCGCGGTCGACCCCGTTATGCTTGAGATCTTCAACAACCTGTTCATGTCGATTGCCGAGCAGATGGGCTCGACGCTCGAGAACACGGCTCACTCGGTCAACATCAAGGAGCGGCTCGATTTCTCCTGCGCGCTGTTTGATGAGGAGGGCGGCCTCATCGCCAACGCGCCGCACATGCCGGTGCACTTGGGCTCGATGGGCGAATCGGTGCGCTCGGTGCTGCGCAACCGGCGGGGCACGCTGAAGCCGGGCGACGTCTATGTGCTGAACGCGCCCTATAACGGCGGCACGCATTTGCCGGACGTCACCGTCATCACCCCGGTGTTCGATGCCAAGGGGCGGGATATTCTCTTCTTCACGGCGTCACGCGGCCATCACGCCGATATCGGCGGCATCACGCCCGGCTCGATGCCACCCGACTCGCGCACGGTCGAGGAAGAGGGCGTGCTGATCGACAATTTCCAGCTGGTCGAGCGCGGCGAGTTTCGCGAAGCGGCACTGCGCGCGCTTCTGGCCTCCGGCCGTTATCCCTCGCGCAACATCGACCAGAACGTCGCCGACCTGAAGGCACAGATCGCGGCAAACGAGAAGGGCGTTCACGAGCTTGATGGCATGGTCGCTCAGTTCGGGCTCGACACCGTCCAGGCCTATATGCGTCACGTGCAGGATAACGCCGAGGAATCCGTTCGGCGGGTCATCGGCGTGCTCAAGGATGGCCGCTACAACTACCCGATGGATTGCGGCGGGCACATCGTGGTCGACGTGAAGATCGACAAGGCCAAGCGCTCGGCGCGGATCGATTTCACGGGCACATCGGCGCAGCTTTCGAGCAACTTCAACGCGCCGAGCGCGGTGTGTCGGGCTGCCGTGCTCTACGTCTTCCGCACGCTGGTCGATGGCGATATCCCGATGAACGAGGGCTGCCTGCAGCCGATCGAGCTGATCATCCCCAAGGGCTCGATGCTGAGCCCGCGCTATCCGGCCGCGGTCGTCGCCGGCAATGTCGAGACGTCGCAGTGCATCACGGACGCACTCTATGGCGCGCTCGGCGTGCTCGCCGGTGGGCAGGGCACGATGAACAACTTCACCTTCGGCAATGCCCGCCACCAGTACTATGAGACGGTGTCGGGCGGTTCAGGGGCGGGGCCTGACTTCGACGGCACGAGCGTCGTGCAGATCCATATGACCAACTCGCGCCTCACCGATCCCGAAGTCCTTGAGTGGCGCTTTCCGGTGCTGCTCGAACGTTTTTCCATCCGAAGGGGCTCTGGCGGCGACGGGCGCCATCGGGGCGGCGACGGCGCGATCCGCCGTGTCCGGTTCTTGGAGCCGATGACGGCGGCCATCCTTTCAAACAGCCGTGACGTTGCTCCCTTTGGGGTGGCCGGCGGGCAGCCGGGCCAGAAGGGGCGGAACTATGTCGAGCGCACCGACGGCACGATCACCAGGCTGACCGGGGCGGACCGTACCGAGATGAACGCGGGCGACGTCTTCGTCATCGAGTCGCCGGGCGGCGGCGGTTTCGGCGCCGTCTAGGCCAATTGGCGACACTGTGGTGACATTGCGACACTGATGGCGATTTCGACCGGACACTTTTCCTATGTGTCGGGCATCACTGGCGTTTTTTCGGCCCCCGTGTTAAGCATTATTAACACTTTCGCCACAGGTCCGGCCGATTGGTGGGTCTAAAGGCGGCGTTAACCAAAGCCTTTGTTAAGAAGGCGCGGAGCATAATTAATCCATGCTTTGTCGAGGTGCTTCTATGGCTTCCGCGCAGGGAGCGAGGCCGGTCGTGCGTGAAGACTCCAGCCGATCGGTAGGCAGGGAGAAGATGAACCTTAGCGTTGGTCGCTGGTGGCGTATGCCACGCGGCGTCGTGGTTGCCCTCACGGCGATCTTTTTGGCCGCTTCGGTATTGACGCTCGATGGGTGCGGTCCGCGCCTGACCACGCTGGAAGAGCGCAGGGCCGCGCTCGAGAACGGCGACCGGTTCGAAAACGTCAACCGCGCTGTCTTCGAGTTCAACCGTACGCTCGATGAGACGCTGCTCAAGCCGGTGGCGATCCTCTATCGCGGCATCGTGCCCGAGTGGGGGCGCGACAAGATCAAGAATTTCCTGGCCAATCTCGGCGAGCCCGTGACCTTCATCAACGACCTGTTGCAGGGCGAGCCGGAGCGCGCCGGCGAGGCGCTCGGTCGCTTCGCGCTGAACTCGACCGTCGGCGTCCTCGGCTTCATCGATGTCGCGCGGGAAGCGGGGCTCGAGCGCCACACCGAGGATTTCGGCCAGACGCTGGCCGTCTGGGGCGTGGACGAGGGGCCGTTCCTGATGCTGCCGCTGCTCGGGCCGTCGAATCCGCGTGACCTGGTCGGGCTTGTGGCCGACATCTTCATGGATCCGTTCACCTATATCTTGCCGCAGGCACAACGAAATCAACGGACTGCGCTGAGCGCGGTGTCCGCCCGGGCGGAATTCCTGGAAGAACTCGACTCAATCGAGAAGACCTCCGTTGATTTTTACGCAGCGCTGCGCAACTTGTATCGCGGGAAGCGGGCCAACGACATTCGTAATGGCGAGCTGCCTGACGCAGGCGCCTTGCCCAGTCTGGACATAGAAAGCGTCGAATAGGGGATCGGCCGAAGCGGGGCGTCGTACCCACAAACAGCAAAAACGGTCTGTCAAACCATGTTCGGGACTTTCACGCGGCGGTCAGCCACGACGTTGCTCGTGGTGGCCTTCATGTTCGCAGCGGTCGTTCCTTCGATGTCGAAGGTGCGCGCCGAGGACGGTGCCGACGCCTCCGCCTTCATCACGCGGCTCGGCTCAAAAGCGGTTGAGATCATGAAGAGCAAGGGCTCGACCACGTTCGAGCAGCGCGAGGCGGAGTTCCGGGCCCTGCTCGAGGAGGGCTTCCACCTCAAGACGATCAGCCGCTTCGTCATCGGCAAGTATTGGAAGGAAGCCACCGACGAGCAGAAGGCGGCCTATGATGCCGTGTTCGTCGACTTCATCACGCGCGTCTACGCGGCGCGCTTCGACTCCTATAGCGGCGAGACGTTCAACGTCGTGCAGACCGTCAAGGATTCGAGCGGCGACGAATGGGTGCGCACCAAGATCAACCGCCTGGACGGCGGCCAGCCGATCGCGGTGAACTATCGGGTGCGTCCGTTCGACGGCGTCCTCAAGGTGGTCGATGTCGTGGTCGAGGGCATCTCGATGCTCAACACGCATCGGGTCGAGTTCGCCTCGGTGGTCAACAAGCGCGGCTTTGACGGCCTGGTCGCGGAGTTGAAGGCAAGGCTCGACCAGCCGGTCTGATCGCCGGTTTGTACATCATGAGCATGGGCCGCCGGCAGTGCGCCGGCGGCCCGTTGTCTTTTCGAGTGGACGGCACGTGAGTCTGGCGATGACCGCGCTCTACCATCCGAGCCTCTACGACACGCGTCAGCCGATCGAAAGCTATTGGGCCGCGAGCGCCGGCCCCTGGGATACAACCGGGTTCGCACCGCTCGAGGGCGATGCGGAGGCCGAGGTTGCGATCATCGGCGGCGGCTACACCGGCCTCACGGCGGCCTATCACCTGGCGCGGCGCCACGGCGTGCAGGCGCGCGTGCTCGAGGCCGCGCCGATTGGCTGGGGCGCCTCTGGCCGAAATGGCGGATTCTGCTGCCTCGGGTCGGTATGGCTGTCGCTCGACGCCCTGGTGCGGCGCTTCGGCGAGGCGGAAGCCGCGCGCTGCGTGGGGGCAATGCGCGAAGCGGTCGAGCTGGTGCGCGACCTCGCGACGGAGGAGGGCATCGCGCTCGACGCTCAAGGGCAAGGCACGATCACCGTGGCGCATCGGCTTTCGCGGCTGAGGCACCTGGAAGAGGAGGCGCACGCGCTCGCCCGCCTCGGCGCCGGGGCAACCGCGATCTGGTCGAAGGAGGAGCTCGCCGAGCGCGGCTATTCTTCGCCCGAGGCTTTTGGTGCCATGCACCAGTCGGTCGGCTTCGGCCTGCACCCGCTGAAATATTGCCGCGGGCTCGCCGACGCTGCGCTGCGGCGCGGCGCCGTCATTCATGGTGAGAGCCCGGTCATCGCTTGGCGGCGCGAAGGGCCGCGCCACGTGCTTCAAACGCCACGGGGCACGGTGACCGCACGGCGGGTGCTGATTGCCACCAACGGTTTCACGCGTGATGAGTTGCATAAGGCGCTCGATGGCTGCCTGCTGCCCGCGCTCTCGAACATCGTGGTGACGCGACCCTTGAGCGATTCCGAGCTCGCGGCGCAAGGCGTCACGACCGAGATGCCAACCTCGGATACCCGAGGGCTCCTCTTCTATGTGCGGCTCTTGCCGGATCGGCGGTTCATGTTCGGCGCGCGTGGCGGTCTCGATGCGTCACCCGAATCATCGAGCCTCCAGCGCGCCTTTCTCGAGCGTCGTCTTCGCGAGATGTATCCCGCGTGGCGCGACGTTGAGACCACGCACTTCTGGCGCGGTCCGGTTTGCCTGTCGGCTGCCTTCACGCCTCACATTGCGCGCCTCGATGAGGCGGGCACCGTGACCTGCGCGCTCGCCTATCACGGCTCAGGCGTTGCCATGTCGGGTTGGGCGGGGCGTGCGGCGGCCGCGCTCACGCTAGGCGTGGACGGTGCTGAAGCCGCCATTCCGGCGCCGCTTGCGACGATGCCGAGACGGTGGCCGGTGGCGCGGTTTCGCCTCTTCTGGCTACGTCTCGCCTATCTCGGCTTTCGGCTCAAGGACGAGCTGTTCTGATCGGCTGGCTCGGCAACTCTTCACGCTCTAGGCCCCGTGCGCGACCGTCCCAGCTCGCGCTTCAGAAATTGCCAGCCGGACTCGATCGCGCCGGCGATGCCCTGCGGCCAGAGGATGGCGAACAGCGCGATGATGAGGCCGAGGCCGATATTGCGCCACTCGACGAAATCCTTGAGCGGCTCATCCACCACCATGAGCACGGCCGCTCCGAGGATCGGGCCCCACACCCGCCCGATGCCGCCAACGATGATCATTGCGAGCAGGAACAGCAGGAGCGAGAGATAGAGCACATTGGCGCCGATCACCTTGAAGTGGCCGGCGTAGACGCCACCGGCGACACCCGTGAAGAACGCCGAGGTGGCGAACACGATGAGCTGGTACTTAAACCGGTCAAGCCCGCGCGCCATGGCATAGGGCGGGTTGTCGCGCAGCGCCCGGAAGGCCAAGCCGAGCGGCCCGCGGATCACGGCAATCGAGATGATGGTCGAGATCGCAAGCAGGACGAGGCCCATATAGTAGTGGCCATGCATCCATTTCGCGCCGAGCAGCTCGCGCATGCCGAAATCGCCGAACTTGGCGAGGCCGCGCGTGCCGCCGGTGAAATTTCGGCAGGTCACGCCCTCCATGTAGAAGCATTCAGTATCGGTGATGATGAGGAGGTACATCACCTGCGCGATCGCGATCGTGAGAAGCGCGACATAGGGGCCGCGCAGTCTCAAGCACGCGATGCCGACCAGCAGGCTGAACAACACGGTGCCCAGGCCGGCGAGAGGCAGGGCGGCCCAGAGCGACCAATTGAGATAGAGGCCCATCATGCCGGTGACGAAGCCGCCGAAGGCAAACAATGCCATCTGGGCGAGCGAGAAAATGCCGGCAACACCGAAGACGAGGTTCCACTGGGTGACGACCGTGCCCCAGAGGAAAAAAAGAACAAACTGGCCCAGATAGTAACTCGACATGCCAACAAAAGGTATAGCAGTAAGAAAAACAAGAAGTATTGCGCCCAAAATGATATCGAAGCGCAGCGTACCCGGCATGAAAAGCCGGGCAAATACAAGAAACGCTATTGTCAACATGTCGACAAGAGAGGGGCCGACGCGGTTGCGCCGGCCCCCATCGCTGCGATCGAAATGATCAAGCCTTGATCCAGGGCGGCATCTGGAAGGTCGAGGTCTCGTAGGGCGCGGGCGCGATCAGCGCCGGCTCCTTGGTGAAGTCCTGGATCTGAAGATATTGATGCGGCATGCCGAGCGAAGGATCCTTCGTCGCATCCGGATACGGGATCGCCGCCTGCTCGGGCAGGAAGTACTTCGTTGTCCCGAGTGTGCCGCGATAGATCATGCGGCGAATATTGGCCGCGACCTTCTTGTTCTGCTCAATCTCGCCGGGGCCGGCCGAGCCGCCGGCCATGGCAGAGGCGATGGCCCACATGAAGGTCGGGTCATAGGCCT
>VGET01000104.1 GCA_016869195.1 Alphaproteobacteria bacterium | reverse complement strand
CGTGGATCAAGAGCCCCATTCGCCCGCTGGCTGAAGGCCAGGTGCGCGAAATTCGGCGCCGCTTGCTCGGGCCGGAGGTTGGCCGGGAGTTTCCGATCCTCGAGGAGTTTCGCCAGCAGGGCGCGACCGACTATTACGCCACGCGCTCGGCCTATGGCTTCGATGGCCAGTATGAGGAGAGCCCCGGCATCGTCTTCACCTGGACGACGAAACGGCCGAACGGCTTCAACGACGCTGATCTGAATCTGCTGCGTGCGCTCGCGGCCCCACTCGCGCTTACCATGCGCGTGGCGGCAAATCGGCGACTCGCGGTTGGCCTTGCCGCGACCTATCTCGGCCAGGACGCGGGGCGCCGCGTGCTCGCCGGCGATATTCAGCGCGGCAAGACCAACACGATCTCGGCTGTGCTTCTGTATGGCGATCTTCGTGGCTTTACGCGCCTCGCCGATGCAGTTCAGCGCGATGAGCTGATCGAGATGCTCGACGACTATCTCGAATGCATGGCGGTGCCGGTCGAGAAGTTCGGCGGGCAGGTGCTGAAGTTCATGGGCGATGGCATGCTCGGCACCTTCGAGGTCAAACAGGGCGAGGGGGCCAAGGAGCGGGGCGAGGAATGTGTCGCCGCGCTGAACGCGGCGCTCGAAGCCCATGGCCGCATCGAAGCGCTCAATCGCGATCGCGCGGCCGCAGGCAAGCCCATCATGACGCTCGATCTCGCCTTGCATCTCGGCGAGGTGCTGTACGGCAATGTCGGCAGCCCGACACGGCTCGACTTCACGGTCGTGGGGCCCGCGGTCAACGAGGTTAGCCGGCTCGAGACCATGTGCCAGGCGCTCGACCGCGGCCTGATCATCTCGAAGGCGTTCAAGGATGCGATGCCGCCCGAGGCGCCGCCCTTGCTCCCGCTCGGGCGCTACGGCCTCCGGAGTGTGCGCGACCCGGTCGAGCTCTACACCGTCGAGACGATCCCGCCTTGGGTGCCGCCGGTCGCAACCGACAACACGAACTGAACGGCGCTACGCCTTCCCCTTGTAGATGTCGATGATCGCATCGAGCATCTTCAGCGCTTCCTCGCGCGGGCGGGTGAAGGTGTTGCGCCCGATGATCGAGCCATTGGCGCCGCCGTCGCGGAGTGCACGGGTCTCGTCGTAGATGCCGGTGAGGTCCTTCGCCGGGCCGCCCGAGAACACGACGATGCGCTTGCCGCCGAAGCAGCACTGCATGACATGGCTGATGCGCGCGCTCAGCGTCGAGATGTCGATCTTGGCCTTCTCATAGGCGGTCTTGGCCTCAGCCTGCTCGAGGTGCGCGGTCGGCGGCTTCACCTTGATGATGTGCGCGCCGAGCAGGGCCGCCATGTGGGCGGCATAGGCAGTAACGTCGATCGCGGTCTCACCCTCCTTCGAGAGCTTGCCGCCGCGCGGGTAGGACCACATCACGACCGCGAGGCCGTGCGATTTCGCCTCGGCCGAAAGCTCCCTGATCTCCTCCATCATCTCGTACTGGTCTTCCGAGCCCGGATAGATCGTGAAGCCGATCGCGGCGCAGCCAAGCCGCAGCGCATCCTTCACGCTCGCGGTCACCGCCTGATCCTTGTTGGTCGAGAGCGAGTTCGCGCTGTTCATCTTGAGGATGGTCGGGATCTGGCCGGCATAACGGTCCGCGCCGTGCTCCAGCATGCCGAGCACACTCGCGTACGCAGAGAGGCCGGCGTCGATCGCGAGCTGGAAGTGATAGTGAGGGTCGTAGGCCGGCGGGTTGGAAGCGAAGCTGCGTGCCGGGCCGTGCTCGAAGCCCTGGTCGACCGGCAGGATGACCATCCGCCCCGTGCCGCCGAGCCGGCCATGCATGAGAATGCGGGCAAGGTTCGCCTTCGATCCTGGATTGTCGCTCTCATACCAGGAGAGGATCTGCCGCACCCGCTCGGTCATGGTCATCGTGGTCCGCCCGCTTTGTTCTGATGAGGTGGCCTTGGGGCTCTTGTTAGCCGGACCTCTTGGGCTTGGCAAGACGGCCCTCCTGGTCGAGATAGGCCAGCGCAATCTCTGCTGCGCGCTCGGGATCGTCGAGCCGGCAGGCCCTGCGGGGGACGCCACTGGGCAGAAGCTCCGCCTTCAGCTGTGTGGCGACCGATTGAAGCGCTTCCCCCGCCCGTTTGTGGCCGCGAAAGGCGACATGTTTGGCGCCGAGCGCAAGCGCCCGGTGAGCCTGCGCCGCGTCATTGTCACAGTCGATCACAGCGGTGAAACGAGCCCGCGGCACGCGCTCGCGCGCGAGCGCGAAGAGCGCAATCAGAAAGCCGAGGCCGTGCGCATGGATGGCGCCCGGCGGCGATCGCAAAACAATGGGCCGGCGCGCCGCTCGTGCGGCCTCAAGCGCCCCGCTCGCGCTCGCCAGATCATGCACGATGAAGACGACGGGGGGCTGCGCCGCGCCTAGGGGCCGAGCGCGGCGACGCCCGGCAGCGTCTTTCCTTCCAGCCATTCGAGGAAGGCTCCGCCCGCGGTCGAGACATAGCTGAACTGGTCGATCACGCCAGCATGGCCGAGCGCCGCCACCGTGTCGCCGCCGCCGGCGACCGAGACGAGCTTCTTGCGCTCGGTGAGCTCAGCGACCGCGCGCGCCGCCGCCACGGTGCCACGATCGAACGGCGGCACTTCGAAGGCACCGAGCGGCCCGTTCCACAACACGGTGCGCGACTGCTCCAATACGTCGACGATAGCCTTGATGGTGCGCGGGCCGATATCGAGGATCATGGCATCGCGCGGCATGGCGTTGATCGCGACGGTCTCTGTCGGCGCGCCGGCCTTGAACTCGCGCGCGATCACGACATCGGACGGTAGAAGCAGGGTGCAGCGCTCGTGCTTGGCGCGCGCAATGATGTCGCACGCGAGGTCCGCCAGATCGCGCTCACAGAGCGACTTGCCGACCTCGAGCCCGGTCGCGTTGAGGAAGGTGTTGGCCATGCCGCCGCCCAGGACCAGCGTGTCGACCTTGCCGATCAAATTGCCGAGCAGCTCGATCTTGGTCGACACCTTGGCGCCGCCGACCACGGCGACGAGGGGCCGCTCCGGCTTCTCCAGCACGCGCTCGAGCGCCTGCAGCTCGGCCGCCATCAGACGGCCGGCATAGGAGGGCAGCAGGCTCGCGAGCCGCGCGGTCGAGGCGTGGGCGCGATGCGCCGCCGAGAACGCGTCGTTCACATAGGCATCGCCAAGCGTCGCGAGTGCGCGTGCAAAGCCGGCGTCATTGGCTTCCTCGCCGTCATGGAATCGTACGTTCTCGAGGAGTGCGACGTCACCATCTCCGAGGCTCGCCACGACCCTCGCAGCGGTATCGCCGATGCAGTCATCGGCGAAGGTGACGTGGCGGCCATCAAGTGCGTCTGACAACGGCTCGGTCAGGGGCTTGAGCGACATGGCGGGCACGCGCGCGCCCTTGGGCCGGCCGAAATGCGACAGCACGATCACCTTGGCGCCGCGCGAGGCCAGCTCGGCGATCGTCGGCGCGGTCTTCATGATGCGCGTCGCATCAGTGACCTTGCCGTTCTGCACCGGCACATTGAGATCGACCCGGATGAGCACGCGTTTGCCGGCAGCATCGAGCGCATCGATTGTGCGGTAGCTCGGCATCATCGTATCGCGCGGGCTCAGAGGCGACCGAGCAGCGCCGCGACATCGCCCATGCGATTGGAGAAACCCCACTCATTGTCATACCAGGCGAGCACGCGGCAGAGCGTGCCATCGATCACCGCTGTCTCGCCCGCGTCCAGCGTCGCGCTCGCCGGCTGGTGATTGAAATCAATCGAGACCAACGGCTCATCGCTGTAGTTGAGGATGCCCGCGAGCGGACCGCTCGATGAGGCCTCCCTCATCACCTTGTTGATCTCGTCGGCGCTCGTCGGTCGCTTCGAGACGAAGGACAGGTCGATCATCGACACGTTCGAGGTCGGCACCCGCACCGCGGTGCCGTCGAGCTTGCCTTTGAGCTCGGGCAGCACGAGGCCGACCGCGCGTGCCGCACCGGTCGAGGTCGGGATCATCGAAAGATTCGCGGCCCGTGCGCGCCGGAGATCCTTGTGCAGCGTGTCGAGGATCGACTGATCGAGCGTATACGCGTGCACCGTCGTCATGAAGCCGCGCTCGAGCCCGATGGTGCGATTGATCACCGCCGCGACCGGCGCTAGGCAGTTGGTCGTGCACGACGCGTTGGAAATAACCTGGTGCGCCTGTGTGAGCTTGTCGTGATTGACGCCGTAGACGACGGTGAGATCGGCGTTTTCGCCCGGAGCCGAGATCAGCACCTTGCGCGCGCCGGCTTCGATGTGCTTCGCCGCGGCCTCGCGCTTGGTGAAGATGCCGGTGCACTCGAGCGCAACGTCGATCTTGAGCTCACGCCAGGGCAGTTTCGCGGGGTCACGCTCGGCCAGCACGCGGATCGGGCCATTGCCGATGTCGAGCGCGCCGTCCTTCACCGTCACCTTGCCGGGGAAGGGACCGTGCACCGAATCATGGCGCAGCAGATGCGCATTGGCATCGACCGAGCCGAGATCGTTCAGCGCCACCACCTGCAGGTCGCTTCGGCGCGACTCATAAATCGCCCGCAGCACATTGCGACCGATCCGCCCGAACCCATTGATCGCGACCCGCACGCTCATGTCCTGTTCTCCCCCTGTGGCGCCTTGAGGTTGTTTCCGGTTCGTACCCTTGGAGGGTGGAGGCGGTCAACAGCTACGACGGGGGCGATTTCGTGATGGGCGGTTGCTCTCGGTCGGCCATGGTCCATATTAGGAACAACGAACAAAGAACGAGCGCGGGGGTGCCGACATGTCGGCCGGATCGTCCAGGGAGACCCGCTCAAATTCGAAGGCTGTAGGCGAGGGCCAGGCTCCGGCGCGCCGATACCACAGCGTGCGCGCGCAAAGCGAGGCGCTCGCGCGACCGCTCGCGGTCGAGGATTACGTCGTTCAGTCGATGCCCGATGTCAGCCCGACCAAATGGCACCTCGCGCACACTACCTGGTTCTTTGAGACTTTCGTGCTCGCGCGCTTCGCGCCGAGCTATGAGCCGCTCGAGCCGCGCTACGGCTATCTCTTCAATTCCTATTATGAGTCCGTGGGTACGCGTCATCCGCGCCCGGAACGCGGCATGCTCTCGCGGCCGACGGTCGCCGAAACATACGACTATCGCGCGCATGTCGATCGGGCGATGGGGGCGCTGTTCGGGCGCGCCGGCTCTGCCGTCCTTGAAGAGGCCGCTTCGCTCATCGAGCTCGGACTGCAACATGAGGAGCAGCATCAAGAGCTGATGCTGACCGATCTCAAGCATGTGCTCGGGCGCAACCCGCTACGGCCCGCTTATGGCAGCGCGGCCCCAATGCCACCTGAGCGCGAAGTTCAAGCGCTCCGATTTTTCGATCAGCCAGGCGGCCTGATATCGATCGGCCACGAGGGGCCTGAATTCGCGTTCGACAACGAGACGCCGCGCCACCGTGTTTTTCTGCGGCCCTATCGGCTCGCCGACCGGTTGGTGACCAATGGCGAATTCCTCGCCTTCATCGAGGCCGGCGGCTATTCACGGCCCGAGTTCTGGTTGTCGGACGGTTGGGCCACTTTACAGGCGCACGGCTGGCAGGCGCCGCTTTATTGGGAGCGCGCCGATTCCGGTTGGTTTGAGTACACGCTTGCCGGTGGCGCGCCGTTGATGCATTCCGCCCCGGTTAGCCATGTGAGCTATTACGAGGCGGACGCCTATTCCCGCTTCGCCGGCGCGCGGCTGCCGACCGAAACGGAGTGGGAGGCAGTGGCGGCGCGGCAACCGACCAGCGGCAATTTCGTCGAACGCCGGCATTATCATCCGAGCGCGGCTCCTGACGACGATGGCGTCAGGCAGCTCTATGGCGACGCGTGGGAGTGGACAGGGAGCGCCTATCTCGCCTATCCGGGCTATCGGCCGTGGGCCGGCGCGGTCGGCGAGTACAACGGCAAGTTCATGTCGAATCAGTTCGTGCTGCGCGGCGGCAGTTGCGCCACGCCCGAGCGCCACGTCCGCGCGACCTATCGAAACTTCTTTCCACCTGACGCTCGTTGGCAGTTCACCGGCATTCGACTAGCGGAGGACGCATGACACCGCCCCATGACGCCATCGCCTTCGTCGACCTCGCCCCGGAGCCCGAGGATTTTCTCGGCGCGGTGCTCGCAGGGCTTGGCGCCAAGCCGAAGACCCTGCCGTGCAAGTATTTCTATGACGCTCGGGGTGCGCGGCTGTTTGACGCGATTTGCGCGCTGCCCGAGTACTACCCGACCCGCACCGAACTTTCGATCATCCGCACTCAAGCGGCGGCGATCGCCGATTGCGTTGGCTCTCACGCCACATTGATCGAATTCGGCAGCGGTAGCGGGCAGAAGACGCGCGCGCTTATCGATGCGCTCGATCGGCCGGCCGCCTATGTCGCGATCGACATCTCGCGCACCGCGCTGCTCGCCGCGATCCGGACCCTGGCGCGCGAGCGCCCTGGCCTCGAGGTAATGGCGATCTGTGCCGACTATGGCGCGCCGATCGTATTGCCGGGGGTACAGAGGAACGCAGCGGGTCCTCGGGTCGGGGTGTTTCTCGGTTCGACAATCGGGAATCTTCTGCCCGAGGAGGCGGTTGGTTTTCTCAAGACTGCGCGAAATGTCCTTGGGCCGGGCGGCGCGATGCTGGTTGGCGCGGATCTGCGAAAGGAGCGCGCCGTGCTCGAAGCCGCCTACAACGATTCACGTGGCGTGACGGCGGACTTCAACATGAACCTGTTGCGCCGGATCAACCGCGAACTCGGCGCAAATTTCGAGCTCGATGGCTTTGCGCACCACGCGCCCTATGACGAGACGCTCGGGCGGATCGAGATGCATCTCGTCAGCCAGAAGGCGCAGGACGTCATGATCGCGCGCCGCCGCTTTCATTTCGAATCCGGCGAGACGATCCACACCGAGAACTCGCACAAATACTCGGTTGAGGGCTTCCAGGCGATGGCGCGCGAGGCAGGCTTTGCGCCGCGCGCCGTGTGGTTCGATCGCGCGCGCCTGTTCAGCCTGCATTGTCTCGAGGTCGCCGACTAGAGCATGATCTTCTCAGATTGAAGCACCTGCGCCGGAGGAATTTCGCGTCACGGGCAGAAGAAGGGCGAAGCGCGTATCGGGAATACGGGCGAGCCCTTCGACGAACCCGTGACGCGAAAGGCCCCGGCCCTGCGGGTTACGCCGTGGCGGGCGCCCGCGTCGTTGCGCCGCTCGACCGATGGCCCCGCATCGCTCTTCGCGGCGCGCCTAGAGCATGATGGGATTTGCCCCGTTCGCCCCCTCACCCTTGCCCCTCTCCCCCTAAGAGGGGAGAGGGGAACGCAGGCTTGGCGAGCCTAAGCGAGCCTAGCCGAAGTAGGGTGAGGGGGTGACTCGGTCTAGAGACATCTCGCTCTAGCGGATCGCAACGCCACGACGCAACGCAGGCGATTCAATCTGAGAAGATCATGCTCTAGAGTCGGGCGCGCGCCGCCTTGACGATCGCGTCAACGGTAATGCCGAAGTGCTGATAGAGCGCCTTGATCGGGGCTGAGGCACCGAAGCTCGCCATGCCGACGAAGGCGCCGCGCGCGCCGATATAGCGCTCCCAGCCGAAGCCGACCGCGGCCTCGATGCCGATGCGCACGACATCGCCGCCGAGCACGCTCGTGCGATAGTCGGCGGGCTGCCGGTCGAACAGCTCGAACGACGGCATCGAGACCACGCGCGTCGGCGTGCCGGCGGCCTCGAGCGCGGCCTTGGCCTCGACGGCAAGCGCGACCTCGGAGCCCGTGCCGATCAGCACCACCTTCGCCGCGCCACCGTCGGCTTCGCTCAGCACATAGCCGCCGCGCGCCGCGAGATTATCTGATTTGTGCTCGGTTCTGAGCGTCGGCAGGTTCTGGCGGGTGAGCGCGAGCACGCTCGGGCCGGTCCGATTGTCGAGCGCGATCTGCCAGCACTCGGCAGTCTCGACCGCATCCGCTGGGCGCAGCACGAGCAGGTTCGGCATGGCGCGCAGGCTCGCCAGGTGCTCGACCGGCTGATGCGTCGGGCCATCTTCGCCGAGGCCGATCGAATCATGGGTCATGACATAGATGACCCGCACGCCCATCAGCGCCGAGAGCCGGATCGAGGGGCGGCAATAATCGGTGAAGACCAAAAAAGTGCCGCCGAACGGAATCGCGCCGCCATGAAGTGCCATCCCGTTCATCGCCGCCGCCATGCCGTGCTCGCGCACGCCGTAATAGACATAGCGGCCGTCGAACGCGCCGTTCTTGAGCGGCGCCATGCTGCCGACCTTGGTGCCGTTGGAGCCGGTGAGGTCGGCCGAGCCGCCGAGCAGCGAGGGGAGCGCCGGCGCGATCACCTCGATCGCGCGCTGCGATGACACGCGGGTCGCGAGCGCGGGCTTCTCCGCGCTGAATTTCTGCTTCAACGCGTCGATCGCACGACCGACGTCCGCGGGGACGTCGCCTTGAATCGCCGCGTCGAACGCATTTTTCGCGCTGCCATCGAGCTTGGCCAACCGATCCTGCCATGCCTTACGCGCGACGGCGCCGCGGGCGCCCGCCGCGCGCCAGGCAGCGAGGATATCCATCGGCACCTCGAAGGGCGCGTGGGGCCAGCCGAGCTTCTCGCGTGCGCCCTTGATCTCGGCCTCGCCGAGAGGCGAGCCGTGCGAGTCCGCCGTGCCTGCCTTGGTCGGTGCGCCGTATGCAATCGTTGTGCGACAGATTATGAGCGAGGGCGTCGTGGTCTTCTTGGCGGCTTCGAGCGCGCGGGCGACCGCCTCTGGGTCGTGGCCATTGACCGTTTGCGTATCCCAACCATAGGCGGCGAAGCGCTTGGCGGCATCATCCGAGAGGGCGAGCGAGGTCGGGCCGTCGATCGAGATGTCATTGCTGTCATAGAGCACGATCAAGCGGTCGAGCTTCAGATGACCGGCGAGCGAGGCCGCCTCGTGGCTGATGCCTTCCATCAGGCAGCCATCGCCCGCGATCACATAGATATGGTGATCGATCATGGGGGCGCCGAAGCGCGCGGCCAAATGACGCTCGGCGATCGCCATGCCGACCGCGTTGGCGATGCCTTGGCCGAGCGGGCCCGTCGTGGTCTCGATGCCGCCGCCATGGCCGTACTCCGGGTGGCCCGCGGTTGCGCTACCGAGCTGGCGGAAGTTCTTCAGCGCCTCGATGTCGAACTCCGCATAACCCGTCAGGTAGAGTAGCGCATAGAGCAGCATCGAGCCGTGGCCGGCGGAGAGCACGAAGCGGTCGCGATCCGGCCAATGCGGATCAGCCGGGTCGAACTTGAGGAACCGGCTGAACAGTACGGTCGCCGCATCGGCCATGCCCATCGGCATGCCGGGGTGGCCGGAATTGGCGCGCTGCACCGCATCCATGGCGAGGGCGCGGATGGCGTTGGCCATGTCCTTGTGGGAGGCGGGCGTCGCGGTCATGGTCGCTCCGGGGGCGGCGAGGGGGCCTTGTGAGGCGCGCGCACCATGCCGGCGGGGTCCGGCGCCGTCAACAGATTCCACCCCTGAGATTTCCGCCACTTCCGCGACGGCCTTTTGTTGACGCTTGCGGCGCCTCGGACTAATGGTTGAAGGCCAAATGCGCGGCCAAAGAGCCGCCGGGCGCCACATAGCGGCGGGATCGGACAAATGGTTTGGTTGGAGCAGGCCTGTGCGCGACTCGAGGCCTCAGTCGAGCGACTGGCGCAGTCGATCGAGGCGGGGCCCCGTGGCCAAATGCTGGATCGGGTCCAGGCGCTCGAAAGCGAGCTTGAGACCCTGCGCGTCGAGCACGCCGAGCTGAGCGCTGCGGTCGAGCGCCTGACGGCAGAGCGCGACCGCCTGACCTCGATGATCAGCGAAACCCAGGAGCGCTATGCGGCCGCGCGCGTGGTTGGCGATGCGGTGGCCAGGCGCCTCAGCCAGGCGATCACCGATATGCGCGCGCTGGTGGGCGGCTGATCGTGGGCCAGGTGTCGGTCAGTATTCGCGGCCGCACATACCCGATTGCGTGCGATGACGGGCAGGAGGAGCACGTCATTCGGCTCGCCTCCTATCTCGACAAGCGGGCGGCCGAGCTTGATCGCACGGTCGGGCTGGTGTCTGAGGCACGCATGCTGGTGATGGTCGGGCTCCTGGTCGCGGACGAGCTCGCGGAGGCCCATGACGAGCTCCGGCGCATACGAGAATCCCTGGTTGGCACCGAGGCCGCGGCGCGCAAGGCCGGGGCGGAAACCGTCGAGCGCCGCATCACCCCCGTGATCGAGCGGCTCGCCCATCGGCTCGACGATATTGCCGCCCGCCTTGAAGCTGATTAAGTTTGGGTTGGGCGGTTTCTGCGGGATTCGACGCTCCAACTGTTTCCCAGGGCCAACATTGTTCCTCTTGGGAGCTGTCCCTACCGGGGCTCCGGCCTTGGCATATGGCGCCCACCTGCACATGCAGGCCTAGAGGGAACAACGGATGCGACGGTCCACGCGGGGCCGCCTGCTTGGACCGGGGCATACCGGTTGCGCGCGTCACGACCGTGGCTCACCCGAGTGCAGTCCCCCGATCACCTGCGGGCAGCAAAATCAGCGGCACGACAAGCGGCCAAGGCGCACCGTCGCGAGGCCAAGGCCGCGGCCGGGCCCGATGCGGCTGAGCGCGCGCTCGCGCATCTTCGCTCCACATTGCCGCCCGCCACGCCACAGTGCGTTGCGGGCTATTGGACGATGGGCGATGAGTTTGACGTTCGACCGATGTTGACCTGGTTCGAAGAGGCCGGCTGGACCTGCGGTCTGCCGGCGCTTGTCGGGCGCGACAGGCCGATGGAGTTTCGCCGGTGGCATGCCGGCGACACGCTCGTTCCCGGTCAATTGGGAACTAGCCAGCCGGCAAAGGAGGCGCCGGTGGTCGAGCCCTCCGTGCTGCTGGTTCCGTTGCTCGCCTTCGATCGCGCGGGCTATCGGCTCGGCTATGGCGGCGGTTATTACGATCGCACCCTGGCGGCGCT
>VGET01000103.1 GCA_016869195.1 Alphaproteobacteria bacterium | reverse complement strand
CAAGCTCGGCGCGCGCGTGCGCCTGATCGCGCCGCCGACGCTCCTGCCGACCGCGGTCGAGACCTTCGGCGTCGAGGTGTTCCACGACATGCGTAAGGGCCTGAAGGACGTCGACATCATCATGATGCTCCGGCTGCAGCAGGAGCGCATGCAGGGCACCTTCGTGCCCTCGACCCGCGAGTATTTCCATTTCTACGGGCTCGATGAGGAGAAGCTCGCGCTCGCCAAGCCCGACGCGCTGATCATGCACCCGGGTCCAATGAACCGCGGTGTCGAAATCGATTCGGTGGTGGCCGACGACATCACGCGGAGCGTCATTCTCGATCAGGTCGAGCTGGGCGTTGCCGTGCGCCAGGCCTGTCTCGAAGTGCTCGCGCGCAATCTGCCGGCCCTCGATCACAATCGCTGAGCGATCCATGCCGACGCCCCTGCCCGACCGCTCGCCGCCGCGCCGCACCGCCTTCGTCAATGCACGCCTGATTGATCCCGAATCCGGGCTCGACACCAGGGGCGCGCTCTTGACCGACGGCAAGACGATCGCCGATTTCGGCCCGCGCCTCTTCAATGATGCCTCGCCCGCCGATGCCGAGGTGATCGATTGCGGCGGCCACGTGCTCTGCCCCGGTCTGATCGACATGCATGTGCATCTGCGCGAGCCCGGCCACGAGCACAAGGAAACCATCGCGACCGGCAGCCACGCGGCGGCGGTCGGCGGCGTCACCACCGTCGCCTGCATGCCGAACACCAACCCGACGATCGACGACGTCGCGCTGGTCGAGTTCATCCAGCGCCGCGCGCGCGAGACCAGCCTCGTCAAGGTCTATCCCTTCGCGGCGGTGACCCGCGGCCTCGCCGGCAAGGAGATGACCGAAATGGGCATGCTGGCCGAGGCCGGCGCGCTCGCCTTCACCGATGACGGACACCCCGTGGCCGACAGCCTCGTCATGCGCCGCGCGCTCGCCTATTCGCGCGCCTTCGACATGATGGTGAGCCAGCACGCGGAGGACATGTCGCTTACGGGCTGCGGCTGCATGGCCGAGGGCGAGGTGGCGACACGGCTTGGTCTGCCCGGCATTCCCGATGCCTCGGAGCTCGTGGTGGTCGAGCGCGACATTCGGCTGGTCGAGCTGACCGGCGGGCGCTACCACGTCGCCCATATCTCGACCGCGCAGGCGATCGATGCGGTGCGGCAAGCGAAGCGCCGGGGCCTACCGGTCACCTGCGAGGCTGCGCCGCACCATTTTGTGCTCAATGATCGCGCGGTCGGCGACTATCGCACCTTCGCCAAAATGGCTCCCCCGCTCCGCAGCGAGGTGAGCCGGCTCGCGGTGATCGAAGGCCTGAAGGACGGCACGATCGACGCGATCGCGACCGATCACGCGCCGCACGATCAGGAGAGCAAGCGCGTCACGATGGAGCGCGCGGCCAATGGCGTCGTCGGCCTCGAAACCATGTTGCCGATCTCGCTCGAGCTTTATCACGCGGGCGAGATCGGCCTCCTGCCCCTGCTCGCGCTGATGACGAATCGGCCCGCCGATCTGATGAAACTGCCGCAGGGGCGCCTCCGTCGCGGTGCGCCGGCCGATCTGATCGTGTTCGACCCGGACCTGCGCTGGACCATCGACGCCAAGAAGTTCGTCAGCAAGTCGAAGAACTCGCCGTTCGACGATCGCGAGGTCAAAGGCCGCAACCGGCTCACCATGGTCGACGGCCGGATCGTGCATCGGCTCAACGGGGCGTGACTTGTGCGTTGCGGCCGCCTCCAGAAATTGCCCTAGCGGATTCGCTCACGCGGCCCGTCAGCAGCGGACAAGCGGCGGAGCCATCCTCCAATCGTCATGGCCGGGCGAAGACCCGGCCATCCAGCGTCCTAGAGAAACGACGATGCCGCCGCCACTGGATTGCCGGCTCAAGTCCGGCAATGACGGAAACAGCAGGCAGGCGAGTCGAGCGCCGGGGCGCAGGTCGTAGCCCATGCCTTCGCCCATGGGTGGCTTCGAATACACCTGGCCGTTCTATCTTGGCGGCGTGCTCGCCTATCTCGTCGGCTCGATTCCGTTTGGGCTTCTGCTCACGCGCGCGGCGGGCCTCGGCGACATCCGCAAGGTCGGCTCCGGCAATATTGGCGCGACCAATGTGCTGCGCACCGGCAACAAGAAGCTCGCGGCACTGACGCTCCTGCTCGATGCGCTGAAGGGTGCGGTCCCCGTGCTGATCGCCACCAACTTCGGCCCCGACATGGCGGTGATCGCCGGCGCCGCGACCGTGATCGGTCACATCGCGCCGGTCTGGCTGCGCTTCAGGGGCGGCAAGGGCGTCGCGACCACGCTCGGCGTGCTGTTCGGCATTGCCTGGCCGCTCGGGCTCATCGCCTGTGCGGTGTGGCTCGTCATCGCCTTTTCCACCCGCTATTCCTCCCTGGCGGCGCTGATCGCGCTCGGTTCCTCGCCCGGCTTTGCCCTGCTGCTTGGCGACCGCCAGATCGCCTGGCTCGCCGGGTTCCTCGCCGTTATCGTCATCTTGAAGCATCATGCCAATGTCCGGCGCCTGCTGACCGGCCAGGAATCCAAGATTTCGCTCGGCAAGCGCGCGAAATAGCGCTGTACCGCGCGTGCCATCTTGCAATTCCGACGGGTTTTGGCCATGTCAGGGCAAGTAGGGGTTGTTTTCGAAGGGTCACTCGATGAAGAAGTCACGTTCAGTCAAGCTCGTGCTCTTGGGTGGCGCGGCCATCACGCTCGCGGCGTGCGGCGATGACGCCCCTCCGAACGACGCCAAGTTCTTTTCGAGCGTGGAGGAGTGCTCTGTCGTCTATGACGCGGCGGCTTGCGCCGAGGCCGCGGCCGAGACACAGAAGATCTCGGACCAGGAGGCGCCCCTCTATGCGCGGAAGGAGGAGTGCGAGGCCGAGTTTGGCGTCGGCAGTTGCGAGACGCGCCAGACGACAAGTGGTGGCAGCATCTTCATGCCAATGCTCATGGGCTACATGATGGGCAACATGTTGAGCGGCAACCGGTTCAACCAGCCGGTCTATCGGGGGCCGAACAACGAGGCGATGATGCCGCGCAATGGCCGCTTGTTTAACGTCGGCTCATTCGCGGGCGCCGGCAAGTCCAGTTTCCAACAGGCCACGCAATTCAGCCGCATCGAGCGGGGTGGCTTCGGCTCAACCTCCAAGTCGTTCCGCGTCGGCGGCTGAGCCGCTTGCAGCGTCTCTCTTCGACGCCGCGCCCGGACTGGCGCTCGCACGTCGAGCGCGAGCTCGGCTTCCGTTTTCACACGATCGACGGTGCGCCCTATTGGGACGAGACCGCCTGCTATCACTTCAGCGCCGCCGAGATCGACGCTATCGAAGATGCGACCGGCGAGCTCGAGCAGATGACGCTTGCACTGGTCGATCGCGTGGTGAGCGCGGGCGAGCAGGCCTATCAGCGCCTGCGCATCGCGCCCGAGGCGTGGGAGGCGATCGAGCGAAGCTGGAAGGCCGGCGAGAGGAACCTCTATGGCCGCTTCGACCTTGGCTATGACGGCAAGGGCCCGCCGAAACTGCTCGAATACAATGCCGACACACCGACCGCGCTGTTCGAGGCCGCGGTCGTGCAGTGGGACTGGCTCGAGACGCTGCACCCGAAAGATGATCAGTTCAACTCGATCCACGAGCGCCTGATCGAGGCCTGGAAGAATTTCGGGCTCAAGCGCGAGCGCGTCTATTTCTCGGGCGTGAAGGATCACGCCGAGGATCAGGGCACGCTCGATTATTTGCGCGACACCGCGATCCAGGCGGGCCTCCAGACCGAGACCCTCGCGGTCGAGGACATCGGCTGGGACGGGCGCGACTTCCGCGATCTCGACGAGCGGCCGATCAAGGCGATCTTCAAGCTCTACCCCTGGGAGTGGCTGGTGACCGAGCCTTTCGGCATTCACCTGCTTGGTGGCGCCGCCAGGGTGATCGAGCCGCCCTGGAAGATGGTGCTCTCCAACAAGGCGATGCTGGCGCTTCTGTGGGAGATGGCGCCGGGGCACCCGAATTTGCTGGAGACCACGCTCGTCCCTGGCAAGCTCGAGGGCAAATCGGTGCGGAAGCCGATCTACAGCCGCGAGGGCGCCAATATCCAGGTTCTCGAAGCCGGCCAAGTGATCAGCGAGACCGAGGGCCAATACGGCGCCGAGGGTTTCGTCTACCAGGCGCACACGCCGATGCCGGATTTTGATGGCAATTATCCGGTGCTCGGCTCATGGGTGGTGGCGAGCCAGTCGGCCGGCCTCGGCATTCGCGAGGACGCGACCGCCATCACGCGCGACAGCAGCCGCTTCGTCCCACATTTTTTCGACTAGGCCCAACAACGCCGCGAGGAGACGGCAACCATGATCACCTGGGAGAGCCTTGGCAGTTTCCTGGTCTATTTCGGTGTCGCCTTGGGCGCGGAGATCGTGTTCATCGCGCTCTATTTGGCGATCACGCCGCACAAGGAGGTGAAGCTCATCCGCGAGGGCAATGTCGCGGCCTCGGTCAGCCTCGCGGGCGCCGTGATCGGCTTCACCCTGCCGCTCGCGAGCGTGATCATCCACAGCGTATCGCTGATCGACATGGTGATCTGGAGCGCGATTGCCCTCGTTGTTCAAGTCATCGTGTTCTTCGTCGCGAACCTTGTCCTGCGCGGCCTCTCCAAGAAGATCGAGGCGGGCAACAACGCCGCCGGCGTCACGGTCGCGGCCGCCTCGCTCGCCATCGGCATCGTGAATGCGGCGAGCATGAGTTACTGAGGGCCACGCCCTCTGGGGCCTTCCGATGGCCGAGCGGCGCCCCTTGAGCGAAGCCGAGCGGCTGGACTGGCTGCGCCTGAGCCGGAGCGAGAATGTCGGCCCGATCACCTTCTTCGCGCTGATTGAGCGCTTCGGCGGCGCGACCCGCGCATTGGAGGCCCTGCCCGAGCTTGCGCGGCGCGGCGGGCGGGGCCGCGCGATCCGCATTGAAACGAAAGCGAACGCGGAACGTGAGCTCGCCGCAATCGACCGGGTCGGCGCCCGCCTGATCGCGCGTGATGAGCCCGCTTACCCCGAGGCCCTCGCCGCTGTCAGCGACGCACCGCCGCTCCTCATCGTGCGGGGTGATGCGCAGCTTCTCGCCAAGGCGATGATCGCGATGGTCGGCGCGCGCAATGCCTCGGCCAATGGCATGCGGCTCGCCGCCATGCTCGCGGGCGCGCTTGGCAAGGCCGATCTCGTGGTCACGTCAGGCCTCGCCCGCGGCATCGATGGCGCGGCGCACAAGGGCGCGCTCGACACCGGCACGGTCGCGGTCGTGGCGGGCGGCGTCGACGTGGTCTACCCGCCCGAGCACGCCGCCCTGACCGAAGATATCGCCGCCCACGGCGCCATCGTCTCCGAGATGCCGCCCGGCACCGAGCCCCAGGCGCGTCATTTCCCGCGCCGCAACCGCATCATCTCCGGCCTGTCGCGGGGCGTGATCGTGGTCGAGGCGGCGCCGCAATCGGGCTCGCTGATCACCGCGCGCTTCGCGCTGGAGCAGGGCCGCGAGGTGTTTGCGGTGCCGGGCTCGCCCCTCGACCCGCGCGCCCGGGGGCCTAATGACCTCATCCGGCAGGGCGCGACCCTGACCGAGTCCGCCGCCGACGTGCTCGAGGTTCTGGCCCGCGCTCATGGGCCGGTGGGGCAAAAACACAAAAAAATTGTGGGATTTGAGGAGCCCCGCGGGGCCCCGCCGGACGATGCCGAACTGGCCCGCGCGAGGGCAAATCTTCTTGGTTTATTAAATACTTCGCCGGTACCGGTGGATGAGCTTATCCGGCTCAGCCGGTTGACACCCGCGCTTGTGGTCACCATTTTGCTGGAGCTTGAGCTGGCCGGCCGCCTCGAACGGCACCCGGGCGGCAAGGTTTCGTTAGCCATTCCGACGGACTTATAGGCCGCCCAACAACCAGCGAATCCGTTCGATCGTGACCAAAGCCCTCGTCGTTGTGGAATCGCCCACCAAGGCGGCCACCATCAATCGCTATCTGGGTCCGGACTATACGGTGCTCGCATCGTATGGGCACATCCGCGACCTGCCGCCGAAGGATGGCTCGGTTCGGCCCGAGCGCGACTTCGACATGGACTGGGAGATCTCCGAGGGCTCCGAGAAGAACATCCGGGCCATCGGCCAAGCGCTGAAAGGGGCGGACGCGCTCTACCTCGCGACCGACCCGGACCGCGAGGGCGAGGCGATCTCCTGGCACGTCTTTGACGAGCTTGGCCGACGGAAGCTCTTGGACAAGATCAAGGTCAAGCGGGTCGTCTTCCACGAGGTGACCAAGGGCGCGGTGCTCGACGCCATCGCCCATCCGCGCGCGCTCGACGCCCATTTGATCGACGCCTATCGCGCCCGCCGCGCGCTCGACTATCTGGTCGGCTTCACGCTTTCGCCGGTGCTGTGGCGCAAGCTTCCGGGCGCGCGCTCGGCCGGTCGCGTCCAATCGGTCGCGCTGCGCCTCATCTGCGATCGCGAGGCCGAGATCGAGGCGTTCCGCGCGCGCGAGTATTGGACCGTCGACACCGAGTTCGAGACGGCCAAGGGCGAGCGCTTCACCGCGCGCCTCACGCAGATCAAGGGCCAGAAGCTCGACAAGTTCGACCTCGACAACGCGGAAAAGGCCGAGGCCGCCAAGGCCGCAATCGAGGCGCAAGGCTTCTCGGTCAAGTCGGTCGAGGAGAAGCGCACAAGGCGCAACCCGGCGCCGCCCTTCACCACCTCGACCTTGCAGCAGGAAGCTTCGCGCAAGCTTGGCTTCGCCGCGCGGCGCACGATGAAGATCGCGCAGGAGCTCTATGAGGGCATCGCTCTCAATGGCGAGCGCGTCGGCCTCATCACATATATGCGGACCGACAGCGTGCAGCTCTCGCGCACTGCGCTCGATGACGCGCGCGGCGTGATCGCGACCGATTATGGCCGCCACTACATGCCCGAGAGCGCGCGGCAATATCGCTCGACCGCGAAGAACGCGCAGGAAGCGCATGAGGCGATTCGCCCGACCGCGCTGTCGCGCCGGCCGGGCCAGATGTCACACAGCCTGTCGCCCGATCAGGCTCGCCTTTACGAGCTGATCTGGAAGCGCACGCTGGCCTCCCAAATGGTCAGCGCCGAGTTCGACCAAGTGGTCGCCGAGATCGAAGCGCCGGACGGCTCGGTCTCCTTGCGCGCGGTCGGCTCGACGCTTGTGTTCGACGGCTTCCTCCGGCTCTATCAGGAAGGCCGCGACGATGACGGCGATGACGACGAGAACCGCCGTTTGCCGCCGCTCAAGATGGGTGACGCGCTGACCCGTGGCCCGGTCACGACCGCGCAGCACTTCACCGAGCCGCCGCCGCGCTATAGCGAGGCGAGCCTCGTGAAGAAGCTCGAGGAGCTCGGCATCGGCCGGCCCTCGACCTACGCCTCGATCATCTCGGTGCTGCAGGACCGCAATTATGTGCGGCTCGACAAGAAGCGCTTCATCCCGGAGGACCGTGGCCGCATCGTCACGTCGTTCCTGGAGAACTTCTTCAAGCGCTATGTCGAATACGGCTTCACCGCGGCGCTCGAGGATCAGCTCGATCAGATCTCGGCCGGATCGCTTGGCTGGCGCGAGGTGCTCACCGATTTCTGGCAGGACTTCAAGGCCGCCGTCGAAGGCACGGGGCACCTGCGCGTCAAGGATGTGCTCGACGCGCTCGACACCGCGCTCGGGCCGCATCTGTTTCCCCCGCTGGCCGACGGCTCGGACCCGCGCCACTGCAAGGCCTGCAATGAGGGCCGTCTGAGCTTGAAGCTCGGCCGCTTCGGCCCCTTCATCGGCTGCTCGCGCTACCCCGAATGCCGCTTCACGCGGCCGCTCATCTCGGAAAGCGGCAATGGCACCGAGGCGGTGGACGCCGGCCCGAAGGAGCTTGGGCTCGACCCGGCAACCGGGCTAAAGATCAGCCTGCGCAAGGGGCCCTATGGCGTCTATGTACAGCTCGGCGAGGCCGGCACGGAGAAGGGAGCCGAAAAGCCGAAGCGGGTCTCGCTTCCGCGCGGCATGCCGGCCGATCAGGTGGATCTCGAGCGCGCCCAAGGCTTGCTCTCGCTGCCGCGTGAGATCGGCAAGCACCCGGAGACCGGGCATCCGATCCTGGCCGGCATCGGCCGCTTCGGCCCCTATGTGAAGCACGAGAAAACGTATAAGTCGCTCCAGAAGGACGACGACGTGCTGACGGTCGGACTCAACCGCGCGGTCAGCCTGCTAGCCGATTCGGCGCAGCGCGGCTCCAAGGTGCTGCGCGAGGTTGGCCCGCACCCCGAAGGCGGCGAACCGATCGTGGTCAAGGAGGGGCGCTATGGCCCCTATTTGCAACACAAGCGCGTCATGGCGACCGTGCCGCGCGGCACCGACCCGATGACACTCGCGCTCGACCAGGCCGTCACGATTCTGGCCGCCAAGGCCGCGAAGCCCTCGGGCCGCGGTGGCAGGGGCAAGGCACGCGCGGGTGCGGCCAAGAGGGCCGAGGGCGAGGCGGCGACCCAAGCCAAGGCCAAGGCGCCGCGCAAAGCGGCCAAGGGCGGCGCGAAGAAGGCTTCCGCCAAGGCCGGTGGCGCGGCGGCACCGAAGCGCGGATCCAGGCGACGAGCGGCGGCAGCCTCTGAGCCCGGCGCTGATTCGCCCGAGCCCGACGCGTGAAATCCTCGCGAGGCGGGCAGCGCCGGCTCCCCTCGCGGGACGATCTCCTCCGTTACATCGACGAGACGCCGGGCCGTGTCGGCAAGCGCGAGCTCGCGCGCGCCTTCGGCCTCAAGGGGGATGAGCGCGTCGAGTTGAAGCGTCTGTTGCGCGAGCTGAAGGACGAGGGCGTCGTGCGTCCCACGGGAAAACGCGGCGTCGCGAGCGCGACCGTGTTGCCCTCGACCTGCGTCATCGAGATCGACGACATCGACGTCGATGGCGAGCTGCGTGGCCGGCCGGCCGATTGGCGCGGCGAAACCGAGCCGCCCACCATCATCGTGCAGCCGACCGCGCGCGGCGTGCCGGCCTTGGGCGTGGGCGACCGGGCGCTCGCGCGCCTGCAGCGCACGCCCGAGGGCGCCTACGAGGCAAGCGTCATTCGCCTGCTCGAAGGCGGCCCCGAGCAGATGCTCGGGCGCTTCGAGAAGACCAAGGACGGTGGGCTCATTCGCCCGACCGACCGGCGCGCGCGCCATGCGCTGTGCGTCGCCGCGGGCGACACCGGTGACGCGGTCGACGGCGATATCGTGCTGGCCGATCGCCTGCCAGCAGGGCGCAGCATCGAAGAGCGTGCCCGTGTGCGCGAGCGGCTTGGGCCGTTCGGTGCGCCAAGCGCGCTCAGCCTGATCGCGATCCACACCCATGGCCTGCCGACGCGCTTTTCCGAGGCGGCGCTCGTCGAGGCGCGGGCGGCAAGGCCGGTCGATCTCGGCGAGCGCACCGATTTGCGCGACGTGGCGCTCGTCACCATCGATGGCGAGGACGCGCGTGATTTCGATGACGCGGTGTTCGCCGAGCCCGACCGCGACCCCGAGAATCCCGGCGGGCATCATGTCGTGGTCGCGATCGCCGACGTCGCGCACTATGTGCGCGCCGCCCAGCCGCTCGACAATGACGCGCGGGCGCGCGGCAACTCGGTCTACTTTCCCGATCGCGTCGTGCCGATGCTACCCGAGGCGCTCTCGAACGATCTCTGCTCGCTCAAGCCGGGCGAACCGCGGGCGTGTCTCGCGGTCCATCTCTGGCTCGACGCCGAGGGCAAGAAGCGGCGCCATCAGTTCGTGCGCGGTTTGATGAGGAGCCGCGCGCGCCTGACCTACACGCAGGTGCAGTTCGCGGCCGATGGCCACGCCGATGCGGCGACCGAGCCGCTCCGAGAAACCGTGATCGCGCCGCTCTATGCCGCGTTCCACGCGCTCTGGAAGGCGCGGCGCAGGCGCGGCACGCTCGAGCTCGATCTGCCCGAGCGCAAGGTCTACTTCGCCAAGGACGGCTCGATCGCCCGGATCGCGCCGGCGCCGCGCTATGACAGCCACCGGCTGATCGAGGAGATGATGATCGCCGCCAATGTCGCGGCGGCCGAGACGCTCGAAGCCAAGAGCACGCCCTGCATGTATCGCGTTCATGATCGCCCCGACGCCGCGAAGCTCGAAAACCTGCGCGGCTTCCTGCGCGAGATCGGGGTCAAGCCGCCGAAGCGCGAGGCCATGACGCCGCACGCCTTCAACGAGGTGCTGGCGCGCGCGGCGGAGAGCGAGAACGGCCATCTGGTCAATCTGATGATCCTCAGGAGTCAGGCGCAGGCCGAGTACAACCCGCGCAATTACGGCCACTTCGGCCTCGGGCTGAAGCGCTATGCACACTTCACCTCGCCGATCCGCCGCTATGCCGACCTCCTGGTCCACCGGGCGCTGATCGGCGCGCTGGGTTTCGGCGATGACGGCATCGGGCCTGACGCCGCTCCCGCCTTCGCCAAGCTCGGCCAGCACATTTCGGCCACCGAGCGGCGCGCGCAAGTGGCCGAGCGCGACGCGCTTGACCGTTTCGCGACCGCCTATCTGGCCGATCGGGTCGGCGCGAGCTTCGAGGGGCGCATCGAGGGCGTCACCCGCTTCGGCGTGTTCGTGACCCTCGATGAGACCGGCGCGAGCGGTATCGTGCCGGTCAGCACGCTCGGCTATGGCCGCGCCCGCCACGACCCCGAGCGCCACACGCTCGATATCGACGGCAAGCGGCTTCGCCTCGGCTCGCGGGTGTCGGTCGAGCTCGCCGAGGCCGATGTGGTGACGGGCGGGCTGGTGCTCTCGCTTACCGCGATCGATGGCGAGCCCTATGAATCGATCGCCGCGCCCGACCGCACCGGGCGCAGCCCTCCCTTCCGCCACCAGCGCCGTCGTACGCGATAGTCACGAGGGCTCTGTTGTCCGGCGCATAGAGCGGCTACCCTCCCGCGTCGCTGGCGAGGACCGACCGTGCGTGAATTGAGACCAACCGAGGCACAGATCGAATGGCTGAGTCGTGGGCTCGAGGAGCCCGGCGGCAAACTGCCGCTGT
>VGET01000102.1 GCA_016869195.1 Alphaproteobacteria bacterium | reverse complement strand
ACCATCTTGCTGGAAAGGGCGAGGATCAAACGCAGGACCATCGAACAGCGGCGCTTGCAGCACGCCAAAACCGCTGCCTCAACTGAAACCACAGATGAGCCGGGTCCTCCGTTAGCCAACGACCTCGCCTGTCTCAAATATTTTGACGACGGACAAGCAGGACGAGATCGTACGGCGCGAGGTGTTCGGTCCCGTCGTCTCCGTCACCCGCTTCACCGACCCGGAGGAGGCGATTACCTGGGCCAATGACTCGGAATACGGCCTCGCCTCCTCGGTCTGGACCAAGGATGTCGGCTGCGCCATGCAGACCGCGGCACGCCTTCAATATGGCTGCACCTGGGTCAATTGCCATTTCATGCTGGTCAACGAGATGCCGCATGGCGGGCTCAAGAGCTCCGGCTATGGCAAGGACCTCTCGATGTACGCCCTCGAGGACTACACCGTGGTGCGCCATGTCATGGTGAAGCACGGCTAGGCACGCCGTCGCCCTTGCGCACATCGCTTCGGGGCCGCACCTTACGGCCCTCGGCCGCCGGCCGGGATCGGTGCGGCAAAGGACTGGCATTGGAGTATGACAACGACGCTCTATGCGGGCGATCAAGCATCGCAGGCGCTCGGCATACAGATCGAGGGCGCAGGCGAAGGCCGTGCACGCCTCTCGATGCGCGTCCGGGCCGACATGCTGAACGGCCACGGCATCTGCCATGGCGGCCTCATCTTCACCCTGGCGGACACCGCCTTTGCCTATGCCTCCAATTCGCGGGGCCCGAGCGTGGCTGCCCATTGCACCATCAGCTTTCTCGCGCCCGCCCAGCTCGATGACGTTCTGACCGCGATTGCCGATGAAACGACACTCGAAGGCGGCTCGGGCATCTACGACGTCACCGTCAAGAACCAGACCGGGGTGACGCTCGCGGTGTTTCGCGGCGTCTCGAAGCGCTTGCGGCCCGGTGTGAGCCTCGCCGCAAAAGCCGAGGCCGGATGAGCAGTCGAGCGAAATCGGATTCGGCGCTCGAGCCGATCGAGCAAGCCAGCCGCGACGCGCTCGAGGCGCTGCAGCTCGAGCGGCTGAAGTGGTCGCTCCGCCACACCTATGACAACGTTGCGTTCTATCGCGCGAAGTGTCTGGCCGTCGGCGTCCACCCACATGACCTGAGAACACTGGCTGACCTCGCCCACTTCCCGTTTACGACCAAGGACGATCTGCGGGCGAGCTATCCCTATTCGCACTTCGCCGTGCCGATGCGCGACGTGGTGCGCGTACACGCCTCATCCGGTACGACCGGTCAGGCCACGGTCGTCGGCTACAGCAGGGCGGACATCGAGCTCTGGTCGAACCTGATGGCGCGCTCGATCCGCGCCGCCGGCGGCGGGCCCGACGACATCATTCAGGTCGCCTATGGCTATGGGCTCTTCACCGGCGGGCTCGGCGCGCATTATGGCGGCGAGCGCCTCGGCGCAACCGTCATTCCGATCTCGGCGGGCCAGACCGAACGTCAGGCCCAGCTGATCGTCGATCTCAAACCGACAATCATCATGGCGACGCCCTCCTATCTGCTGGTGATTGCGGATGAGCTGGAGCGCCGTGGCATCGACCCGCGCTCGACCGCGCTCCGCATCGGCATTCTCGGGGCCGAGCCCTGGGGCGAGCGCCTGCGAAACGAGATCGAGACACGGCTCCGCATCGACGCGCTCGACATCTATGGTCTCTCGGAAGTCATCGGACCGGGTGTCGCGCAGGAGTGTCTCCAAACGAAAGACGGGCTGCACGTCTGGGAGGACCATTTCTACCCAGAGATCATCGAGCCCGAATCAGGGCGCGCGTTGCCTGACGGTGCTACCGGCGAGCTGGTGTTCACCTCGCTCACCAAGGAGGCGACGCCGGTGATCCGCTATCGCACGCGCGATCTATCGGCGCTCTTGCCGGGCACGGCACGCCCGATGCGGCGCATGGCCAAGGTGATCGGTCGCTCGGACGACATGCTGATCATACGGGGGATCAATCTCTATCCTTCGCAGATCGAGGCCTTGATCCTGAAGGACCCGCGCCTCGCCCCGGTCTATCTGCTCGAGATCGGGCGCGAGGGCCATCTCGACACGCTGACCGTGCTGATCGAGGCCCGTCCTGGTCAAAATGCATCCGTCGCCGCGAGGGAGCTGACACGGGAGATCAAGTCGGCGGCCGGGATCTCGGCCACGGTCCGCGCCGTCGAGCCCGGCACCATTCCGCGCTCGGCCGGCAAGGCGAAACGGGTGAGCGACCTGCGACCGAAAGACTGACGCATTTTCGCGCCGGCCGTGCCATGATGCGGCGAACGGTTTGATGTGTATTCGAGTAACACCTGATGCCTGACCTCAAGCCCAGCGCGGCCGAGCTTGCGCGTGACATGAAGGCGGCCCCTCCCGGCTCCAATGCGCCGTCTGATCCGCTCACCTTGCTCTATGGTGCGAGCGAGCCGCCGCCGTTCCCGAAGGACAACATCTTCCCGATCACCTGGGAGACCGAGACGCCGCGCCTGCTCGAGCTCTACGACAAGGGCCGCGACCCCGGCTGGGCGCCCAATCGCCTGCCCTGGGACACGCTCGACCCGGCGTCTTTCACAGCGGATCAACGCTACGCCCTCGCCTATTGGTTCTCCCTGCTCTCGGTGTTCGATTCATCCGGGCCGGCCGTCTTCGCCCGCGCCATGATCCACACCTACGAGACCCATGAGGAAGACCCGATCCGCAAGTGCTTCTTCCTGGTGACGCGCGACGAAGTCAATCACGAGGAGATCTGCCAACGCGCGATCACGACGCTGACGCCGGGCGGGCCGTTCGGCTATGTCCCGGAGACGCCGCTTGGCAAGCTCGCGCAGAACAATGCGCGCTGGTATCACCACAACGGCGCGCGCTATTGGGAGGGCTTCAAGAAGGGCGTGCACAGGCACCCACTCCCCATCCTCTTCACCTCGTTCCTGATGGGCGAGATGGCGTCGTCCACGTTGTTTCACGGCATGTTTCGCGCGACCAGCATTCCGGTCTTCAAGGAGGCGTTTCGCCGCGTCGGGCAGGATGAAGCTCGGCACATGAGCATCTGCCTCACCGTGCTCGGCAAGCTGCTGCCCAAGTTGACGGAGGAGCAGCGCGCCTCCATCACCAAGCAGATCAGAGCCGGCTATGTGTTTCTCTCGGGCATTCTCTATGAGCCGCCCGACCAATTCTGGGAGCTGCCATCCACCTGGCGGCCGGCCCACAAATTACTCGAGCAGACCGCGCGCGACGCCGGCCTCGGCATCCTGTCCGACGAGGCTCGGCGCGAGAACTGGCGCGCCGCGTTCCTGAAGCTCAAGGGCGTGCTTGAGCCCTATGGCATCGTGTTCCCGGCAATCCCCGAGATCGGCATCGATGGAGAATCGGTCGCCTTCGATCCCGACGACATCATTCCGGTGTTCTGAGCCACGATGAAAATAGGTGTGATCGGCGTCGGCAATATGGGCATGAACATCGCCCGGCGCCTGATCGCGAAGGGCTACGCGGTCCATACGCGCGATGTCCGGCCTGAGGCCGACGCCGAAGCGCGCTCGATAGGGGCGAAGGTCGAGCCCAGCGCCGCTGCCTTGGCGCGGGCTGTCGACGTCGTCGTCATCATCGTGCTCAACGCGCAGCAGATCGATGACGTGTTGACCGGCCCGCATGGCGCGCTCAGTGCGCTCCGGTCCGGTCAGATCGTGCTCCTCTCAAGCACGATTGCGCCGACCGACACCATTCGCTATGCGGAGCTGCTATCCGCACGCGGTGTCGCGTGCCTGGACGCGCCGGTCTCGGGCGGTCCGGTGCGGGCGCGCGAGGGCACCATGAGCCTGATGTGGGCCGGCAACCCCGACAGCTTCACGCGGATCGCGCCGCTGATCGCCGACATGGCCGGCAAGGTGTTTCGGATCAGCGACCGCCCGGGCGATGCCGCCAAGGCCAAGCTGGTCAACAACCTGCTCGCGGGCACCAATCTCGTTGCCGGCGCGGCCGCCATCGCGCTGGCCGAGCGCGTTGGCCTAGACCCCAAGGTGGTGTTCGATCTGATCTGCGGCTCGTCGGGCACGTCGTGGGTGTTTGCCGACCGCATGACGCGCGCGCTCGAAGACGATTACGTGCCGCGCTCCTTTGCGCACATCCTGACCAAGGACATGACGCTCGCGACCGAGATGGCGCGCGCCGCAGGGTTTGCCACACCTGCCGGCGATTACGCGCTCGACATCTTCAAAGCCACCTGCGCCGCCGGTCTCGCCGAGGAGGATGACGCCTCCGTGTTCAAGGTGCTGCGCAAATCCTGATCGGGCGGTGGTTGCTCGATTGACTCCGGCCGCGCCGCCCCGCACCGTAGCGCAACGAGAAACTAGCGCCGTCGGGGGGAACCATGTCGTTGCAGGCCAAGGCTGACGAGCTGCTGCGCCGCGCCGCCGAGGCCGGTGACGTGCCCGGCGTGACCGCGTGCGCAACAACGCGTGATGCGACCATTTACGAAGGTGGCTTCGGCAAACGCGTCCTCGGCCAAAGCGCGACCATGACGCCGGATACGATCGTCTGGATCGCCTCGATGACCAAGGCGATCACCGGCATGGCCGCGATGCAAATGGTCGAGCGCGGCAGACTCGAGCTCGATGCGCCCGCGATGACGATCGTGCCGCAGATCGGCAAGGCGAAGGTGCTCGAAGGCTTCGACGCCGGGGGCAAGCCGCGCCTGCGCGCGCCCAAGCGCCCGATCACACTGCGTCACCTGCTCACCCACACGGCCGGTTTTGCCTATGACTTCTGGAGTGGCGAGATGAAGCGCTATCTCGAAGTCACCGGCACGCCCGGCATCATCTCATGCGAGAACGCAGCGCTCGACATTCCGCTGCTGTTCGACCCTGGCGATCGCTGGGAGTACGGCACCAATATCGACTGGGCCGGCAAGATGGTCGAAGTGGTGAGCCGCCAGACGCTCGGCAACTACCTGCGGGACAACGTGCTCGGGCCGCTTGGCATGAACGACACCGCGTTCAAGATCACACCCAACATGCGCCAGCGGCTGGCGAAGATTCACCAGCGCGACCGCGCCGGGAAGCTCGCGCCGATCGACCTCGAGATCCCGCAAGAGCCCGAATTCGAGATGGGCGGCGGCGGGCTCTACGGCACGGTCGGCGACTATCTCAAATTTGTGCGCCTGATGCTCAATCAGGGCCGCGTCAATGGCAAGCAGCTGCTCAAGCCGGAGACGGTTGTGGAGATGTCGCGCAACAACATCGGCGGCATCCGGCTCGGCCTGCTCAAGACCGTAATGCCGGATACCACGCTTGATGCCGAGTTCTTCCCCGGTCAGCCCAAGACCTGGGGCCTCTCCTTCATGATCAACGAGACCGAGGCGCCAACCGGGCGCTCCGCCGGCAGCCTCGCCTGGTGCGGCCTGATCAACGCGTTTTCGTGGATCGATCAGAAGAAGGGCGTCGGCGGCGTCTATGCGACGCAGATCCTGCCGTTCTTTGATACGAAGTCCCTGCCGCTTTATCTGGCTTTCGAGACCGAGGTCTATCGGTCGCTCAATTAGCGCGAGAATCAAAAAGGGAGAGCTTTCTGAATGCCCTGGGAGCCCAAGCGCGACTTCATCGGCTATGGCGACACGCCGCCGGACCCGCAATGGCCGGGCGGTGCGCGCCTCGCCGTCAATTTCGTGATGAACTACGAGGAGGGCTCGGAGCCCTCGATCCAGGACGGCGAGCCGGCGACCGAGGCCGGACTGTCGGAGGCGCACGGCTTGCGCCCGGACATCAAGGGCCGCGATCTCGCGGCCGAAGGCATGTTCGAATATGGCTCGCGCGTGGGCTTCTGGCGCCTGATGCGCCTGTTCGAGGAACGCGGCCTGCCGATGACGATCTTCGGCTGTGCGCTCGCGCTTGAGCGAAATCCGCGCGCCGCGGCGGCCATTCGCAAGGCCGGGTTCGACATCTGCAGCCATGGCTGGCGCTGGGTTGAGCATTTCAAGCTGAGCGAGGCAGAAGAGCGTGACCACATCAAGCGCGCGGTCGCCTCGATCGAGAAGATGATGGGCGAGCGCCCGGCCGGCTGGTATTGCCGCTATGGGCCGAGCGTCAACACCCGCCGCCTCGTGGTCGAGCACGGCGGCTTCCTCTATGATTCGGACTATTATGGCGATGAGCTGCCCTATTGGCAGACAGTCGAGGGCAAGGCCCACCTCGTCGTGCCCTATTCGATCACGCACAATGACGTGAAGCTCGCCGGCTGGGTCGGCACCGCGGATGACTGGTTCAGCTTCGTCAAAGACGGCTTCGACATGCTCTATGACGAGGGCAGCAAGCACCCGAAGATGATGAGCGTCGGGCTTCACAACCGTCTGATCGGCCATCCGGCACGCGCTGTCGGCCTCGCGCGGCTGCTCGATTACATGCAGAAGCGCCGCGATGTCTGGATCACCAAGCGGGTCGAAATCGCGAAGCACTGGGTCAAGGTCCACCCTTACAGGGGCAAGGGGCTGAACGAGTAGCAAGAGGGAGATCGGACATGGCGAAGCGGATCCTCGATCTGACGCTCACGTTGACCGACAACATGCCGGCGCACAAACTGTTCCAGCGCCCGGTCATCGTGCCGCACTTCACGCATGAGCGAACCAAGGCCTTCAACCTCGGCGTGCCCGAAGACCGGCTGACCTTCGCCACCACCTATATGGGCATGGTCGACCACATCGGGACGCACGTCGACGCCTTCTACCATGTGAACCCGACCGGCGCCTCGATCGACCGCATGCCACTCGACATGTTCATGGGCAAATCGGTGTGCCTCGACATGCGCCACATTCCCGATCTTGGCGATATGGACGTCGCTGATTTCGAAGCGGCGGAGAAGAAGGCCGGCGTCAAGATCGACGGCCATATCGTGTTGCTCTGCACGGGCCTGCACAAGCGCCACTTCCCCGATGTGAAGGTGGTGTGGAGCAACCCGGGCATCACCGCGAAGGCGACGCACTGGCTCGCCGATCGTGGCTCGAAGCTCCACGGCGTGGAGGGCCCTTCGACCGACAAGCCTTCCGACAATCTCTTCCCCAATCATCGTGTGTGCCGCGATCGCGGCCTCACGCACTATGAGTGGCTGATCAACCTCGAGGAGCTGATCGGCAAGGGCGAGTTCTGGTTCAGCGGCCCGCCGATCAAGCTGGGTGACGGCAGCGGCGCGCCGGTACGTGCCTGGGCCGAGCTCGGCTAGGCAAGCGCGAGGGTCGGGCCGTGCCGACCATCGATCGAAGCGAAGGCGAGCAGCGCGTGCCGATCACGCTGCTGACCGGCTTCCTCGGCGCCGGCAAGACGACCTTGGTCAATCGCATCCTCGCCGACCCGAACAGCGGGCGCATCGCCGTGATCGTCAATGAGTTCGGCGAGATCGGCATCGATGGCGACCTGATCCACCGCGCGAGCGAAGACATGCTCGAGCTCAACAATGGCTGCGTGTGCTGCGCCAGCAGGGAGGATCTGGTCGGCGCACTCGAGCGGCTCTATTTGCGCAAGCTCGGCTTCGCCGAGCCCAGAATCGAGTTCGACCGGATCATCGTCGAGACCAGCGGCATCGCCGACCCCGTGCCGATCGCGCAGCTGTTCTATACCGACATGAAGCTGAACCTGACCTTCCGGATCGATGCGATCGTGACCCTGGTTGATTTGAAGCATGTTGCGGGGCAGGTCGAGGCCCAGCCCGAGGCGCGCAAGCAGATTGCCATTGCCGACAAGCTGATCTTCAACAAGCGCGATCTGGTCTCGGCCGAAGAAGCACAGGCTGCGATGGTGGCCGTGAGCGCGCTGAACCCCTATGCGCCGCGGGCTGAGACCACGCATGCGCGCCTCGGCCTCGATCAGGTGCTCGACCTCGATCTGTTCGATCCGAAGCTGAAAGAAACGGCGGTGTCCTCATGGATCGGCGCCGACGACGAGCTGCACGAACACAAAGACGCCAATCACGATCAACATCACGGCGATGGAGAAAACGCGCGTCACTTGCCCGACGTCTCGGCGGTTTGCCTGCGCGAGCGGCGACCCCTCGCCTATCACGCGCTGCTCGAATTCCTCTGGCGTCTCTCCGAGCAATACGGGCCGGATCTCTATCGGGTGAAGGGCCTCGTGCAGTTCGAGGGCGTCGAGCGCCCGGTGATCCTTCAGGGCGTGCAGAAGGTGTTCAGCCCCCCGACCTATGCGGAGTCATGGCCGCGCGGCGAGGTCGAGACCCGCCTCGTGCTGATCGGCAAGGGGCTGGACCGCGAAGCGATGCAAGCAGGATTCGCTGATTGCGTCGGCTCGGAAGCACGCGTGCTGGACCGCGCGTTCGGCGCGATCTGATCGCTCACCGAATCACGCCGCTCTGAACGTCACCACCAGCACGTCGCGATAGGCCGGTGCAGCGGGGTCGAGCGGCTCGACCGGGGTCACGCCGTGATAGCAGCGGTGATCGTCCACCAGCGCGGCGTCGAACGGGTCGGTCAGGGTGAAGCTGCCGAGCCTGCGACCCTTCGCATCATGGATCGTGGTCGTGCCGCTCTTCACGTTCTGCCGTCGGATGAGCAGCACTAGAACGTGATCAACGCCGTCACGATGGCTGCCCTCTGGTGTCGGCTGGCCGGGCTGGCCTGGGTTCGCCTCGATGCGGAATTGATGCACCTCGACATGCCAGCGCGCGGTTGCCGGGCTGAGCGCGCTGAACAGACGACGCGAATGATCGAGCACGGCGCGCATACTGGCGCCGTCACCGATTTCCGGCCGGATCGGCTCGAACCAGCGCTCAACGCCGCCATTCAGCGCGTTGTAGGAGCGGCTCTGATAATGCGGCTGATGCGCCTCGCGGGTGACCGTGCCGTCGGGCTCGACCGAGAACACGCCATAGCGCCGCCGCCGATAACGCCCGCCGTCCGCCATATAGGTGTCGAGCGCGAGGTCGTTCCAGCTCGCGGCGAACGCGTTCCAGTCTGCAAGCGAACCGAGGCGCTCGAGCGCGTCCCGCATCGCGGCGCCCGGCACGGCGGCGAAGCCCTGCCGCCGCACCAGCGCTTCCAGCGTGTCGATGGAGGCACCCACCGGCACCTCCATCAACGCAGGCTCGATCTGCACGTTCTTGCTCCGGCGGGTCCGCCCCGGCCCTACTCCGCCGGCACCTTCTCGCGCCGGGAGACGAGGAGCGAGTCGACCGGCGTGCCGTGCCAGCCGCGCTTGCGCTTCTCCCAATAGCGCTTCTGAAGCTGGCCCGTGGTGATGCCGGGCGCGCCATTGCCGACCGCCTGGTCGTTCACCCGGGTGATCGGCAAAACGCCGCCGGCCGTTGAAGAGATGAACACCTCTTTGGCTTCCAAGAGGTCATCGGCCGTCAGCTCGGTCGCGACCGGCTCGAACCCTGATTCCTGCGCCAGTTCGAACACGGTCTTGCGTGTGACGCCCTCGAGCAGGTCCTTGCCCGGCGTCAGCAGCTTCTTGCCGCGCACGATCCAGACGTTGAAGCCTGGTCCTTCGGTCAGCTTGCCCGTGGTCGAGAGCAGGATCGGCGCGTCGGCCCCATGCTCCAGCGCTTCGAACTGGCCCGCGGTCAGATCCATGCGGTTGAAGTTTTTCACCTTCTGATTGATCGCCTCGCTCGGCGCGCGCCGCACGCTCGCGATCCAGAGGTGGCCGCCGGTCTCGGCGTGCTCCTTCGGAATCACCCAGTAATAGGGCACGACATAGGCGTAGAAGCCGTTGACCGCGTTTCGCGGGTCACCGAAGGCGGCGCCCCCGGCATAGAGGCCCCGGGTCGCGCACATATAGACGCAGGAATTGTCGAGGCCGGAGCGATCCACCAGCTCCGCCGAGATGGTACGCATCTCATCACGGCTGACCGGCGGCTTGATCTTTACGTGCTTGTATGAGTTCTCGAAACGATCGAGGTGATCCTCCAGCCGGAAGAACACCCGATCCCAGGTCGAGACCACGTCGAACACGATGTCGCTCTTCGTGATCGCGGGCTCGAGGATCGAGAGCTTCGCATCCTGAATGGGCACATAGCGCCCTTCGAAATAGGCCATACCGGGCATTGCCATCGCCGCCTCCCTGGGACCAACTGTGATCACAGTTGCCAGCATAGCCGAAATCCCGCTCCCCGGGGAGCGCCAAAGTATTGACCCCGAGGCCCGGCATCGTGCGCCACCGACCCGAAAAGCGATTGCGGCGCGCCCTCCCCTGCCGTCACCTTACGGCGCGCCGAATCGCCCGGCGCCCGCGTTTAGAACCGGATTCAGGGAAGGATCGAGCGGACACCCATGCGACTGTCCGTGCTCAAGCTGGGCTTCGCCATCCTGGTTCCGGCGCTTGTGCTCGGGCTCGGCCTCCTGCTGCAGGTGATCAACCCGCCCGTGATCGCGGAGCTTCGCGACCGGGTCTATGACCTGATGCAACGGGCCTCGCCCCGGCCCTATCAGGACGCCCCGGTCCGCGTGGTCGACCTCGACGATGAGAGCCTCGCCAAGCTCGGCCAGTGGCCCCGGCCGCGCACCCAGGTGGCGCAGCTCATCGACCGCCTTACGGACGCCGGCGCCGCGGCAACCGATGCGCTGCGGGCCGACCTCGCCAATCTGCCGGATCACGACGCGATTCTGGCCGAGGCCTTCGCCCGCTCTAACGTTGTAACCGGCTTCGTGTTGACCGATGGGTCAGCCGTGCGCATGCCCTTGGAGAAGTCGGGGTTCGCGATTGCCGGAGAGGACGCGCGGTACTTCGTCAGAGGCTACCCAGTGTCCCCCGTGCCATCGCCTTTGGACGTTTGACTTCGGCGAGCGGCCTCAACCAGCGCAGCGCCTCATCATAGTTGCGGGTCTTTGCAGGCAAATAGCGCTCGCGCCAACCGCGCAAAATTGCCGCGAGCGATTGAAGGAGCCCTAATTGCTCCTGCCAAAAGACATCATCGGCATCGGCAAGGCCCTTATTGTGCGCGATCTCGGCCGTGTAGTTGCGCTTGTCCGCGGCGCTCGCCGTGTGCGCCGACGCTCCGATGACGATGAGCACGAGCAGCGCCAAGGTGGCAACCGCACGCGCGGCCCAG
>VGET01000101.1 GCA_016869195.1 Alphaproteobacteria bacterium | reverse complement strand
ACCTCCAAACGCCACCGCGGCTATCGACAGCATCTTCCTTACGACCATTGTACCCTCCCTAGAAGCCATTTCGAATGTTATTGATACTCGAACTCCGTTGGTCGTTTTGCTCGACCACAACGTTTCATGCTAATTTTTTACGACCATTGTACCCTCCCTAGAAGCCATTTCGAATGTTATTGATACTCGAACTCCGTTGGTCGTTTTGCTCGACCACAACGTTTCATGCTAATTCCATTTCACGATTCCGCGAAACCATAGCAGTGCGACCGTCGCCGAACAAGCGGCCGCAGGAACCAGTTTTTCAGACTGGTGCGCGCCGGCTCGGCGAGTCCAATGCAGTGGGTCCGATGCGTATGGTCCTTGGAGCGCGATCGGCCGCGTCAGTGGGACGGGGCGCGGCGTATTAAGACTCATAGGGAAAATTCGAGTATTTTGTGGTTCAGGCGTGTGCGCATCTTGGCACGAAGCTGGGTCGCGCCGCGCTCGCTGACAAACTGTGGCCACGGGAGCGTCGTACCATGCAGCATGCGATGGACGTCAACAGTGATGTCGGAGAAAGCTTTGGCAATTACGCATTCGGCGCCGATGCCGAGATCATGCCACATCTGTCTTCAGCCAATGTCGCCTGTGGCTTTCATGCCGGCGATCCGGTGCACATGGAGCGCACGGTGCAACTTGCCAAGCAGCACGGGGTCGCCGTGGGCGTGCACTGGGGACTCCCCGACATCGCTGGCTTCGGGCGGCGCGAGATCAACATCTCGACCGATGAAGCGCGCTGCCTGACCCTCTATCAGATCGGTGCCCTGCGCCAGATCGCAGATTCAGTCGGTGCGACGATCGACCATTTGGTGCCGCACGGCGCGCTCTACCCCATGCTCGCCAAGAATGATGCCATTGCGGGCGCCATGATCGACGCGATCAATCGGGTCGATGCTGGTTGGGTTCTGTATTGGCCAACACCGCTCGAGCGCCATCGATTCTATGAGATCGCGCGGGCGGAGGGTATTCGGATCGTGCACGAGCTTTGCATCGATCTGGAATATCGGTGTGACGGCTCCCTGATCGTGGAGCGGCAGAAACGGCGGGTCGACCCGGGGCGCGTTGCGGACCGCCTTGAGCGGTTTATCCGAGACCGCAAGCTACGCACCGTCGACGACACTGATCTTGAATTCGACGCGCAGGCCATTCTGGTTCACGGTGACGGCCCAAACGCGGCCGACGTTGTCCGCGCTGTGCGGCAGACTCTTGAGAGGCTGCAGGTTTCCGTCCGACCCGCCAGTACGCTGGTCGGCGCGCCACGCCAATAATGCGGCCGATTGCTCGATCCAGACTTTTCCGATTGGACCACTGGCGTTGCGCCTTGGCGCATCGCCGTGCGGTGCCAGCGCCGATCGCTTACGGAGTTCGCATTTTTTCGCGGAGATAAGGCACGAGTCCGCCCGCGCGAATCATGTCGCGCTCGGCTGCGGAGTAGGCCTGAAGGGCCAGGCTCCCACCTCGGGTCAAGTTACGGACGACGCCGGCACTCCAGTCCACCTCGACGGTGTCCCAGCGACGAACCAAGCCGAGGACCCCTGGGCAGGCGATCTGGGGAAAACCCTCGGCGAGTTCCTCACGCCAATAGCCGGTCGCGAACGATTCGGCGAGCACCGCGACGATACCGAGCCGGCGCAAGGCGATCATCGGCCCGAAATGGGGATGGCCATAGCCAAAATTCTCGCCGCAGGCGATCATATCACCGGGCTTCACCAACGCTGCAAAATCCGGATCGTAGCGACGCATCGCCAGTGCCGCGAGCGCGTCGGGATCGGTCAGGCGTATGTTCTCGACGCCGATGATCTGGTCGACGTCGAAGTCCGCCGCCTCGATCACATAGGCGATGCGACCACGAAGATTCGCGAGCTCGCTGCTCACGGCAGGTAGTGCCGCGGGTCGGCAATCCTGCCTTCGATCGCCGACGCGGCAACGGCGGCAGCATTGCACAGATAAATTTCTGAATCGGGACTTCCCATGCGACCGCGAACATTGAGCGTGCCGGTTGAGACCGCGCGTTGACCTGCGCTCATGGTCGCGATCCGGCCATAACAGTAGTCGCACGAGCTCGACGAGATGAATGCGCCGGCCTCGATCAGCGGCGTGAGGAGCCCCTCGGCCGCAGCTTGGGCCATGATGGCGCGGCTGGTCGGCACGACATGGAGTGCGAAGCCGGGCGACACCTTGCGGCCCGACAGCACTAAGACGGCGGCGCGAAGATCTTCCAGCCGACCGGAGGCGCAGGAGCCGAGATAGCCGGCCTGCACCGGGAGGCCAAGATAATCGACCAGATCAGCGGTCGCCGCCGGGCTCGGTGGCACGACGACGATCGGCGCCAGCCCGCTCAGGTCGATGTCATGCACGGCCGCGAAGTTGGCATCCTCATCGCTGCTCACGGGCTCGAGCTGCTTGAGCGCACGCGGCAAGGCATAATCGAGGGCGTCCTGGTCGGGATTGCAGATCGAGCTCAGCGCGCCGGTGAACATGGCAAGACCGGTGATGGTTTGGCGACCCTCGAGCGAGAGCGTCGGGAGCGCCTGGCCACCGAGTTCGAGCACCTGGAAGCGGCACGAACGGGGCCCGAGCACGCGCACTAGATGGTGGAAGACGTCGCGCGCCATCACCCCGCGCTGGAGCCGGCCCCGCAGGTTGACCCTCGTGGTATGCGGTACCGTGAAGGTAATGCGCTCGCGTGCGAAAGCCTCAAGCAATTGCTGATGGATGCCGATCGCAAGCGTGCCAAACGCTCCCAGCTGGGAGACGTGGCCATCGAAATGGACGACGAAGGCGCCCGGAACGGCATAGCCCGCTTCCGCTGCGACTTGGTGACCGATGCCTTCTCGCTCGTGCAGCCGCACATGGTTCGCGCGGCACCACGATCGCGTGATGGCATGAAAGTCCTCCTCGGCGGGAGTCGTCGCCGGCACCATGTGGTCAATGAAGATGCCGAAGCGCTCGGGCTCGACCACCCGTTCGCAACCGAGCTCCTCACGCAATTGACGAAACATCACGTCGAGATAGCCGGGAAAGTCGTAGCCGAGCACGAAGTCGGGCTTCACCTCGATGGCGCTGCCGGCGCGCATCGGCGCACCGGCCGTGGATGCTCTGCCCAAGATCTTCTCGGAAATGGTGTAGCCCATCGGATCACCCTTCGGCCAGAGGGTCGCGTCTAGGAGGCTGTCGACACGTGCGCATCGGCCGCGCGAGGCACTGGGAGTGGCGCTCAGCGCCAATCGTTCGGCGCGCCGCCACGCGGTCGATCAGTCGCCCTCGACCGCGGTCTCGGCGCGCTCCGGCGGATCGCCGCAATTGCCCCCGGCGGGCAACCGGACCAACCGGATGTTGGCGAACTTTGTCGGACTTGACCAGCCCCCTGAGACGGATCCGAGTGCCATGTTCGTTTAAGGCCAATCTGGGCGCCAAGGGTGCGGCCGGCCCGGGCTCCCCTCTAAATGCTGCCCAACGAATACCGGTGAGATCGACTCCACCAAGGTGACCGATCAACGTCGACAAACCCAGGTCATGGTGCCCAGACTCATCGGTTTGATCTCGCGCCTCTCGGCTTAGCCGCGGCCGATACGATTGCGGCGGGCTTGTCGCCGGGTTGCCGTTCCGAGCGCGCTGGTCAACTTCACGCCGGCCGGCCTGGAAGCCTGCGGTACTTGGAGGGAAGCCTGACCGGTGAAGTCCGGTTGGTCGTCGCACGACCACGGCAAGAGTGTTCCCTTGGCGTGGACGAACGCCGGCGCCTCGTTGGGACTGGCACGGTCGATTTGCCGCATCAGGCCTTCGGCGGCGACCTCCGGCTCAACGCCCTGCACTGCTTCGTCCAGCACCGCCATCGCCGTCCTGACCTGGCCCGGATGGAGCATCACGACGGCGATGCCGCGCTGCTTCAGGTCTTGATGGAGGTTGATCCCCGCCATGTTTGCGGCGCACTTCGAGAGGCGATAGCCGTAGCGGCCCCCCGAAGTGTTGTCGCCGAGCGAGCCCAGCCTGCTGGTCACGATCGCAACCCTGGCTCCCGGCGCGAACAGGTCGAGCAGCGCCTCGGTGACGCGCAATGGGCCGAGCGCGTTGACCTCGAACAGGCGGCGAAGCTTGTCGTAGTCGAGCGAGCCGAGCCGATCGAGGGCGGCCACGCCCGCATTGTTGATTAGGACGTCGATCCGTGTCGCGGTGCGGCGGAGCCGGTCGGCGAGCGCGCAACAGGTCGGCGTCGAGGTGACGTCGACCGAGGGCTCGACCCGTAGACCTGCTGACCTGAGCCCAGGGGAGTCGCCGAAGCAGGCCGCGACCACCCGGTCTCCACGCGCGCGATAGGCGCGGCACAGCGCTTCGCCGATGCCACGATCAGCGCCGGTGACGAGGACGTTCAAGGCTCGCTCCCTGTCAGTGCTGTGGTCACCGCCCAGCCTTCGGCGCCACCCACTTGGCGAAAGTGCTCGGCTGGCCCTGTGGCCGTCATGAAGGTTGTCGAAGCCTTCATGCGCGGCGGCGAAGTCTCGAACCCTGGCTCATCGGCTGTCAATCGCAATGGCTCGACGCCCGAGCTGTCGCGTAGGTCTCGCCGTTGACACGTCATGGCCAATACCTAATCTGTCGGTGCAGAGCCAACTCGAGGGATGGCCGGTGCGGGCTCCATTCGACGTGTCGGGCAAGCGTGTGGTTGTAACCGGCGCCGCGCGTGGCATCGGCTTGGCCGTGGCAGCGGCGTTCGCGAAGGCTGACGCCGATGTCGCCATGCTCGATCGCGATGACCTGGTGATCGAGAGCGCAGCGGCACTCGCGGTGGACACCGGGCGCGCGGTCACCGGGCGGCGCTGCGACATCACGGACCGCGCCGACATCTACGGCACCATGGGCTCGCTCGGGCCGATCGACGTGCTGGTCAACAATGCGGGTGTGGGCTGGAAGACGCCTGTGGACGGACCACGCGATGAAGTAGACATGGTCTTCGAGCAGGTGATCGATATCAACCTGAACGGCCACTTCTATGTCACGCGCGCTGCCTTGCCGGCGATGGGCAGAGGTGGGAGGGTTATCTTCACTGCGTCCATCTGGGGCAAGGCGGCGGGCGCGGAATATGCGGCCTATTGCGCCGCGAAGCACGGCATCATCGGCCTGGTGCGCTCGCTGGCGCACGAGCTCGGTCCGCGCGGCATCACGGTCAATGCGATCTGCCCCGGCACGATCCGCACTGAGCTGAACGAGAAGCACATCACAAAGGAGGCGCGCGATCTGGTTCTCGCCTCGATGGTGATCAATCGCGGTTGGATCGAGCCGGATGAACTCGCGCCGTTCTATCTCTTTCTAGCGACGGATGCGGCCAAGGACATCACCGGCCAAGCCTACAACTATGATCGCGGCCAGGTCATGGCGTAGGCCCGGCCGCCAGCCAGGAAGAAGCAAACGGGGAGAGCCACATGCGACTGCATCCTCAGGTTCAGGCGGTATGCGACGAGGTTAACGCGCAGGAGGCGAAGCCCCTTTGGGATCGGCCGATCGCCGAGGTGAGAGCTGACTTCAATGCGCTGGTGACCAGCCTCGAGGCGCCGGGCCCGAAGGTCGGCAAGGTCGCGAACCGGAAGATTCCGGGGCCCCATGGCAAGATCCCGATCCGCATCTACTGGCCGAAGGGCTACGCCCGCAAGAAGGCCCTGCCGGTGGTGATTAACTTCCACGGCAGCGGCTATGTCGTGCTCGGGCTCGACACCCATGACAACGCCTGCCGCGCGATGTGCGAGGGCGCCGACTGCATGGTGGTCGGGGTCGACTATCGCAAGGCGCCTGAGAACAAGTTTCCGAAACCGACCGACGACGCCTGGGCGTCGACCAAGTGGGTCGCGAAGAACTGCGCCAAGCTCGGCGGCGACCCGAACCGCATTGCGGTGGCGGGCGATTCGGCCGGCGGCTGCCTCGCCACTGTGGTGGCCCAGCGCGCCAAGAAGGAGGGCGGGCCGAAGCTCGTCTTCCAGCTGCTGGTTTATCCGGTGACCGACACGCGGGAAGATCGGCCGTCCTACAAGACGTTCGGCGAGGGCTATCTGCTCACCGCCGAGGTCATGAATTGGTTCTTCGATTGCTACTTCAACAAGAAGTCGGAGCGGAGCACGGTGACCGCCGCGCCGATCCGGGCCAGGAACCTGAGCGGTCTGCCGCCGGCGCTCGTGATGACCGCGAGCCACGACCCGCTCTACGACGAGGGCGTCGCCTATGCCAAGGCGTTGAAGAAGGCGGGCGTGCCGACCCAGCACATCAACTATCAGGGCCACATCCACGGCTTCTGGACGGCCACGGGGAAATTCGATGTTGCGGCGGAGGCCCATGCCGCGGCCTGCAAGGCGCTGCGGAAGGCGTTCCGCAAGAGGTAGGGCCGAGTCCATGACCAGCGAACCCGAGTTCGACGCAATCGTCGTCGGCGCCGGCTTCGCGGGCATCTACGCGCTCTATCGCCTGCGCGGCAGGGGGCTGAAGGTCCGGGTCATCGAGGCCGGCGCCGGGCCCGGCGGGACCTGGTATTGGAACCGCTATCCGGGGCTGCGCTGCGATGCGCAGAGCATGACCTACTCCTACTCGTTCTCGGACGAGGTGCAGCAGGAGTGGACCTGGTCCGAGCGCTTCGCGGGGCAGGCGGAGATCCTCCGCTACATCAACTATGTGGTCGACCGCTTCGCGCTCCGCTCCGACATGCAGTTCGAGACCCGGGTGACCCGCGCCGCGTTCGATGAGATCTGCGGCCGCTGGATGATCGAGACCGACCGCGGCGAGCGCTTCATTGCGCGCTTCTGCGTGATGGCCACCGGCTGCCTCTCGATTCCCAACTTGCCCGGAATCAAGGGCCTCGAGGGCTTCGGCGGCGCGCTCTACCACACCGCCGACTGGCCGAAGCAGGGCGTCGACTTCAGCGGCAAGCGGGTGGGCGTGATCGGCACCGGCTCGTCCGGCGTGCAATCCATCCCGATCATCGCGACCCAGGCGAAGCACCTCACCGTGTTCCAGCGCACTGCGAACTTCAGCATTCCCGCGCGCAACCGCCCGCTCAGGCCCGAGGAGGTGCGCCGCTGGAAGGCAAACTACCAGGCGCTCCGCGAGAAGTGCCGCCGCTCGCCATTCGGCGATGTGTACGACCAGGCGGAAAAATCGGTCTTCGACGTGTCGGCCGAGGAGGGCCGGCGCATGCTGGAGGAGGCCTGGACCAAGGGCTCGTTCGCCTTCATCACCATCTTCAAGGACATTCTGACCAATCAGGCCGCCAACGACGTGGTGGTCGCGTTCGTCAATCGAAAGATCCGCGAGGCGATCAAGGATCCGGCGGTCGCCGAGCTGCTCTGCCCGAAGGATGTGCCGATCGGAGCGAAGCGGCTCTGCATCGACACCGGGTACTACGAGACCTTCAATCGCGCCAATGTCCGCTTGGTCGATCTGAAAGAGAACCCTATTCGCGAAATTCGCGTCGACGGCCTGGTCGCGGGCGAGGAGAGCTTCGCGCTCGATGCCATCGTATTCGCGACCGGCTTCGATGCGATGACCGGCGCGCTCTTTGCCATCGATCTGCGCGGGCGCGGCGGTGTCGCGCTCAAGGACAAATGGGTGGAGGGCCCGCGCACTTATCTCGGCCTCGCGGTCGCGGGCTTTCCCAACCTCTTCATCGTCGCCGGGCCGGGCAGCCCGTCGGTGGTCACCAACATGGTGCTCTCGATCGAGCAGCACGTCGATTGGATCACGGACTGCGTCGCGTTCCTGCGCAGGCGCGGGCTTGAAAGCATCGAGGCGACCCCTGAGTCGGAGATCGCGTGGACCCGGCACGTCGGCGAGGTCGCTGAGCCAACGCTCTTCGTCACGGTGAAGTCGTGGTATGTCGGCGCCAACATGCCGGGCAAGCCGCAGGTGATCTACCCCTATCTCGGCGGCGCCGAAAAATATCGCGAGATCTGCGAGGACATCGTCGCCAAGGGCTATGTCGGGTTCCGCCTCAACCCCGCTGCGGAAAGTCGTGCCGGCTGACCCGCAATCGCATCGCCGATTCTTTGCCCGCACGGTCGGGACGCGTTGTGCCTACCCGAGATCAGATCCGTCGCAACCGGCGCAGCAGGCCGCCGAGGTGGCGACATAGGTCACGTTGATCGGCCCGCGCGCCTGCGGGTCCGACCCCGACAGATCCACCACGACGTTGTCGTCGCGCACATGGACCTTGCAGCGGAAGTGATAGTTCCTGCGCTCGACGCCATCGTCCTCGAAATAGTCCTCGCCCTCGTAGACGCCGTTCGGGATCTTGCGGATCTCGCGCCGCATCCAGGCCTCGCCGTGTTCAATCAGGGAGTCTGCGATCCGCTCGAACGCGTCGAGACCGAGCTGTGCCACCAGAGTCTGAAACCGGCGTTCGGCGGCGGTGAGCGAGCCCATCATGGCGTGGAAGTCGCCCCAGGTCGTATCGGGCGTGCGGTGATTGGCCATGACGACCCGCCAGACATCCTTGCAGTACTCGCCCTTCGACATCAGCTTGACCGGCGGCAGGCGCAGGCCCTCCTGGAACACCTCGGTCGCGGTCGAGGCAAACGAGCCGACCGCCATGCCGCCGATCTCGGCCACATGCGCGATGTTGCCGGCAAAGCCGATCAACTGATCGCCGAGAAACACCGGCTTGAGCAGCAGATGCTCGGGCATGTGGCACTGGCCGCGATAGGGATCGTTGTGCACGATCACATCGCCCGGGTGGAAATTCTCGATGCCCATCTCAGCAACGCATAGCGGCACGGTATGAAGGCCGGCGCAGATGATCGCCGGGTTCATCTCGGCCTGGCCGATCATGCGCAAGCGCCGATCGAACACCATGCAGGAGAAGTCGCGTGATTCGCTGAAGATCGGTGAGTAGGCGGTGCGCACCATGGCGCTGCCCATCTCGTCGCAGATATTGCGCAGCGCGTTGTTCACCACCGTCAACGTCACCGGATCACGCTCGGGCGGCAGCGCCCCTTTCCGGTTACCCGCCGAGGTGCGGGCGTCCTCGCCCGTCGAGCCCAGGGTGATGACCAGGCTGCCATCGGCGCGCACGACCGCCTGATCGCCGGGATGGAGGAGCGTGGTCGAATCCATTTCCTCGATGATCGCAGGGCCGTTGATCCGCGTGCCCTCGGGCATCTCGGTGCGGCGGAAGATCGGCGTCGCGACCCGACCCGCATTGGCGAAATAGACGGCGCGGGTCGCCTGCGGCGCCACACGCCCGGCTCTTGGCGCCATGAGGCGGGCATCGACGCTCTCCTTGCCGAGCGCAACGACGCGCACCTCGGTGACCTCGACCACGCGATCCCGCATCGCATAGCCATAGAGCTCGTGGTGGCGCTGGTGCAGCGCCTCGACAGCCTTGTCGAACACCGCGCGTGAGAGATCGAGCCCGCCCAGCTGAATCAACTCGCCGAAGTTCTGGCCGAGATAGCGCATGCTGAGATAGCCTGAGACGGTCGCTTCGCCCTTGAGACCGTCGCGCTTGAGCTCCGCCAGCGCCTCGCGCGACACCTCTTTCAGCTCGTGCGCCAGCCGCTTGGCATCGAGCCGGTCGGAGCGATGCATCACGGTGCGCGCCCGATCCGCGCGCAGCTCGGTCAGGAGCGTGCCGAGCGCCGAGGTGAGGCCCGGGTGCGGCGGCACAACCACGCGCGTCATGCCGAGCTTCTTCGCGACATCGACCGCATGCAGCGGCCCCGCGCCACCGAAGGCGATCAGCGCGAACTTGCGCGGGTCGAGGCCGCGCTCGACCGTGAGCAGCCGGGTCGCGTTCGCCATGTTGGCAGCAGTCGTGTTGAGGATCGCGAGCGCCGCGTCCTCGATCGAGAGGCCGAGCCGCTTGGCGAGGGCAATCAGCGATTGCCGCGCGAGTGTGCCGTCAAGCTTCATCTCGCCGCCGAGAAAGAAGGACGGATCGAGCCGGCCGAGCACGACATTGGCATCGGTCACCGTGGGCTCGGTGCCGCCGCGGCCATAGCAGGCGGGCCCAGGGTCCGCGCCGGCGCTCTTGGGGCCGACCTTGAGCAGGCCGCCCGCGTCGAAATGCGCGATCGAGCCGCCGCCGGCACCGATCGTCGTGTAGTCGATGAAGAGCGCGCTCACCGGCACGCCCCATTCGACCTCATATTGCGTGGTCGAGCCGAACTCGCCATTCGCGATCAGCCCGACATCGGCGCTGGTGCCGCCCATGTCGAGCGTGACGCCATTGCCCTCGGCGTGATCGCGCGCGAAGCGCCGGCCCGCGATCACGCCGCCGGCAAGCCCTGAAAGCAGCAGCTGAACCGGCGCTTCGCCCGCCGCCGCGGCCGCCGCGTGGCCGCCATTCGATTTCATCAGCGAGAGCGGGCCCTTGATCCCGAGCGACTTGATCTCGGACGCGAGCTGCCCGCCGAAATCGCCGATCACCCGCTTGATGAACGCATCCGTGATGGTGGTCGCCGAGCGCTCATATTCGCGCCAGATCGGCGCCACCTGGTGCGAGAGCGAGACCGGCAGGCCCGGGAAGCGCTTGGCGAGGTAGTCGCCGATCGCCTTCTCGTGGGCAGGGCTGACATAGGAATAGAGCAGGTTGACCGCAACCGCCCAATCCGTCTCGGGATCGCTCTTCAGCCAGCGCGCCGCCCAGTCGCCGAGCCGCCTCAGCTCCTTGTCGTTGAGCGCGGTCAGCACGTTGCCTTTGTGGTCCAGGCGCTCGGCGATACCGAAGACATGGCGGCGCCTGACCCCCGCGTCGGGCTTCGGCCAGGCCGGGTTATAGGCTTCCTTGCGGTCGATGCGCGCGATCACCGGCGCATCCTCGGTGCCCTTGGTGCCGACATAGAGCACCGTCGCGCCCTTCTTCTGCAGGCGTGCATTGGTCGCGATCGTCGTGCCGATCACGATGCGCTCGACCTGGCCGGGCTCGACGCCTGACTGGCGGATGGCGGCGAGTGGCGCATCGGACGGACGTTTCGGCGTCGAAGGCACCTTGGCGATTGAAACCCGTCCGGTGCCGACCTCAAGCGCCACGAAGTCGGTAAAGGTTCCGCCTGTGTCGATCCCAATCCTAAGCATAGG
>VGET01000100.1 GCA_016869195.1 Alphaproteobacteria bacterium | reverse complement strand
TGCAGACCGCGTTAACTACGCGCAACGCTTTGGATTCACCCCTGATCAGAGGCATTCTTCCACAGGCTTTTCCACAGACTCGGTGGATTGGCGGCGCAATGCCCGCAAACGCTTGAAGTACAACGATCCCGTGCGTTGACCGGGGATCGGGTTCTGCCAATATCCGTGCTCATGGACTCATCGATCGCGCCGAAAACCGCCGGCAGTGCCACAGGGCTGCCGGGCGATCAGGCATCGCTGCCAAAGCCGGCAGTGCTCAGCTCGCTCGCGCGCGGCGCGGAGGTGTTGGCGCGGGCGCTCCGCACCATGCCGTTTTCGCCGGGCGTCTACCGGATGCTCGATCGCCACGGCGATGCCCTCTATGTCGGCAAGGCCAAGAGCCTGCGCAGACGGGTGTCATCCTACGTCAAGACTGCGCGCCTGCCGGTGCGGCTGCAGCGCATGGTGGCGCAGACGGTTTCGGTCGAGGTGATCACGACCAACAGCGAGGTCGAGGCGCTTCTGCTCGAGAGCAACCTGATCAAGAAGCTCAAGCCGCGCTACAACATCTCGCTTCGTGACGACAAGTCGTTCCCCTACATCCTCATCACCGGTGATACGCCCTGGCCGCAGGTGGTGAAGTATCGCGGCGCGCAGAGCCGCAAGGGTGAGTATTTCGGGCCGTTCGCCTCGGCCGGCGCCGTCAATCAGACGATCAATGCTTTGCATCGCGCCTTCCCCTTGCGCTCATGCACCGACAGCATGTTCGAGAGCCGCACGAGGCCGTGCCTGCAATATCAGATCAAGCGCTGCAGCGCGCCCTGTGTCGGGCGGATTAGCGCCGAGGCCTATGGCGAGATGGTGGGCGAGGCGCGCGCCTTCCTCTCGGGCCGCAGCCAAGAGATCCAGGCGCGGCTCACCGAGCGCATGGTGGCGGCGAGCGAGACCCTCGCGTTCGAGACCGCGGCCGCCTATCGCGACCGCATCCGCGCCATGACCCTCATTCAATCACGGCAGGGCATCAACATGGCCGGCTTGGGTGACGCCGACGTCATCGCCGTGCATGTCGAGGCCAATCAGGCCTGCGTGCAGGCCTTCTTCTTCCGCAACAACCAGAACTTCGGCAATCGCGTGTTTTTTCCTGCGCATACGGAAGAGGCGAGCCCGGCCGACGTGCTGCAGGCGTTTGTTGGCCAGTTCTATCAGACCCACACGCCGCCTGCGCTCATTCTGGTGAGTGAGCGGCCACCAGAGGCCGCGCTCATTGAGGAAGCCCTAAGTCAATCGGCCGGCGCGCGCGTGCGACTGGTTCAGCCCGAGCGCGGCGACAAGTTAAAGCTGATCGAGGACGCGACGCGCAATGCGCGCGAGGCACTCGGCCGCCGCCTCGCCGAGAGCGCGACCCAGCGCGCACTGCTGGAGGGCCTCGGCTCGGCGCTTGGGCTCGCTGCGACGCCCGCCCGCATCGAGATTTACGACAACAGCCATGTTCAGGGCACCAATGCGGTCGGCGCGATGGTGGTAGCCGGGCCGGAGGGTTTCATCAAGGCGGCCTATCGTACATTCAACATTCGCCTCTCGAAGCCGGACGCGGCTGAGGGCAAGATCACGCCCGGCGATGACTACGGCATGATGCGCGAAGTGTTCACCCGACGGTTCGGCCGGCTGCTGAAAGAGGACCCCGAGCGTGCGCGCGGGGCTTGGCCTGACCTCGTTCTGATCGATGGCGGGGCGGGACAACTTGCCGAGGCGCGCGCGGTCCTTCAATCGCTTGGCATCGAGCACGTCGCGCTCGCCGCGATTGCCAAGGGCCCGGATCGAAATGCCGGGCTCGAGCGTATCTTCCTCGAGGGTCATGCGCCGCTCTCGCTCGACCCCAAGGACCCGGTGCTCTATTTCCTCCAGCGCCTGCGCGATGAGGCGCACCGCTTCGCGATCGGCACCCATCGGGCGCGTCGCTCCAAGGCAGCCAAGGGCTCGACCCTCGATGAGATCACCGGCATCGGGCCGACGCGCAAGCGCGCTCTGCTCCACCATTTCGGCTCGGCACGTGCGGTCTCGCAAGCCGGGATCGACGACCTGAAGCGCGTGCCGGGCATCTCAGGCGCGACGGCGACTCTCATTCATGAGCATTTCCATGCGGCCCGGCATCGCTGACCCCGCGCTCCTGACTGTGCCCAATCTGCTCACGTTTGGCCGCATCGCCGCGGTGCCGGTGCTGGTCGCGCTATTCTATCTGCCGGGCTCGGCGTCCGCCTACGCAACATTCATCGTGTTCGTGGCGGCTAGCGTGACCGATTTCTTCGACGGCTATCTGGCGCGACGGCTCAATCAGTTCTCGACGCTCGGCCGCATCCTCGATCCGATCGCCGACAAGCTCCTGGTCGCGGCCGCGTTGATCATGCTCGCAGCCTTCGACCGCGCTCCGGCGATCGCGGTCGCGGCCATTCTGTGCCGTGAGGTGCTGATCGCGGGCCTTCGCGAGGCGCTGGCCGGGCGTACGGTCTTGCACGTCACGATGCTCGCCAAGGCCAAGACGGCGACGCAGATGGCCGCGATCGCGCTCCTCCTGATTGCACCGGCGATCGGTGCCGGCTGGTTTTGGGCGATCGGCGAAGCCGCGCTGTGGCTCGCGGTCGTGCTCTCCTGGCTCAGCGCCGCCGGTTATTTGCGGAGCGCGTGGGACGCCGTCACGGGCACCGCGCGCGCGGATTGACCTGATGCGTGTGCTCGGCATTGCGGGCTATAGCGGCAGCGGCAAGACAACGCTCCTCGTGCGCCTGCTGCCCGCGCTTCGCGCGCACGGGCTTGTCGTCGCGACCGTCAAGCACACCCACCATCGCTTCGACCCTTGGCCTGAGGGTCACCACGCCGCCGCCTGGCGTGCCGCTGGCGCCCGCGAGATATTGTGGACCGATCCGCGAAGCCGCCTGTTGCACCACGAGCTGCGCAATGAGGCCGAACCGCCGATCGAGACCCTCTACAGCCTGATCGGGCCGGCCGACCTCCTGCTGATCGAAGGCTACAAGTTCAGCACCCTTGAGAAGATCGAGGTGCACCGGCGCGAGACCGGCGCGCCCCTGCTCGCCGCGAACGACCCGCTCGTGATTGCGCTGGCAACCGATGCCGGGCATCGTCCGCTCGCCTTGCCGGCCGGGCGTGACTTGCCCATCTTTTCTGTCGATGATGTTGCTGCGCTTGCGGCCTTCATTGCCGCGCGCGGCCGCGCTGCCACTGTTACGCCCGATGTGAGGGTCACCCTCCATGCCGCAATTGAGCGATGACTGCTTCGCCTTTGGCGGCGCGCTCATGCCCGCCGAGGAAGCGCTTGCGAGGCTGAAGCGCGCCATACACCCCGTCACCGAAAGCGAGACGGTCGCGCTGCGGCATGCGGGCGGCCGCATTCTGGCGCGCGACGTCGTGGCGGCCATCGACGTGCCGCCGCACGACAACGCTGCGGTCGACGGCTATGCCGTATTTCACGCCGATCTCGCCTCGGAGGGTGATTCGCGCCTTCCCGTGATCGGCCGCGTCGCCGCGGGCACAACGCTCAAGGGCCCGGCCCGGCGTGGCGCCGCCGTGCGCGTGTTCACCGGCGCCCCGATGCCGTCGGGCGAGAGCGGCCCAGGGCCCGACACGGTGATCATGCAGGAGGATTGTCGCCTGGACAGTGATCACGTGATCATTCCGCCGGGCGCGCGAAAAGGCATCAATCGGCGCTTCGCCGGCGAGGATGTGCGGCGCGGCGCCATCGTGCTGAGCGCCGGCCGCCGCCTGAAGGCACAGGATGTCGGCCTCGCCGCGTCGGTCGGCCTCACGGCGCTCGAGGTCTACCGCCGACTCCGTGTCGCGGTCTTCTCCAGTGGCGATGAGGTGCATGAGCCGGGCGCAACGCTGCCAGCCGGCGGCATCTATGACTCCAATCGCTATGTCGTGATGTCGCTGCTCGATGAGCTCGGCGCCGAGGTCACCGACCTCGGCATTCTGCCCGACCGGCTTGAAGCCGTACGCGATGCCCTGGCCGATGCGGCGCGCACGCATGACGTCCTGGTCACCTCGGGCGGCGTGTCGACCGGCGAGGAGGATCACCTGAAGGCCGCGATCGAAGCGCAGGGGCGGCTCAATTTCTGGCGCCTTGCCATTCGCCCCGGCCGGCCACTGGCGCTCGGCCAGATCGGCCGCGTGCCGTTGATCGGCCTCCCGGGCAATCCGGTCGCGGTCGTCGTGACCTTCGCGCTGTTCGCCCGGCCGCTCATTCTGGGGCTCGGCGGGGCCAGCGTGCTCGACCCGGCGCACTACCAGGTGCGCGCGGCGTTCGACTACAAGAAGAAGCCGGGTCGGCGGGAATGGCTGCGCGCGCGCCTCGTGCCAGGCGCGGACGGCGTGCTTGCCGCAGAGAAATTCGCGCATGACGGCGCGGGAATCCTGAGCTCGACCGTGTTCGCCGACGGCCTGGTCGAGCTCGGCGAGGAGGTGACGCGGCTCGAGCGCGGTGCCATGGTCGATTTCCTGCCCTTCAGCGAGCTGCGATGAAACTCCTGTACTTTGCCTGGCTCCGTCAACGCGTCGGCCATGGCGCCGAGGATGTGGCGCTGCCGCCCGAGGTGCGCACCGTGCGCGAGCTGATCGATTGGCTCAAAGCGCGCGGGCCCGGCTATGGCCAGGCATTCGAGGATCTGCGCGTGGTGCGCGCGGCGGTGAACCAGGATTATGTCGGCCTCGATCATCCGGTGAAGAACGGCGATGAGATTGCCTTCTTTCCACCGGTGACGGGGGGCTAGGAGTGCGACCATGATCCGCGTTCAGCGCGAGGATTTCGATGTCGGCGCCGAGATCAAGAGGCTCACCGCCGGCAATCACGGCATTGGCGGCATTGCGAGCTTCATCGGCACGGTGCGCGAGGGCGCGAGCCATGACGCCGCCTCGACGCAGATCGGCGCGATCACGCTCGAGCACTATCCGGGCATGACCGAGCGCCAGCTCGAGGCGATCGAGGCCGAGGCACGCACGCGCTGGCCGCTCGATGCGGTGCTGATCATCCATCGCTTCGGCCGGCTCGAGCCGGGCGAGCAGATTGTGCTGGTCGTGACGGCATCGTCGCACCGACAGGCCGCGCTCGAATCCTGCGCCTTCCTGATCGACTGGCTCAAGACCAAGGCGCCGTTCTGGAAGCTCGAGGACACAGGCGAAGGCGCAAAGTGGGTCGAGGCACGCGCCAGCGATGACGCCGCGACCGCGCGCTGGCAGCCGAAACCGAACGCCGCCGAATAGCTCGCTCAAGCCGCGTTCAGCGCTGCAAACTTTGCTTCCATCTCACGCCGCGTGCGCACGGCGAGTGAGCCTTCATCGAGCGTCACGTCATCCGCCCGCACGACCCCATCGCGAGTGACCGGCCTCTTCAACTTCACGCCATGGGCGAGCCCGATCGGCAAGGCGCCGGCGGCAACGCTGCCCGACGAAGGCATCAGGCGGCCATAGACCGTGAAGCCGCCCTCGCCGTCGAGCGTCTCGCCAGCCTTGAGGTCGCGCTTGGCGCAGGCGACTGCGTCGGCCCGGAAGGCATCGGGCTGACCGGTCGGCTCGCCGCGCACGCCGACGCTCGCGACCGAGATGCCGAGCTCGAGCCCGATCAGGTGAAACGGCTTGTAGAGCGCGGAATAACGGCCGGTCGAATCGGTGACGAGGCCATATTCGCGAAAGCAGGCCTGGACATAGTCGCTCGGCGCCTCGAACACGACATAGACGCCCCAGCGCAAATGGTCGGTCAGCTCCTTGCCATCCGTGCCCATGCTGGAGATCACCTCGACCTGCCCCTTGTGATGCAGCGTGCCGCCCTCCGCCCTCGGGCGCAGCACGTCCGCCAGCGCGCGCGTGCCGCAGGAGGGAAAGCCGAGGCCGTCCGGCGCGGGTGTAAGCCCGGTTGCGTTCGCCACCGCGGTCATCTCGATCGCGGATTTCGTACCGTCGAGGAAGGAGTTGAACATCTGCGGGTTCATGCCGCCGCGCTCGGCCTGCTCCGGCGTCAGGCCGTAATGGCGCCAGACATCGGCCGGCGTCACGTGGTGATAGCCCGGCAAATACTTTGTGCCCTTGCCTGCGGCGATCACGTCGAAACCGCTGGCGCGCGCCCAATCGACCTGCTCGGCGATCAGCGCCGGCTGATCGCCATAGGCCAGCGAATAGACGACGCCCGCCTTGCGCGCCCGCTCGGCCAGCGCCGGGCCGCACAGCGCGTCGGCCTCGACATTGACCATGATGATGTGGCGCCCCGCCTCGATGGTCGCGAGCGCGTGCGCGACGCCGGCGGTCGGGCTGCCGGTCGAATCGATGATGATATCGACCCCGGGCGCCTTGATCAGCGCGAACGGATCGTCAAACAGCGCGACGCCCTTTGTCTTCAGCGCCTGATCGACGCTCGGCTGAATCGCCTCGCCCGGCCAGCCTGCGCGCCTCAGTGCCTCACCCGCGCGATTGAGGTTGAGGTCCGCGAGGCCGGCGACATGGAGCCCCGGCGTGCGCCGCACCTGGGCCAGGAACATCGTGCCGAACTTGCCGGCGCCGATCAGCCCGATGCGAAGCGGCGCGGCGCGCTGGGCCAGCAGGCGATGGAGGTTCATGGTGGATACCGCCCGGCATCAGTGGATGGGCGGCACGACCGCATTGCCGCCCACCCGAAGGAACCGATCCGAATCAGATGTAGTAGAGCTGCTCCTGCGACACGCCCTTGTCCGAGAACGAGATCATGCCGGCGCCGACGACCTTGCCGACCTGCCACTTGCACCAGGCCGTGCCGCCGTCAACCGCGACATTGGTGATGTCCATCTTCTTGCCGAGCTCCTTGAGCTCCGCGCAATAGGCGGGCAGATCCTTCTTGGTGATGACCTTGCCGCCCTTGTCCAGGAGCTTGTAGTCCGCCGTCACATTGGCCGCGATGGCCGCGGCATCGAGGTCGGTGAAACCCTTGGCATAACCCCCGAGCTTGTCTGACGCCGACATTTTTGATCTCCCTGGGTTGGTCGGGCTCTATTGCCGTGCTGCTGAGCCGGCCCGACCCCTGGATGGTTCGGAGCCTTGGGCGCGAAATCAAGCGGATTCAGAGCCGCAGCGAAGTCGACGCGCTATTTGACCGCGTAGCGCGCAATGAATTCCTGATTGAGCGTGACGCCGAGACCCGGCCGATCAGGGATTACCATCTCCCCGTTCGACACGATGAACTGCTCCCGCGGCAGCTCGAACAGCAAGGGGTTGGCGCCGAGCGAATACTCCAAGATGGTCGCGGCCGGCGAGGTGGCGGCCACCTGCAGCCCGGCGGCAAAGTGCAACGGGCCACCCCACAAATGGGGCGCGAGCTTCACCTGATGAGTCTCGGCGAGCGCGGCGATGCGCATGGTCTCGGTGATGCCGCCGCAGATCGCGGGGTCGGGCTGGAAGATGTCGACCGCGCGCAGGGCCGCAAGCTCCTGGAAGTCGAAGCGGGTGAACTCGCTTTCGCCGGCGGAGATCGGAATATCGGTTGAGGCGCGCACCTCGGCCATGCCGAGCTTGTTGTCGGCGGTGACCGGCTCCTCGAACCAGGCGAGCCGACACTCGGTCACCTCGCGTGCAAAGCGCTTGGCCTCGGCGGTTGAATAGGTGCCGTGCGCGTCCGCCATAATATCGACGCCTTCGCCAAGCGCCTTGCGCGCCGCTTTGACGCGCCGCACCGAATCCGCCACTTCGCCGTCACCAGTACCGACACGCATCTTGACCGCCTTGAAGCCACCGCGGTCGATGTAGCTCTGCAATTGCTCGCCGATGGTCTCGGCCGGCGCCCAGCCGCCGGACGCATAGGCCGGCAGCTTCGCGTGCGTGCGCCCGCCGAGCAGGCGCCAGACCGGTTGGCCAAGCGCCTTGCCGTTGAGATCCCACAGCGCCATATCGATCGCGCCGATCGCCGCGATGTGAATGCCGCGGCGGCCGAGAATCGGGAAGCTTCGGCCGCGCGCGAGCGCATAGTGCGCGCGCCGGCCGTTATAGAGCTCCTCCCAGATCCGACGGATGTCGCGCGCGTCTTCGCCGATGATCTGCGGGCCAAACTCATCGTTCACGATCGCAGCGACGCCGGCATTGTTGCCGCAACTCGCGACCGAGGCGCGCCCCTCGCCGTATCCGACGAGGCCGTCATCGGTCTCGATCGTGATCAACGTCGTGTCGAACGAATCGACGACGCCAAAATCGCTGCGGTGCTGCTTGTCTTTTGGGATCGGCACGTGCAGCCACACGGCCGAGACAGACTTGATGCGCATCTCCCCCACCCTTTTTGGGTCGCGGCGATCGTGAGGGATCCTCGCGACCACTCGATTCTAGGCGGCCTCATCCGCCTCCGCGCCATCGACAACACCAGGCACCCAGCGCAGGATGTCGGCCGCGCTGACGCCTTTGCGCGCCGCATAGTCCCGCACCTGATCCGCCCCGATCTTGCCGACGCCGAAATAGCGCGCCTCGGGGTGGCTGAAATAATAGCCACAGACACTGGAGGCCGGCCACATCGCGAAGCTCTCGGTCAGGCGCACGCCGGTCTCGCGCTCGGCGTCGAGCAGGCGAAAGATCGTCTCCTTCTCGCTGTGGTCGGGACAAGCGGGGTAGCCCGGTGCCGGCCTGATGCCACGATAGGCCTCGGCGATCAGCTCGGCGTTGCTGAGGCACTCATCGGGCGCGTAGCCCCAATAGAATCGCCGAACGCGGGCGTGTAGCGCTTCGGCCAACCCCTCCGCAAAGCGATCCGCCAGCGCCTTGACCAGGATTGCGTTGTAGTCGTCATGCGCAGCGGCAAAGGCTTCGGCGTGACGATCGGCCTCGGGACCCGCCGTCACCACGAAGGCGCCGAGATAGTCCTCCACACCCGATCCCTCTGGCGCGATGTAATCCGCCAGCGCCAAGTTGGGCCGGCGATCGTCGCGCAACATCTGCTGGCGCAGCGTGTGAATCGTCGCGAGCGGCACGCGGCGCACCTCATCGTCAAACAGCACGATGTCGTCATCATTCGAGTGGGCCGGCCAGAACCCGATCGTCGCGCGCACCTTGAACCAGCGCCCCTCGACGATCTGCCGGACCATTGCTTCTGCATCACGATAAAGTGAGCGCGCGCTCTGGCCGATGACGGCGTCGTCGAAAATTGCCGGGAACGTGCCCGCCAATTCCCAGGTGCGGAAGAACGGTGTCCAGTCGATGGTTGCGGCGATCTCATCGAGCGGAAAGTCCTCGATCGTGCGCCGGCCCAGGAAACTCGGCTTGGGTGGCGCGGCGCGCGACCAATCGAGCCGAAGTCGGTTGGCCCTTGCCGCATCCAGCCGGCAGCGCGCCAGCCCATCACGGTCGCGCGCATGACGCGTGCGCACCTTGGCATAGTCGGCCCGCACGGTTTCGACGAAGCTTTCGCGCTGGTCGGGCGCGATCAATCGGCCGACCACGCCGACCGCGCGCGAGGCGTCGGTGACATGGACCGTCGGCCCGCTATAGCCCGGCTCGATCTTGAGCGCGGTGTGCACCTTGCTCGTGGTCGCGCCCCCGATGAGCAGCGGCAGGTCCAAGCGGCGACGTTCCATCTCGCGCGCCACCGCGCTCATCTCATCGAGACTCGGCGTGATCAACCCTGACAGCCCAACGATGTCGACCTCGCGCTCCTTCGCGACCTCGAGAATTCGATTCATCGGCACCATGACGCCGAGGTCGATCACCTCATAGTCATTGCACTGGAGCACGACGCCGACGATGTTCTTGCCGATGTCATGAACATCACCCTTCACGGTGGCGAGCAGCACGCGCCCTTTGGTGGCGCGTCCACCTTGGATCTGGCGCTCCGCCTCCATGAAGGGAATGAGATGCGCCACCGCCTTTTTCATCACACGCGCGCTCTTGACCACCTGAGGCAGGAACATCTTGCCGGCACCGAACAAATCGCCGACCACGTTCATGCCATCCATCAGGGGCCCTTCGATGACATCGAGCGCCCGCGCCGCGCCACGGCGAGCCTCCTCCGTGTCCTCGACGATATGGCTGTCAATGCCATGCACCAGCGCATGGACCAGCCGGCTCGACGCGTCTCCGGCGCGCCAGGCCTCGGCTGTGGGAGCGTTGGACTCGCTCGTCGGGCGATAGCGCCCCGCGATCTCGACCAGCCGCTCGGTGGCATCGGGTCGCCGGTTGAGGATCACGTCTTCGACCCGCTCGCGCACGTCGCGCGGAATATCCTCGTAGATCGCAAGCTGCGTCGGATTGACGATCGCCATGTCGAGGCCCGCTTCGATCGCGTGATAGAGGAACACCGCGTGCATCGCCTCGCGGATCGCCTGGGTGCCCCTGAACGCAAACGACACGTTTGAAATGCCGCCCGAGACGTGCGCCTCGGGGAGCTCGGCCTTGATCCGCCGCGTCGCCTCGATGAATGCGCGGCCATAGTCGTCATGCTCGGCGATACCGGTCGCGACGGCGAAGACGTTTGGATCGATGATGATGTCGCAGGGCTCATAGCCCGCACGACTGCAAAGCAGATCGACCGCGCGGCGTGCAACCGCGCATTTATGCTCGATCGAACCCGCCTGCCCCTGCTCGTCGAACGCCATGACCACGACGGCCGCCCCGTAGCGACGGATCGCCCGGGCCTGCGCGAGGAACGGCGCCTCACCTTCCTTCAGGCTGATCGAGTTGACGATGCCCTTGCCCTGGAGGCATTTGAGGCCGGCCTCGATCACCGACCACTTCGATGAATCGATCATCACCGGCACGCGCGCGATATCGGGCTCGGCCGCGATGAGATTGAGGAAGCGCACCATCGCGGTTTCGCCCTCGATCAGGGCGTCGTCCATATTGACGTCGATGACGTTGGCGCCGTTTTCCACCTGCTCGCGTGCGATCGCGACCGCCGCATCGAACTCGCCGGCGGCGATCTGCTTCCTGAACTTGGCCGAGCCCGCGACATTGGTGCGCTCGCCGATCAGGATGAAATTCGACGGAAGGCTCATCGCCGAACCTCGAGCGGCTCGAGACCGGAAAGACGGAGCCGCCGTGCGGGACGGTTCGGTGCACGCGGCGCAACGCCCGCGACCGCGCTCGCAATCGCACGAATATGCGCTGGCGTCGTGCCGCAACAACCGCCGACCAGATTGACCAAGCCGGCACGCGCCCACTCGCCCAGATGCGCGGCGGTTTCCTCGGGCGTCTCGCGATATTCGCCGAGCGCATCGGGCAGACCGGCATTGGGATAGGTGGAAATGCCGCACTCGGCC
>VGET01000099.1 GCA_016869195.1 Alphaproteobacteria bacterium | reverse complement strand
TGAACCACGGTGTGGCGGCCATTTCTGCTCGGCGCCGTGTTCAAGATCGTCGGCACCGCACCGTTGCTCGACTACCCGATGAAGGGTGATTATTCACGCCGCGACATGGTGCGGAGCGCGCGGCTCCATGGCGTGCCGTTCAGCCTGCCCAAGGAATTCCCAACATCATCGATCGCCGCGTGCCGCGCCTTCTACTGGCTGAGTGACCGGCAGCCGGGCCTGGCCAAGCCCTTTGCTCGCGCGGTCTACCGGCGCTATTTCGTCGACAACAAGCCGATCGAGCCGGTCGCGGCGGTGATCGAGGTGGCGAGCGCGCTCGGGGTCGAGGCCGGAGAACTCAACGCTGCGTTGCAGGATAGCGCCGTCAAAGAGCGACTCAAGGTCGAGGTCGATGCCGGGATCAAGCGCGGTGTGTTCGGTTCGCCCCTTATCTTTGTGGATGGCGAGCCATTCTGGGGCGCCGACCGCCTCGATCAGATCGAGCGCTGGCTGGAGACCGGGGGCTGGTAGATGCCGGTGGATCGGGGCCTCTTAAAGCGGCTCGGTCTTGCAAGCCCACTCATTCTGGCACCGATGGCGAGCGCCTCGACGCCGGCGCTAGTCGCGGCGGTGGCCAATGCCGGCGGCCTCGGCTCGCTCGGCACCGCACGCTTGGCGCCTGACGAGATTACCCGCGCGATCAGAGAGTTCCGCTCGCTGTCGAACCAAATCTTCAACGTCAATCTGTTCGCGCCCCTCGCGGTCGAGAACGAACTGGCGAAGGTTGAGAACGCGCGCCGCCTGCTCGCGCCATTCTATCGAGAGCTTGGCCTCGGCGATCCTCCGGCCGTGCCGAAGCCGCCGCTCTTTGGCTTCGAGGATCAGCTCGAGGCTGTGCTGGCGGAGCGGCCGCCCATCTTCAGCTTCACGTTCAATTTGCTGCCGCCCGATGCGGTGCGCCGCATCAAGGCGACCGGCGCCTATCTGATTGGCACGGCGACGACCGTGCGCGAGGCTCGGGCGCTGGAGGCCGCGGGTGTCGATGCGATCGTGGCGCAGGGCAGTGAGGCGGGCGGTCATCGCGGCACCTTCATGGGCGATTTCGGCGAATCGCAGGTTGGCCTCGTCGTACTTGTGCCGGCGATCCGGCGCGCGGTGTCGGTGCCGGTGATCGCGGCGGGTGGAATCATGGATGTCGCCGGTGTGCGCGCTGCGCTCGCGCTCGGGGCGGATGCGGCGCAGCTCGGCACGGTGTTCCTCGGCTCGCCCGAGAATACGGCGATAAACGCGCCCTATCGGGCGACCGTGCTCGATGCCGCTGAAGCCACGACCGTCGTCTCCCGAGTCTACTCTGGCCGCTATGCCCGCATGATCCGCAACCGCTACGTCGCGGCGATGCTGCCCCATATGGCGGAGCTGCCCGGCTACCCGACCATGGGCGCGTTGACTCAGCCGATGATTCAGGCCGCGATCGCGCAAGGGCGGGGTGATCTCGTCCAAATGCTGGCTGGGCAGGGGGTGGCGCGCACCAGCGCTGAGCCCGCCGGGGCTCTGGTTCAGCGCCTCGCCGCAGAGCTCGTTTAGGCCCTGGCGCGGTCGAGCGCGCGTCGGAACAGTGGCCCATCGATATTGCCGCCGGACACGATGAGCGCGACGCGCTTGCCAGCCATGCGCCCGCGCTCCTGCATCAGCGCCGCCAGAGGTGCAGCGCCCGCGCCTTCGGCGAGGGTGTGACAGTCATCAAACAAGGCGCCGATGGCTTCGAGTATCTCCTCGTCGCTCACCCGCACGATCCGGCTTGCCCCTGTCAGAATCTGATCGACCGCTTCGGCCACCGGTACGCGGCAGGCCATGCCGTCGGCCAGCGTGTTCGCGCTGTTAGTCGAAATCGAGCGCTTGGCGTCGAACGAGAGCGCGTAGGCCGGGGCCTCGGTGCTGACCACGCCGATCACTTCGGTCGTCAACCCCAGCGCATCGCGCGCCGCCATGACACCGCAAATGCCCGAGCCCAGGCCGATTGGCACATAGACCGCGTCGAGCGGTCCGGCGCTGCGAAAGAGCTCGAGCGCATAGCTCGCGACCCCCGCGACAAGGTCGGGGTGAAACGAGGGAATGAAGGTAAGGCGGCGCTCGTCCGAGATCGCATGGGCATGTTCGAACGCGGCCTGAAAGTCGTGCCCGTGCTCGATCAGCTCCGCCCCGAGGGCCCGCATAGCGCGATTCTTGCCCGGCGAATTGCCCTGGGGTGCAACGACGGTTGCACTGAGACCATGGCGCGTGGCGGCGAAAGCAATGCTCTGACCGTGATTGCCGCGGGTCGCCGCGACTACCCCACGGCACTCGGGCCGAGCTGCCTTGAGGCGCGCCAGGTAAACGAGGCCGCCACGCACCTTGAAGGCGCCGGTCGGCGCCGTGTTCTCATGCTTGAGCCAGACTTCGGTGCCGACTCGGGCCGAGAGCAGCGGCCAAGGGTAGCAGGGTGTCGGGGCCATGGCGCTCCGCACCATGATCTCCGCAGATTCAAGCTCAGCGCGCGACAGCGGCATCGGTCTCAAAGTCCCTTCGCAGCGTGGCATTCGGCGGATAACCTACGCCGCCTGCCCAGGAAACAGAACCCCATGTCTCGTTTGCCCACGACCGCCGATCCCGCGTCGGACCCGTTCAAGGAAAACGCGCGCGCGATGGAAGCGGTCGTGTCCGACCTCCGCGCGACACTGGGGAAGGTCCGCGAAGGGGGCGACGCCGCCGCGCGCGAGCGGCACACGGCGCGAGGCAAGCTTCTGCCGCGGGCGCGCATCGAGGCGCTGGTCGATCCGGGCTCGCGTTTCCTCGAATTCTCGCCTTTGGCGGCCCACGGCCTCTATGACGGCGAGGTGCCGGCGGCCGGAATCATCTGCGGGCTCGGCCAGGTCGCCGGGCGGCACTGCGTGATCATCGCCAATGATGCCACCGTCAAGGGTGGCACCTATTTCCCGCTCACCGTGAAGAAGCATTTGCGGGCGCAGGAGATCGCGGCCGAGAACCGGCTGCCCTGCCTCTATCTCGTGGACTCCGGCGGCGCCAATTTGCCATTCCAGGACGAGGTGTTTCCCGACCGCGATCATTTTGGCCGCATCTTCTACAACCAGGCACGCATGTCGGCCGCCGGCATTCCGCAAATCGCACTCGTGCTCGGCTCGTGTACCGCAGGTGGCGCCTATGTTCCTGCGATGTCCGACGAGACCATCATCGTCAAGAATCAGGGCACGATCTTCCTTGGCGGCCCGCCTCTGGTGAAAGCCGCGACCGGCGAGGTGGTGACCGCGGAGGAGCTCGGCGGCGCCGATGTTCATACGCGCGTATCCGGTGTGGCCGATCATATGGCCGAAAATGACGACGACGCGATTGCGCGTGCGCGTCGCATTGTCGCGCGGCTGGACGGCACACCTCGGGCTGCGCGCAGTCATGTGGGCACGCCGCCGGCCCATGATCCGCGCGACATCTATGGTGTCGTGCCATCGAGCCTGCGCCGGACCTACAATGTGCGCGAGGTGATCGGGCGTATCGTCGATGGCAGCGAGTTCGATGAGTTCAAGGCGCGCTATGGCGTGACCCTGGTGACGGGCTTCGCAGAGATCGGCGGGCATCTGGTTGGCATCCTCGCCAACAACGGGATCCTGTTTTCGGAGTCGGCGCTCAAAGGCGCCCACTTCATTGAGCTTTGCTGCCAGCGCGGCATTCCACTCGTGTTCCTGCAGAACATCGTCGGCTTCATGGTGGGCAAGCGCTATGAGGCCGGCGGCATCGCGAAGGACGGTGCCAAGCTCGTCACCGCGGTCGCCTCGGCCGAGGTGCCGAAGTTCACCGTCATCATCGGCGGCTCGTTCGGTGCCGGCAATTACGGCATGTGCGGGCGGGCCTATCAGCCGCGCTTCCTGTGGATGTGGCCGAACGCGCGCATCTCGGTGATGGGCGGCGAGCAGGCGGCGAGCGTACTCGCGCGCGTGCGTCGAGACGGCATCGAGGCTAAGGGCAGCCAGTGGCCGGACGAAGAGGAAGAGGCGTTCAAGGCACCCATTCGCGAGCAATATGACCGCCAGGGCCACCCCTATTACGCCTCGGCACGCCTCTGGGATGACGGCGTGATCGACCCCCTCGATACGCGCGCGACACTTTCACTCGCCCTCGATGCCGCCCAGTCTGCCCCGATCAAGCCAACCCGCTTCGGCGTCTTTAGGATGTGACACCATGCCCGAAGGCTCAATTCTGCTGACCCATCACGGCGAGATCGCAACGATCACGCTCAATCGGCCCGAGATCCACAACGCGTTCAACGAGGAGCTGATCGCCAAACTCACGCGCGAGCTGCGCCTTTTGTCGGACGATCACGATGTCCGCGTCGTCGTGGTCACCGCCCGCGGCCCGAGTTTCTGTGCGGGCGCGGACGTCAACTACATGCGTCGCACGGCAGAGGCGACCGAAGAGCAGAACCTGACGGACGCCTCGGCGCTGGCCGAGATGCTCTATCTGCTCGATACCCTGCCGAAGCCGACCGTTGCGCTCGTTCAAGGCACGGCAATCGCAGGCGGCGTTGGCCTGATCTGCGCCTGCGACATCGCGATCGCCGCGCGCAGCGCGACCTTCGCGATTTCGGAGGTGAAGCTCGGCCTCATCCCGTCCGTGATCAGCCCGTTTGTGATCAACGCGATCGGTGTGCGCCGGGCGAGCCGTCTGTTCTTGACCGGCGAGCGCATCGATTCCGCCGAGGCCGAGCGCATTGGCCTCGTGCATGACGTCGTGCCGGATGAGGCGCTCGCGGTGCGGGGTGAGGCGTTCGTGAAGTTGCTGCTCCAGGGCGGCCCCAACGCGCAGGCCGAGATCAAATCGCTGATCGATGCGGTACGCAGCCGGCCGATCGACGCCTATCTGGCGGCGGAGACAGCGAAGCGCATCGCCCGTGTGCGTGCCTCGCCGGAGGCGCGGGAGGGCATGAGCGCCTTCCTCGAGAAGCGCAAGGCCAGTTGGCGACATTGAGTAGAGGAGCGCCCGAGGGGCCATGCCGGTCCATTTGATCAAGATCGCCGTCGGCTGTGAGAGCGTCGCGCACCTGAGGGAGTGGCAGCGCGATCGGCTGCGCGAGACCGGCAAGCTCCAGCATGTCACGCGCTTCACGCCGAAGCGCGCCGATGAGATCATCTCGGGCGGCTCGATCTATTGGATCATCGGCGGCGAGATCCGTTGCCGCCAGCGCATCCGTCGGTTGGACGCGGTCACCGATGATGACGGCAATCCAGCCTGTGCGCTCGTACTTGACACCAAGGTCGTCGAGGTTGCCCCCGTCGGACGCCGGCCGCATCAGGGTTGGCGCTACCTGGATGAGAAAGACGCGCCGCCCGATTTGACTGAGCTTGCCAAGGGGCGGGGCGATGCCATGCCGCCGAAGCTGCTGGCCGAGCTGCGCTCCCTGGGCTTGATCTAGCCCGGTGGGCATCGCCGCGTCCCGGTGATAGACTTTGTCCTGGGGCGCGATGGAGGCACGGCGATGGCTGGACCCGATTGGCAGGTGAAGGGCGACTATTTCGAGACCTGCTCCTGCGACTATTTGTGCCCCTGTATTTTCACCCGCATGGAGGCCATGCCGACCGATGGCGTGTGCAAGGTCTCCATGATCTTCCGCATTCGCAAGGGGCGGTTCGGCGCGGTCGCCCTCGATGGCGTCACCTTCGCCGTGCTCGGCAAGGTCGACGGCCCGATGGGCAATGGCAATTGGCGGGTCGGGCTGGTTATCGATGAGAGCGCGAGCGCTGAGCAGGTCAATGCGGTGCAGGACATCTGCTCGGGTCGAGTCGGCGGGCCGATGGCCATGATGGCGCCGCTCGTCGGCCAGTTTGCCGGTGTCGTGCGCGGCAAGTTCACTATCGAGAAGAAGAAGATGTCCTTCAGCGTCAAAGTGCCGGGCATTCTCGATCAGTCGGCGGTGGCGGTTGAAAGCCTCTCCGTGCCGGGCACGCCGATTTATCTCGACCATGCCGGCCATCCGGCCAACAAGAAGCTAGCGCTCGCGCGCGGCATCAAGAGCACGGTGCACGCCTTCGGCATCGATTGGGATGATATCAAGGGCGGCCACAACGGCCACTTCGCGCCGTTCAACTGGGCCAGTGCCTGACCAGGGCAACGCTGTCCGCCCTCCGATCGATCGGAGCTTGCAATGACCGATAAGCCCTTGACCCGCGGCCCGTTGTCCCCGGGCCTCGTGCCGGCGCTCGGTCGTGCGCAGGGCACCGTGCTGCTTGCATGTATTGCGATCATCGTCGCGCTGGCGTGGGTCTATCTCGTGCTGCTGGGCTCCGAGATGATGCCCATGGACGCCCCAAAATCTGCGTCTGACGGCTCGATGGCCGGGATGGACATGCCTGGGATGGACATGGGCGGCATGTCCATGGAGGGGATGGACATGGGCGCCCAAGCCTCGCCTCGCCAACCGGCCGCGCCGACATCAGGTCACGCGGCCATGGGTGGGGCGCTGTCCTTCGGTCTGCTGGCGGCGATGTGGATCGTGATGATGATCGGCATGATGCTGCCGAGCGCGACACCTATGATCATGATGGCGGCGCGCGTCGGCCAGGCCCGCTCTGTCGGTGGTTATGAGCCGCTCGCGGGTGCTGGCGTGTTTGCCCTGGGCTATCTGCTGGTCTGGGTCGGATTTTCGCTCGTGGCCGCGGCGGCGCAGACCGGGCTGCAACACGCACTTCTGATCGATGCGCATGCCATGGCCCTGATCAGCCCGATCGTGAGCGGTGTCGTGCTGATCGCCGTCGGGGCCTATCAGTGGAGCCCATTCAAGCGTCTCTGCCTGTCCAATTGCCGCTCGCCGATGGGGTTTCTGATGGCCCGCTGGCGCCCCGGCGCCGCAAACGCCGTGCGCGTGGGGGCAGGCCATGGCCTCTATTGCCTTGGCTGCTGCTGGGTGCTGATGGCGCTACTCTTCGTTGCCGGCGTAATGGCGCTGCCGTGGGTGGCGGCGCTCGCCGTGTTCGTCCTGCTTGAAAAAGTTGCGCCCAAGGGTGAATGGATCGGCCGCGCTGGCGGGCTCGCCATGGTCGGCGGCGGCATCTATCTCATTGTTGCAGGGTAGGGAAAGATGCCGACGCCGCTGATCATCGATTGCGACCCCGGTCAGGATGACGCCATCGCCCTGTTGCTCGCGATGGCAAATCCTGACGTTTTCGATCTGCTCGGCATTACGACCGTGGCCGGCAATGTGCCGCTGTCGCGCACGTCCTACAATGCGCGGGTGATCCGCGAATTGGCGGGGCGCCCGGAGGTGCCGGTGCTGGCCGGCTGCCCGCGTCCAATGCTCATGCCGCCACGGAGCGCGGAGCACATCCATGGGGAAGGCGGCATCGATGGGGCCGATCTTCCTGAGCCCCGCCTGCCATTGACGCCGGGTCACGCGGTCGTCTGGCTGATCGAGACTTTGCGCCTGGCGGACCAGCCCGTAACCGTGGCGACCCTTGGGCCCATGACCAACATCGCCATGGCCTATGTCATGGCGCCGGATATCGTGCGCAAGATCGACCGTGTTGTTCTCATGGGCGGCTCGATCGGCAAGGGCAACATCACGGCTTCGGCCGAGTTCAACATCTATGTCGACCCTCATGCTGCGGCCGCGGTCTTTGCTTCCGGAGTGGCGTTGACCATGATCGGGCTCGATGTCACCCATCAGGCGCGCGCGACGCCCGAGCGCATCGAGCGCATTCGCTCGGTGGGGACGAACGCGGCACGCGCGGCGGCGGGGATGCTCGGCTTTTTCTCGGCCCGATACGCTGAGGCGGGCCATGTTGCCGGCGGTGCGCCGCTGCACGACCCTTGCGTCATCGCTTATCTGCTCCGTCCTGACCTATTCGTGGGGCGGCCGATGCGGGTCGACGTCGAAGTGTCGAGTCCGCTGACACTCGGCCGCACGGTCTGCGACGCCGAGCGGCGTGACGGCCGTCCGCCCAACGCGACGGTACTCGAGAAAATCGATTCGGATGGATATTTTCGTTTGATAGAAGAAGGTGTTAGACGGATTTCCTAATGAGAGTTGGTTGCCGTTATGCGGGTGTTTGAAGGCAATTCATCGAAAACTCTTCCTTAACGGCTGTTCTGGCATGGTTCAGGTCATATGCCGGTCGGGCTGCGCCTGAGCGCCGCCATGGCATCGTTGGACACCAGACCAAAGTTGGCACCTGAAAGGCCACGGATCGGCGATTGGAGATTTCGATGACAAGCAACCCGGAGATCTTCGAGGTGCTGACGCAGAACAACGGTCGCTGGACCATCCATAGCCGTTGTCGGACGGAGACCCAGGCCATCGCCGAGGCGCGCGAGTTCTTCGATCGGCGCCAATGCAGCGCCGTGAAGGTGGTCAAGGAGGCCTTCGACCAGGAGGCCAATCTGTACCGCGAGTTCACCGTATTCCGCCTGCCCACGACCGCGAGCGCCCTTGCCAATAAGGCCCCCCCGAAGGCGGCGGCTGCGAAGGGATCGGCCAAACCCGAATCCGCCCCGAAGCGCCGCGGCCTGCTCGAGATCTTGACCCACCGGTCCTGAGCGCACGCGGCTTCGGCGCCGCCGGGACCCTCCGGACAAACTTGACCTAGGCGCAACCGAAGGTTGCCCGATGAGCGCACGCGCCACCTTGGCAAGCCGAGGTGGTCGGGCCATGTATTGCGCATGTCGTGCCAAGTCTCACTCTGGGTCCCGGCATGAAGCGGGCTCCGCAACCGCCGGCGCCGCGAACGGAAGGTGCGGCTCCATCGCCATCGGGCGCGGTTGCCGAATTTCTGCATGAGGCTCTGGCATCGCGGAAACCGGCCGGTACGGCTTTGCCGAGCGTCGGCACGGCGAAGGGCCGCCTGCTGTTCGCGCTCGACGCCACCGCCAGCCGTCAGCCGACCTGGGATCGCGCCTGCCAAATCCAGGACGAGATGTTCAAGGCCACGGCCGCACTCGGCGGTCTCCAGGTTCAGCTCTCCTACTTTCGCGGGTCGAATGAGTTTCGCGCCAGCCCATGGCTGATGAACGCCCACGATCTGATCGACCGGATGACGGCCGTGCGCTGCCAACGGGGCATGACCCAGATCGAGCGCGTGCTGGCGCATGCCGTGGGCGAGGCGCGGCAGCAGCGTGTGAACGCGCTGGTCTATGTCGGCGATGCGATGGAGGAGCTGCCGGATGCTCTGCTCGAGCGGGCCGGCCAACTGGCGCTCCTCAACGTGCCGGTCTTCGTCTTCCACGAAGGCGGTGACCCCGACGCCGCAACGACATTTCGGCGCATCGCTCGCCTGACGCGCGGTGCCTATTTGAGCTTCGATTCTCACAGTTCGCAGATGCTGCGCGACCTCCTCGCGGCGGTCGCCATCTTTGCCGCGGGCGGGCCGGCCGCGCTGAAGGACTACAGCAGAAGCGCCGGGCGCGACGTCCAACGGCTGATTGAACAGATGCGTTAGGGTCCAATAGGCTCGCAGACCTTGGGCATGGCCCATGGATCGGCCTATTATTGGCGCCCCGGCGAAAAGCTCGATCCCCCAAGACCATCGACCGACCGCTCCATCCATGTCGCCCTTTGTCATCTTCGTGTTGGGTGTGCTTGCCCTTGGCGGCCTGATTGGGCTCGGCAGCTGGTTCAGCGCGGCGAGCCCGAATCGGCTGGCAAGAACACTCAAATTTGCTGTCGTCGGGCTGGTGATCGGCCTCGTTGTCCTGTTCCTCTTTCTCAATCCTCGCCTGGTCCCGTTCGCGGCGCTGATCGGCCTGCCGTTTCTGTTCTACCGGCTCGGGCTGTTCGGCCGACGGCCGATGCGGCGGCCGATGGCCTCTGGTGGCGGCGAGGATCCCGTTTCGCGCGTCGAGACGCCGACCCTGCGCATGACGCTCGATCGCCGGACCGGGGGCATGGCTGGCGAGGTGCTGCGCGGCACCTTTGCTGGGCGCTCGCTTGAGAGCCTGGATCTGCGGGAGCTGACACAGTTGCTTGAAGAATCCCAGCGCGACGACCCGCAATCGATGCCGCTCATCGAGGCCTATCTCGACCGGCGTTTCGGCACAGACTGGCGCCAAGGCGATCGTCAACAGGAGCAGTCCGGGCAATCGGGCTCACAGCGCAGTGGTACAGTCTCCGGCGGCACGACGATGAGCCGGGCGGAGGCGCTCGAAATCCTGGGGCTTCAGGAGGGCGCAGACCGTGAGGCGGTGATTTCAGCGTGGCGGCGCCTGATCAAACTGGCGCATCCCGATCATGGCGGTTCCAAATATCTCGCCGCCAAGCTAAATGAGGCGAAACGGGTTCTCCTCGGCGAATAGATAGAACGACACTCCGCCAACGCCCTCATGCCAACTCCCATCCGCAAGGCCGTATTTCCCGTCGGAGGCCTGGGCACGCGTTTTTTGCCGGCCACCAAGGCAATTCCGAAGGAGATGCTACCGGTGGTCGACAAGCCGCTCATCCAATATGCGGTGGAAGAGGCGAAGGCCGCCGGGATCGAGGAATTCATCTTCGTCACCGGTCGCGGCAAGCAGGCGATCGAGGATCATTTCGATCACTCGGCCGAGCTCGAGGCGCTGCTCAGCGCGCGTGGGCAAGCCGATCTCGGAGCGCTCGGCATGTTGCATCTGCCGCCCGGCGCGGTAGCCTACACGAGGCAGCAAGACCCGCTCGGGCTCGGCCATGCGGTGTGGTGCGCACGCCATCTGGTGGGTGACGAGCCGTTCGCCGTCTTGCTGGCGGACGAGCTAGTTTTGGCCGACACGCCGTGCCTGGCCCAGCTGGTTTCGCTCTACGATCGGGTGGGCGGCTGCGTGTTCGCGCTCGCCGATGTGCCGCGCGAGCAGACCAGCCGCTACGGCATCGTCGATATCGCGCGCGACGATGGTCGCGTGATCGAGATCAAGGGCATGGTCGAGAAGCCCTCGCCGGCGGCGGCGCCGTCGACGGTCTCGATCATCGGGCGCTACATCATGCAGCCCTCGGTATTCGCGGAGCTCGAGCGCAAGGAGAAGGGCGTTGGGGGCGAGATCCAGCTCACCGATGCCTTGGCGCGGCTGCTCGGGCGCATGCCGTTTCATGGCCTTCGGTTCGAAGGCGAGCGTTTCGATTGCGGCAGCAAGGCCGGCTTTCTCAAGGCGCAGATTGCTTTTGCCTTGAAGCGGCCCGAGTTGCGCGATGAGCTGATGGCGTACATTGGAGATCAGGCCGGTTCCCGGCCGTGATTTTCCGAAAGGCCGGCCTTTGTTCGGCCGCACAGGCGAAGGTG
>VGET01000098.1 GCA_016869195.1 Alphaproteobacteria bacterium | reverse complement strand
CTGCGGATCATCGAGGGCATAGCGCGCGCGCGCCTTCATGCGCTCGACCGACTCTTTCAACTCGGCCTCCGTCACACCATCCTTCAGGAGATTGGCGATGGCGGCATCGAGCGCGGCTTCAAGATCGGCCATGCCGACGCCGGGAAGTGGTGCCGCATAGAGCAGGAAGCTGGCCCAATCGATCGAGAGTGAATGAAAGGCCGAGCCGGCATAGGTCGCGGTCTTGTTCTCGACCGTCAAAGAGCGATAGAGGCGGCTCGTGGTGTTGCTGCCGAGGATGTCGGACAGCACAGCAAGCGCGGTCGACGTGTCGCGATCGGCCGACGCTGCGGCTGGCGCCAGATAGGTGCGTATGAGCGACGGCTGGCTCACCCGCGCATCGCGCAGCACGATCCGGCGCTCGGCCAACGGCGGCGGCTCCGTGGTTCGCGTTCGCTCGCCAAGGTTCTTGGCGGCAATCGTGCCGTAATACTTCTCGGCAAGCGGCTTCAGCTCGGACGCCGTAATGTCCCCCGCGACCACCAGGGTGGCGTTGTTGGGCGCATAGAATCGGGTATAGGCCGCGAGCGCGTCTTCCCGTGTCAGCCCCTCCATCTCGTGGCGCCAGCCAATATTGGGCGTGCCATAGGGGTGCCTTGCATATTGGACGGCCTCGAGCTGCTCGTTGAGCAGCGCCGCGGGATCATTGTCGATCCGGCTCGAGCGCTCCTCGAGGATGACCGCGCGCTCAGGCAGCACGATATCGTCTGTCAATTTGAGATTGACCATGCGGTCGGCCTCGATTCCCATCACGATCTCGAGCCGATCGCGCGCCACCACCTGAAAATACGCGGTGTAGTCTGCGGCGGTGAAGGCGTTCTCGACGCCGCCATTGTCCGCCACGATGCGGGAGAACTCGCCGGGCTTCAGCGTGTTCGTGCCCTTGAACATCAAGTGCTCGAGAAAATGGGCAATGCCTGACTTGCCGACCGGATCATCGGCGGCGCCCACCCGATACCAGACCATGTGCACGACGATCGGCGAGCGATGATTGGGCAGCACCACAACCCGCATGCCGTTCGTGAGCATGAAGCTCTCGACCTTGTACGGCAGGGTCGACGTACTTCCTTCGGCCCAAGCAGGCCGATGGGCGACGATGGCCGATCCGACGAGAAGAACAGCGAGGACGAGGCTCAGGCAGGAACGGCGAAACGCATGGGCCGACATCGAACCCTCATGAGGTTACAGCGCGGCGCGCAGCCCCATCAGGCTTGCGCGCAGAACGCCGACAAACGAAATAGCGCCGCCCGTGCTATCTGGATCAGAAGAGGCCTTCGAGAAAGCCCTTCTCGCGTTTCTTGATGGTTGGCGTCTCGCCTTCCGTCACCGGCTTGCCGAGCGCCGCATTCTCCTTCAGGCGCTGGGACTCGGCGCTGGCATCGAGCGGCTCGCCCGGGGGCTCCCGCTCCTGCCAGAACAGAAGATCGGACACGAAGCTTTCGTCTTCCTTAGCGTAGATCGAGAACTCGCGATCAATGGTCTGGCGGATATTAGGGTCGTTCTGGTCAGCACCGGCCGATCTGAGGATCGCCGATTCGCCCTGGCCGAAACCGACCGAGCTGATTTCGGTGTCCGCGCCGCCTTCCCGCCCAAAAACCGCGGCTGCCGCCTTCTCGCGCACCGGGGTTTCCAGCTGCCCAGGCCCGCCGGTGCCGGGAGGCCGGAGCTGGAAATCCGGCGGCACGACCAGCGGCAAATTCGGCAGCACGGCAAACTCGTCGGGCGGCTGTTTCGCCAGACCAAGCGATTTTTTCACGCCTTCACAGGCGCTTAGACTGGCGACCACCGCGAGTGCCGCGAGCGGAAGCACCAGGCGCCGTGCCAAGGGCGGTAACGATATGGGGCGCATGGCAGGCACGTCTCCCTATGTGGTTGGGCGGCTTGGGCGAAACAGGGAGTCGATCAACAGGAGGCCGACCCCGATGGTGATGCCCGAATCCGCCAAATTGAAGGCGGGCCAATGATAACCGCCCGCATGCAGGTCGATAAAGTCGATCACCCAGCCTAGCCGAGCCCGATCGATGACGTTTCCGATGGCGCCGCCGACGATCAGCCCGAGTGCGAGCCCCAAGAGCCACCTCTTGGCGCGCGCCATCCAAACCAGCAACGCCCCGGAGATCACCACCGCGAGCCCGGCGAACAACCACGGCCCGACGCCCGATTCACTCTCGAACAGGCCGAAACTGATGCCCCGGTTCTCGACCGGGACCAGATTGAAGAACCCGGTGACCTCGATCTGCCGTTCCGGCTCCCACAGGGCGTCATGCGCGAGCCACTTGATGATTTGGTCGAGCACGAGCGTCACCACGGCAACGACAAGCCCGAGCTTCAACACGCCCCGGCCGGATGACCTGGCCATGAGCGCCAGCGCCGTCACTCCGCCGCCTCGCGGAAGGCCGCGACCGCGTCATCGCACCGCCCGCACAGATCGCCCGCGGCGGATTTGCCGACGTCCGGCAGCAATTGCCAGCAGCGCGCGCACTTCGCGTGGCTCGACGGCACGAACTGGACCGCGACCCCCGGCATATCCGGCAGCGTCTCAATGCCTTCAATCCCTGTGGCCTCGGCGATAGGCCGTACGGTGACACCTGAAGTGATGGCAAGCTCGGCTAGGGTGAGGCCCGGCAGGTCGAGCACGTCGCGATAGGAGTCCTCGATGAACAGCACGGGCCAGGCCTCGAGCGAGGCGCCGATCTTCTTGTCGGCGCGCGCCCGCTCGAGCGCCTTGGTGATGACGCGCCGAACACCGAGCAAGCGCTCCATTTTTTCGGCCAGCACCTGGTCGCGCCAGGCCTCGGGCAGATCGGGGAATGAGCGCCGATGCACGCTCGAATCATCCTCGGTGTGACGCGTGCGCCAAGCCTCTTCGGCGGTGAACGGGATGAGCGGCGCAAACCACGCGGTGAGACAATCGAACAGGATGTCGAGCACAGTGCGCGCGGCGCGGCGGCGCGGCGCATCGCGCCGGTCGCAATAGAGCGAATCTTTGCGCACGTCGAAATAGAGCGCCGAGAGCTCGACCGCGCAGAAATTGTGCAGCGCGGCGAAGAGCGAGTGGAAATCATAGGCCTCGCTCCAGCGCCGGATGTCGACATCCAGCGCCTTGAGCCGGTGCAGGACGTAGCGATCGAGCGGCGGCATCTCGCTCGCCGGCACACGCTCGGCCGGCGTGAAGCCGTCGAGGCTACCGAGCAAATAGCGCAGCGTGTTCCGCAGCCGCCGATAGGCATCGGCCTGATAGCGCAGGATGTCGTTCGAGATGCGCAGGTCCTCGGAATAGTCCGCGCTCACCACCCAGAGCCTGAGGATATCCGCACCATATTGGTCGATGACGGTCTGCGGCGCGATGACATTGCCGAGCGATTTCGACATCTTGCGCCCTTCGCCATCGACCACGAAACCGTGGGTCAAGACCGCGTCATAGGGCGCGCGGCCGCGTGTGCCGCAGGATTCGAGCAGCGAGGAATGGAACCAGCCGCGATGCTGATCCGAGCCTTCGAGATAGAGCGAGGCCGGCCAGCCGAGATCGTCCCGCTTCTCCAACACAAAGGCGTGGCTCGACCCTGATTCGAACCAGACGTCGAGAATATCGGTGACGCGCTCATAGCGTGTCGCGTCGCGCTCCGGCCCGATGAAGCGCTGCGGATCGCTCGAGAACCAAGCCTCCACGCCCTCCTTCTCGACCGCTTCGGCCACACGCTCGATCACCTTCGGATCACGCAGGGGCTCGCCCGATTGCTTGTCGACGAACACCGTGATCGGCACGCCCCAGATGCGCTGCCGCGAGATCACCCAGTCCGGCCGCTGCTCGATCATGGAATAGAGCCGCTGGCGCCCGGATTGCGGCACCCAGCGCACCTGATCGATCGCCATCAGCGCGGTATCGCGCAGGCCCGTGATCGACATCGAGATGAACCATTGCGGCGTCGCGCGGAAGATGAGCGGCGCCTTCGAGCGCCAGGAATGCGGATAGGAGTGGGTGAGCTTGCCGCGCGCCGCGAGCGCGCCCGCCGCATCCAGCTTCTCCGCGATCGGATCATCCGCCTTGAAAACGTGGAGGCCCGCGACCAGCGGCACCTGCGGCATGAACGTGCCGTCATCCGCCACCGTCTCCGGCACCTCGATTGCCTTGCGCCCGCCGGCGCGCACGTTTTCACTGCGGTTCCAGTCGCGCACCGCTTCGAAGTCCTCCGCGCCGTGGCCGGGCGCGGTGTGCACGAAGCCGGTGCCCTGCTCGGTGGTCACGTGATCGCCGGGAAGGAGCGGCACCTCGAAGTCATAGCCCTGACCGCGCCAGGGATGCGCGCACACGGTCTCGGACAGCGCGGCCGGCGCGATCGCCTCCGCGATGGTGCGCGCCTCGGTCACCTTCAAATCGCGCAGCACCTGCTCGGCCAGCTCGCTCGCAAAGGCCAGACGCTCGCCAACCTTGGCGCGACTGCCCTCCGCCACCGCCATCACCTCGACGACGCGATAGTCGAGCGAGGGGCCATAGGCGATCGCGCGGTTGCCGGGAATGGTCCAGGGCGTGGTCGTCCAGATCAGCACCGAGGCGCCGTCGAGCGCGGGCACGCCCGGCTTCACCACCTTGAAGCGCACCCAGATGGTCGTCGATGTATGGTCGTGATACTCGATCTCGGCCTCGGCGAGCGCGGTCTTCTCCACGACCGACCACATCACCGGCTTGGCACCGCGATAGAGGCTGCCGTTCACCAGGAACTTACCGAGCTCGCGCACGATCTGCGCCTCGGCGTCATAGCTCATCGTGGTGTACGGGTTCTCCCAGTCACCGATCACGCCGAGTCGCTTGAACTCCTCGCGCTGGATATCGATCCACTTGGAGGCAAAGGCGCGGCACTCATTGCGGAACTGATCGGTCGGCACCGCGTCCTTGTCCTTGCCGGCCTTGCGATAGGCCTGCTCGACCTGCCATTCGATCGGCAGGCCATGACAGTCCCAGCCCGGCACATAAACCGAGTCACGCCCCATCATCTGCTGCGAGCGGACGATCACGTCCTTCAGGATCTTGTTGAGCGCATGGCCGATGTGCAGATGGCCGTTGGCATAAGGCGGGCCGTCATGCAGCACGAACTTCTCGCGCCCCTTCGAATCCTCGCGCAAGCGCTGATAGAGCCCGAGCCGCTCCCATAGTTTGAGGAGTTCCGGCTCGCGCTTCGGCAGGTCCGCCTTCATGGCGAAGGCGGTGCGCGGCAGGAAGACGGTCGGTCGATAATCGGTGGTCATGTCGACGCCTGCTCAAGCTCGGTGGCGGCGCGGCCGAGGCTCGGCCCATCCGCCTGTTCGCGCGCGAGGATGGCGCGCGCCTCGCGACAATCAAGCGCGATCTGCGCCTTCAGCGCCTCGAGGCCATCGAACTTGCGCTCCGGCCTGATGCGCTCGACAAAGCGGAAGCAGACGCGCCGCCCGTAAAGATCCCCCGAATAGTCGAAGATGTGGACCTCGAGGCGCTCATCGAGCCCGCCGACCGTGGGCCGCTTGCCGACATTGCCGACCGCCTGGTGCCAGGCGACGCCGGCTGCGGTCGGCACGCCGGCAAAGAGCGCATAGACCCCGGCGGGCGGATGCAGCGCGCCCTCGAGCGGCAGATTGGCGGTGGGAAAACCGATGGTCCGCCCGCGCCGATCCCCGATTGCGATGTGCCCCTCGAGCTCGAACCAGCGGCCGAGAATGGCGGCAGCAGCGCGAGGATCGCCAGAGGCCACCAGACGGCGCGCCTCGCTCGAGGAATAGCGGCCGGCCTTCGCGCCCTGCGGCGCGATCAGCGTAACGCCAACACCCTCCGCCACGGCAATCGTTTGCAGCAGCGCGGCCGTGCCCGCGCGCCCCTTGCCGAAGGCGAAATCCTCTCCGACGACGAGGTGGCGCGCAGCCAGTCCCTGAATCAAAACCTCGCGCACGAAAGCGTCGGCCGGCTTGGCCGCGAGTGCGCCCGAGAACCGCAACACATAGAGCCGTTCGACCCCCAAGTCGTTCAGCGCGCCGGCCTTGATGCGAAACGGGGTCAGGCGAAACGGCTCAGGCGCCCTGCCGAGCACGGTGCGCGGGTGCGGCTCGAAGGTAAGCACGCCGAGGGGCGCGCCCGCCTGGCGCGCAAGCCTGGCCGCCGCCGCGATCACGGCCTGATGGCCGCGATGGACGCCGTCGAAATTGCCGATTGCGATGGCCGCGCCCCGCGCCTCTGGCGGCAGGCCGGCATAGCGGCGAATGATTCGCAACGATGGCCTCGCGCGGGGTCAACCCGTCGATCGCTCTGAAACGGCATAGAGAATAGGCGCGCCGGACGCGCTTGGCCAGACGCGCGGCGGCTACTCGGCGGCCAAAGGCAGGCGCGAGGGCACCTGGATGACCGCCTTGCCTTCAACCACCACAATGTCGCCCACCATGCAGGTGGTGTTGAAGGTGACGCGCTTCTTCTCGGGGTCGAGCGCCTCGACGGTCGCGCGCGCCGTGACATAGTCACCCGCCTTGACCGGTGCCTTGAACCGCAGCTCCTGGCGCACATAGATGCAGCCGGGGCCCGGCATGTGGCTGCCGATCACGGTCGAAATGAGGGACGCGGTCAGCATGCCGTGAACGATCGGCTCGCCGAACACCGTCGTGGTGGCGAATTCCTTGCTGAAATGAAGCGGGTTGTAGTCGCCTGACAGCTCGGCGAACGAGGCAACCTCGGGCTGGCCGATGTGGCGGTCATATTCGCCAAACATGCCGATTTCGAGATCCTCGAAATAATAGGCCGGCAAACCCTCGACATAGCGACTCGGCTTCATTCTTCACCCTCAAGCGCTCGGCCGTTCTCATGCTCAAAGCGACGGCCCGATCAAACCCGGCAGCGCCCATGGTGCGGCGCAACGGGCGCGGACTATAGGGACAGCGGCAGCACCCCGCAAGAGACAGGGCAGCTGCTCTAATTTATTAGAATAGTTGAAAAAAATCGTGCGCATCGAGCGCGCCTAACGAGACGCTGCAGCGCAACCAATTGTTTTGCAACGCAAAAATATGCTCAGATCGCCGGACCCCGTTTGACAGTCGCGTCGGCCCCGTCCTACAGAACGGCTGAAGCCAAAGGGGCGAAGCTCCAAAGGCCAAAGGGGGACCCGACATGATCGCCTTGACCGCCATTTTTCGCGCGAAGCCGGGCCAGGGCGATGCGATGCAGAAGGCGCTCGACGAGATGACCGCCTATGTCACGCTGAACGAGCCCGGCACGTTCGGCTTCTACGTCGTGCGCGACGGCGATGACCCGCTCCGGTTCATCACCTATGAGCGCTTCAAGGATCGTGCGGCGATGGATGCCCACAACACCTCGAAATACCGGGATGAGTGGGTCGCCCGCTTCGGCGCGCTGTTCGATGGCGCGTTGAAGATCCACACCGGCGCCGAAACCGCGGCCAAGCACGGCTAAAAGGGCGCATCCCACCATGACGGCCTCATCCTGAACCGCTCGAAGGATGAGGCCAAGCAACCGATCAACAAATACAGGGAGGACCCACGCATGGCAAAATTTTCCACGGTCCGCACGCCGACGATCGAGGAGATCCTCGACATCGCGGATTCCTACGGCCTCGCGCTCACCATCGAAGACGCCGAGTCATTCCGCAAGCTGATGGCCGGCACCGCCGCGGCCTATAGCCGGATCGACGATCTGCCCGACACCAAGCTGCCGGTGAAATATCCGCGCGACCCCGGCTATCGCCCGGCGCCCGAGGAGAACAAGTATAACCAGTGGTATTGGCGCTGCGACGTGAAGGGCAAGAAGAGCGGGCCCTTGGCCGGCAAGCGCGTCGCGCTCAAGGACAATATCTGCCTCGCCGGCGTGCCGATGATGAACGGCGCGACCGTGCTCGAAGGCTTCGTGCCCGACATCGACGCGACCGTCGTCACCCGCATTCTGGATGCCGGCGGCACGATCGTGGGCAAGGCCGCGAACACCTATCTCTGCTTCGACGGCGGCAGCGCCACGACCGCGACCGGCATGGTCGATAACCCGCGGAAGCCCGGTCATTCCTCGGGCGGCTCATCGGCCGGCAGCGCCGTCGTGATCGTCACCGATGAGGCCGACATGGCCTTGGGCGGCGATCAGGGCGGCTCGATCCGCATGCCCGCCGCGTGGTGCGGCATTGTCGGCCATAAACCGACGCATGGCCTCGTGCCCTATACCGGCGTGTTCCCGATCGAGGCGACGCTCGATCATTGCGGGCCCATGGCCAACAGCGTGCACGATGTCGCGACGCTGCTGCAGGTCATCGCGGGCTCGGACGGCTATGACCCGCGCCAGATCGGCACCAAGACGCAGAACTACGTTGCCGCGCTCGACAAGGGCGTCAAGGGCATGAAGATCGGCGTGCTCAAGGAGGGCTTCGGGCTCCCCGACAGCGAGAAGGTCACCGACCACAAGGTCAAGGCCGCGACCGAGGCGTTCAAGAAGCTCGGCGCCGAGGTGAAGCAGATCTCCGTACCCTGGCACCTGCACGGCCTCGACATCTGGACGCCGATCGCGACCGAAGGCGCCACCGCCATGATGCTCAAGGGCAATGGCATGGGCTGGAACTGGGAAGGCTTCTACACGACGTCCCTTCTCGACGCCTATGCGCGCGGCTGGCGCACACGTCCGAACGACCTGTCCGAGACGGTGAAGCTCGTCATGATGACCGGCGAGTTCATGCACCGGAACTATCACGGCCGGTTCTACGCCAAGGCGCAGAACCTCTCACGCCGTTTGCGCGAGGCCTATGACGCGGCGCTCGGCGAGGTCGACGTGCTGGTGCTGCCGACCATTCCGTTCCGCGCCACCAAGCTGCCCGCGCCCGACTGCACGCGCGAGCAATATGTCGAAGCCGCGCTCAACATGCTGCGCAACACCGCACCCTTCGATGCCTCGGGCCACCCGGCCTGCACGGTGCCGTGCGGCGTGTCGGATGACCTGCCGATCGGCCTCATGATCGTCGGCAAGCGCTATGACGACGCCACCGTGCTCCAGGTCGCCAACGCCTTCGAGGGCGCGACTGACTGGCAGAAGATGTAGAGATCGACGAGCGAGGGGCGGCGGCGGCAGCGCCGCCGCTCACGCCTCGTCGGTGGTGCGCCGCCTTGCCAGCTTGTCGAGCTGGGCCTGCATCGCGTTGAGCTGATCCTTCAGCGTCGCGATCTCATCGGCCTTGGCCGTGTCGGCGTTGTCGCCCGCATGATCGGCGCCATTGCCGGTGGCGCCATTGCCGGTGCCTTGACCGAAGGGTGAGAACAGGCTCATGGCGCGCTGGAACATCGCGAGGTTCTGGCGCGAGAGCTTCTCCATCTCGCCGAACGGGAACATGCCGCCGAAGGCGCGCTCGAGCTGGCCGCGAATCTCACTCTGATTGCGCGAGAACGTCTCCATCGAGAGCTCGAGATAGCGCGGCACGAAGCCCTGAAGCGAATCGCCATAGAGTCGGATGAGCTGCCTCAGGAAACCGATCGGCAGCATGGTCTGGCCCTTGGATTCTTCCTCGACGATGATCTGGGTCAGCACCTGGTGCGTGATGTTCTCGCCGGTCTTGGCGTCATGCACCACGAACTCCTTGCCGTCCCGCACCATCTGGCACAGATGCTCGAGCGTGACGTAGCTCGAGGTTGCGGTGTTGTAGAGGCGGCGATTGGCGTATTTCTTGATGACGATGGTGTCACCCGGGGGCGAGCCCGCGCGATCCTCAACCATGATGGCGCTCCTGCCCCGTGGTGGATTTGGGGCCTCTCCTGCCCAAACTGTGACAGGAAATGCTGCATTGCGCAAATTGACCACCGCGGCGCGGCAAGACCCTCGAGCGAGGATGGATCGACCGCCGGCAGGGACGGTATATTGCCGCGATGGCCGACGAATCTCCCCCCGCGCCCAGCCCCGAAGAGCTCGCCAAGCGCTTCATGGAGCTGTGGCAGGACCAGGTGGCGGCGCTCAGCCGCGATACCGAGTCCGCCGGCCTGATGACCCAGCTGCTCCAGGCCCAAAGCGGCGCGGCCGAGGCCATCCTGGCCGCAACGCGCGCCTTCGGGCAGAGGCCGCCCGGTGAGCGCGCAAGCGGAGCTGGCGGCGCGGCTCGGGCCGAGGCCGCTGCCGCTGCACCTCACGATCGCGGGGGCGACGTGGCTGAGCTCGCTCGCCGGCTTGAGCGCCTTGAGGAGCGGCTCGCCCATCTGGAACAGCGAGCTACGGCCCCGCGCCGCCAACCTCGCCGAAGGTCTAAGGCCCCACCCGCCTGAGCTGATGGCCGAGGCGCTCTCGGCCGAGATCCGCGCGCGCGTCGGTGCTTACCTCGACGGCATCGCGCGCTATCGCCACCACCCCTATCGCCGCGCGCTCGCCGACCCGCCGGTGCTCTGGCGCGCCGGCACGACGCGCCTGCTCGATCACCGGCCCGAAGGCCCGGCACGCGCCGCCGCGCTCTTCGTGCCCTCGCTCATCAACCGCGCCTATGTTCTTGACCTCGCGCCCGGCCAAAGCCTGATGCGCCACCTCGCGAATGTCGGTATCCGTGCGTTTCTGCTGGATTGGGACGCGCCCGGAGCGACCGAGGCTGGCTTCGGCCTAGACGACTACGTCCTGGGTCGGCTCGGGCCGGCGCTCGACGCGGCCGTCGAGGCCCATGGCGGACCGGTTGTGCTGGTCGGCTATTGCATGGGCGGACTGCTCGCGCTGCCGCTCGCGCTGCAGCGGCCGCAACAAGTGTCGGCGCTGGCGCTGCTCGCGACGCCTTGGGATTTCGCGGCCGATGGCGGCGTGCAGCGGCGGTTGCTGTTGAGTCAGGAGCTGATGCTGCGCGCGGCGATCGAGCAATTCGGTCTGCTCCCGACCGATCTCGTCCAGGCCCTTTTCACCGGGCTCGACCCGTTGCTCTCGCTGCGCAAATTCCTGCGCTTCGCCGCGCTCGAGCCGATGAGCCCGGCCGCGCTCGCCTTCGTCGCGCTCGAGGACTGGCTGAATGACGGCGTGCCGTTGATCGGCCGGGTGGCGCGGCAATGTCTGTTCGGCTGGTATGGCGACAACGAGCCCGGCCGTGGGGTCTGGCGGGTTGGCGGCGCGACCGTCGACCCGGCCAAGCTCGAAGTGCCCTCGCTCGTAGTCGTGCCGGCCGAGGATCGCATCGTGCCGCCGCCCTCGGCCGAGGCGCTGGCATGCGCCCTGCCCTCGCCCGAGATCTGGCGTCCCGCGCTCGGCCATATCGGCATGATGGCGAGCGCGCGCGCC
>VGET01000097.1 GCA_016869195.1 Alphaproteobacteria bacterium | reverse complement strand
CGGCCCGCGCTCCGTCATCTCGATCAGCATGGGTTTCAAATGCCGCCCGAGCTCGCCCTCGAGCGCAGGGTTCTTGAGAAACAGCCCGACAATGCCGCACATCATTCACCTCGCGCTTCTGAGGTGCACCAGACGAAAATTTCCTCCCGGTTATCACCCCGTGCGAGATGAAAATCTAATTCGAGTCGAGCGAATGTTCAATATCTGTGAATCGAATTTCCTGTGATGAAATGGCGCGTTTAATCGTGGTTTATTCCGTTTCCTCCTCGTCATCCTGGCCATGGGCGATGCAGCAGATAAAGCGGATCGGGGTCTCGATCAGCTTTTCCGGCCCGTGCGGCGCCTCGCCGTCGAAAAACAGGGAGTCGCCCGGCCCGAGCGAATAGGTCACGCCGCTGTGGTGGTAGTCGATGCGACCCTCGAGCACGTAGAGGAACTCGGTGCCCGGGTGCTGGAACGAGGGAAACACCTCGGATTTGTCGGTCAACGTGATGAGATAGGGCTCCATCGTCACGTTCTTGCCGACGGAGTGGCCGAGCAGCCGGTATTCGTGGCCGGCCAGGCTGCCGCGGCGGTGGATGATGAGCCCTTCGCCCGCCTTGACCATGGTGGCGTCGCGCCGCCGCTCGTGCCGGCGGAAGAGGGTGGTGACCGAGACGTTGAGCGCGGAGGCCAGCGCCTGAATGGTCGAGAGCGAGGGCGAGGTCAGGCCGTTCTCGATCTTCGAGAGCATGCCGGAGGAGAGGCCGGCCTGACTCGCCAGCGCGATCACCGTCATGCCGTACTTCTTGCGCAGGCGCCTGATCTCGCGCCCGAGCGACATTTCGAGCGTGTGGTGGCGCCGATCGGCCAGCGAGACCGCGCTGTGCGCGCTCTCAGGCCGGTCGTAAAGGGCGCCCTCGGTGCTAGAGGCAGCCGATTTTGACGGCATGCCGGAATCGTCGTCGGTGGTCATCGGGTAGCCTCCCGGGCCGGCGGGCGCCATGGGCGCGGATCGCAATGCTTGAGCTGGATCAGACCATGGAACGAATCGAATATAGGTGTCGGCCGCCCGCGTGCCAAACGTCAAACAGGTTTTCTTTCCAGGCCCGATTCATTCGCTGTGTTATTTTGGATTATACAGCGCGTCCAAGTTCAAATGCGTCGGCCAGCAGCTCGTAGGAGCGGCAGCGTGCGCCGAAGTCGTAGGTGATGGTGACCACGACGATCTCATCGACCCCATAGCGCGCCGCCAGCGCCACCAGTCTGTCGCGGCACTGCGCGGGCGTGCCGATCACTTGGCGCCGGCGATGCGAGCGCACGATCGCGAGGTCCTGCTCGCTGAAGGGGTGCGCCTTCGCCGCCTCGACGCTCGGATAGGGCCCGAGCCAGCCGCGCTCGAAGCGCAAGCGCCAGAGATCGCGGCTCAAGGAGAGCGCCTCGGCTTCTTCTTCCGTGTCGGCGCAGATGACGAACACGCCGATGCTGCCCAGAGGCGCCGGCGCCCAGGGCGAGGGCTGAAACGCCGTGCGATAGGCCGCCATGATTTCCGGCCCCATTCGATCCGAGATGAAATGGGCGAAAGAGAAGGGCGCACCATAATGCGCGGCCAGCGCCGCGCTCTGATCGCTCGAGCCGAGCAGCCAAATCTCGGGCGCCGTCTCGATCGCGGGCTGAACCTTGAGTCCCTTGAAAGGATGTTCGGACCCAAGGGCATCGTGGACATAGCCGATCACATCGCCCACCTGCTCGACATAGTGCTCGGCCCCAGGGCTCGCGCCGGGGCGCGCGAGCGCATGCGCGGTGCGTTGATCCGAGCCCGGCGCGCGGCCGAGGCCAAGATCGATGCGCCCAGGATGGAGCGTCTCCAGCATGCGGAAGGTCTCGGCCACCTTGTAGGCGCTGTAGTGGCTCAGCATCACGCCGCCGGCGCCGACCCGGATGCGCCGGGTCAGGCCCGCAATGCGTGCGATCAGCACCTCGGGCGCGCTGCCCGCGAGGCCGTCGGCGTTGTGATGCTCGGCGACCCAATAGCGCCGGTAACCCAGACGATCGGTGAGTCGCGCCAATTCCAGAGTCTCGGCCAGCGCGTCGGCCGCGCTGCCGCCCTCGCGGATCGGCGATTGGTCGAGCACCGAAAGCGCGATCATCGGCGCGTCCGCGTTGCAAGATGGCGACTCAGTTTCTCGCGCGCCAGTCGCGCCGGGGCGTACGCGCCATCACGCGCGATCGCGGCATCGAACTCGACCAGTGCGCGATCAAACGCTCCCAGCGCCTGCGAGCACAGCGCGATGTTGTAGCGCGTCTTGGCGTCATCCTCTTCGAGCACGAGCGCGCGCTCGAAGAAGCGGCGCGCCTCGGCGAAACGGCGCAGCGCGAACTGGATCTGGCCGATGGTGAAGACCACGGGCTCCTTGGCCGAAAGGGGATAGAACCGCTGCCACACCGCCTCGAGTGCGGCGATCAAATCGGCCCGCGTGTCCGATTGCTGGCGTTGGCCCTTGCGCTGCAGGACGTGGGCGAAACGCATGAACACGTCCTGATCGAAATCGGCGAGGCGGATCATTGCGAGCGCGGAGGGGACGCTCGGGTCGCTCCAGCGCCGCTTCAGCTCATCGAGCGTGGTCTGATAGTGGCGCGGCCCGACGCCGGCGAGGGCTGCGTCATAGGCGAAGCGCGTCTCGATCGCGGCCGCCGGTTTCGCGCCGGTCAGGAAGGCCGAAACGGTGAAGGTGAGGTCGTGAAGCGGCGCATGGAGCGCGAGCCCGCCCCGGCGCGTCACCACCCGGCCGATCGCGTTCAGGTTCACCATGGTCGAGAAGCTGCCCTTGGCATGGAGCGAGAGAAAGGCACCGACGCCGGCCTTCAGCTCCGCATCGCTGCGATAGCCCTTGTCGCCGCAGATCACCAGCATCGGCGCGCGCGCCACCTTGCGAAACCACGCCATGCAGTTGAACGCCCCGATCGGAAACAGCATCTCGCACTCGTCGAACGCGGCGCGATACTCGGCCAGCACGCCATCGAGCGCCGGGTCCCTGTAATAGGGCAGCTCGATCTTCCTGTGATGCTCGGTCAGCTCGAGGTGGTCAAGCGCATCGGGATCGCGTCGCTTCGGCATGGTCTTGTGGCGCGGTTTCAACGCAAGGCCGACGCGCGTCTCATAGAGCGCGCCATCCTCCACCTTGAAGGCATCGTGATGCACCGTGTCGAACAGGTAATTTGCGATCAGCGCAACCGGGCGCGGCCGACCGCCCGGGCCCAGGCGCTCGCCGCTCCGACGCAGCTTGAAGGCCGCAGGATGTTCGGCATCGAACAGCGCCATGTCGAGCACGCCTTCATCGGCGAGCTCGATGACCCTCGGGTTGGTTTCATAGGTGTGCAGATTGCTCGGCGTGAAGTCGGTGAGCACATAGCGAAACGAGTTCGGCGCCCAGCCAAGCGCCTCGATCAGCCGCTTCAGCTCGCGCGTCACCAGAAAGCCGAGCCGGCCTGCGCCCGCGCCGAGCTCGACGATGGTGAGCGGCGTCGTGCGCCAGCGATTTCCCATCCGCCCACTTCTCAGATCGCGCATGAAGCCGAGCAGGATCTCGGCATAGCGCCGCGCCAGATAGGCGTTCGAGGAAATCTCAAACGGCACATGGCTGTCCTGCCAGGCCTTGGCGCCGTGCGAATCATAGAAGCGGCGCTGCAGCTCCCACACGATCGAGCGGGAGAGCGGCTTCGGGTGCTCGAAATAGCGGCGTTGTGTGGGGTTGACGCTTGCCATCGAATTGCTCGTCGTCGTGCTGCGGGCGCACCCTCATGCTTCGACAGGCTCAGCATGAGGGCGCTGTTTGGTTCGCCGCATCCTGAGCCAGTCGAAGGATGAGGCCGTGGGACTGTTTGCGTGAGCTCTTTACGGGCGCATGATTCGCCGCTCTTATCGCATCAGTTGAGGGCGCGCTGGAAGCGCCGAGACGAAGAGGGGGAGAGAATGCGGGCGACGGTCAATGGCGTGGCGCTGAACTATCGGGTCGATGGCCCGGCAGACGCGCCCTGGATGGTGTTCTCGAACTCGCTCGCGACCGACCTCTCCATGTGGGACGCCGAGGCCGCCCACTATGCGAAGCGCTTCCGCGTGCTGCGCTATGACACGCGTGGCCATGGCGAGAGCGGCGCCACGGCCTCACCCTACAATCTTGATATGCTGGTCGCCGATGCGGCGGCGCTGATGGATCAGGTGGGCGTCGCCAAGCCGATCTTCGTCGGCCTCTCGCTCGGCGGCATGACCGCGATGGGCCTCGCGCTGTCGCGGCCAGACAAGCTCAAGGCCATCGTGGTGTGCGCGGCGCGCGCCGACGTGCCCGAGGGCTTCCAGAAGATGTGGGACGAGCGCATCGCGACCGCGCGGCAGAAGGGCATGGCGGCGCTGCTCGACGCCACGGTTCAGCGCTGGTTCACCGCCGAACTCCTGGTCACCAAGCCGGGCTTTCTCGGCAATGTCGAGCGCATGATCAAGGCGACCGCGGTCGAGGGCTATGCCGGCTGCGCCAACGCGCTGCTCGGTCTCGACTATTTCCGCCAGCTCGGGCGAATCAACCTGCCCGCCTTGTTCGTAGCGGGCGCAAACGACGTGGCCGCGCCGAGCGCGCACATGAAGAACATGGCCGAGCAGGTCAAGGGCGCGCGGTTCGTCGAGCTCAGCCCATCCGGCCATATCATCAACATGCAGCAGCCCGCGAAGTTCCGCGAGACGCTCGACGGCTTCATCGCCGGGTTGCCGGCCTAGTGCAGTACCTGCACGGGGGCACCTGAGTCCCGTGCGACGGGCGCTGGCGCGCGCTCATGATCGAGCGGCAGATGCTGGCCGTGCTCGGCGAACAGGCGGGCGAGGCGCGCCGCGGCATCGATCAGCTCGCCGGTGCCGTCGGGCTCGACCAGGCCCTCGGCCGCGCGCGCGGCATTCAGCCATGAGGCGCGCTGGCACTCGGCGATGATCCCGATCACCGTGCGCTCGTCAGCGCCCAGGCACGGGCAATGCGGCTGGTGATAGTTGAGCGGTCGGCGCGCGTGCCGGCAGAGCGTGCGCACCAGCGCCTCGATCGCCACCACGGCGCGCGTGCCGTCCTCCCGCCCGAGCACATCGGCGAGGCGCTGCCAGGCGAGCTGCCAGTGGCACGCCCGGCCGCGCACATGGCCCGACACCCATTGGCGGAACGACCAGATCAGCGCCCCCTCGGCTTCGACCGTGATGGCGTCCTCGGGGTTGGTCAGCACAAGCGGATAAGGGGTCATGGCCTTTGGTCCTCAGGCTGCGATCGATTGACCGGAGGGTATCGCAATTGCAACTCATTCGCAATTAGAACTTGACGGATCCGAGGGCGGCACCGTGGAATGACGAAAAGAGGATACGGCGGCCGTCTGCCGCGCGGCCCAAATGAGAAGACCGTATGTCCGTTCCTGGGGCTGGGGTGGCTCGCCCTACTCTGCTCGAGCGAGGGTTGCTCGGGTGGGCCGAGCCGATCCTCATCACAGGAGGGCGAGCCGTGGGCAATTCTACAGAGGTATTTGTTGGGATTGATGTCGCGAAGGCGCGCAACGCGGTCGCGATCGCCGAGGGCGAGCGTGGCGGGGAGGTGCGCTATCTCGGCGAGATGGACGCGTCCGAGGAGTGCATGCGTCGGTTGGTCAAGCGGATCGCGGCCAAGCACGAGCGGGTACATTTTTGCTACGAGGCCGGGCCAACCGGTTATGGCCTGTATCGGCTCATCACCGCACTTGGCTATTCATGCATGGTGGCGGCACCGTCGCTCATCCCAAGGAAGCCCGGCGACCGGGTGAAGACGAACCGCCGCGATTCGGTAGCGCTCGCCAAGCTGCTGCGGGCCGGCGAACTCACCCCGGTATGGGTGCCTGACGAAGGCCACGAGGCAATCCGCGATCTTGTTCGCGCCCGCGCGGCTGCGGTCGAAACCGTGCGTGTGCATCGCCAACAGGTGAGCGCTTTCATGCTCAAGCACGGTCGCATATTCCCGCGGAAAACGGCGTGGGGTGCCCGTCACCTTCGATGGCTGCAGGAGCAAAGGTTTGACCATCCCGCTCATCAGATCGCTCTGCAAGAGATGGTCGAGGCGGTTCGAATCTCGAAGGAGCGGGTCGTACGGCTCGAGGCGGCGATCGAGGAGTTCGTGCCGACCTGGTCGCTTGCGCCTATCGTCCGAGCGCTGCAAGCGCTACGCGGCGTCGATCTAATCGTAGCCGTGACCTTCGCCACCGAGATTGGCGACTTGCGCCGCTTTGATAGCCCACGTCAGCTCATGGGTTATCTCGGCCTCGTTCCCAGTGAGCGCTCGACCGGCGACACGGTCCGGCGCGGCGGCATCACCAAGGCCGGGAACGGGCGCGTGCGCCACATGCTGGTCGAGAGCGCCTGGACCTACCGGCACCCACCCCGGATCGGCAAGGCAAAGCTCTACAAGCTGGAGCAAGCTCCGCCGAAGGTGCGCGAGATTGCGTGGAAGGCGCAGACCCGGCTCACTGCTCGCTATCGCGCCCTCAGCGGACGCGGGAAGAAGACGACAGTCGTCTGCACGGCCATCGCTCGCGAGCTCGTTGGCTTCATGTGGTCGGTGGCGCGCGAGGTGTCCCCGGCCGCCTGATCGGCGCGGCGCTCGCCAGCAGACGAGGCGCATCGATCGCGCACAGGCGGGGGCGGGGCCGCGGCAGGGGAACTCCCGTCAGACGCTTTGTGGCCGGCTTCACGCCGACGCCCGCGGTAAGAACGGGACAGCCCCGGACGCACAATCGGGAATGCGGTATCCAACCCGCGCATCAGAGCTTGATCACCGACGTCCTTCAGGCCCCGCTCCCACCTGTGCGCGATGACGCGATGGCCGCTCAATCGAGCGGTGGACCACGCTTGCCCGGAACCTTGACAACGGACATCAGAGCGTCATGGCCCGGCCGAGGCAAAGCCGAGGACCGGGCCATCCATGGCGGGGGCGGAGTGCGTTGTCCGATGGATGGCCCGGTCGTCGAAGCGGCGCCGGGCCATGACTCAATTTCGGTTGGCGGAATGCGCGCCTATCCGCATTTCCGTCATTCTCCGGCGCGCCAAGGGCGCGACCGGAGAATCCATCGGACAGCGTGCGTGGGACGGTGGATACCGGGTCGCCATCCTCGCACCCGAACACCTGCGGTGTTCGGGCTCGACTAGCGCCCGGTATGACGAGTGGGGATGGAGCGCAGGAACATGCCCGCTATGCTTGCGCCCAATAGGGCGAGCCTTCTACCAGCGCGCCCGATAGGGTGAGCCTTCTACCCGCGCGCTCGATACGGCGCGACGCCCTGATCGGGCAGCCAAAGACTTTTGGGCGGCGCGCCGGTCTGCCAGAAGACATCGATCGGGATGCCGCCGCGCGGATACCAATAGCCGCCGATGCGCAGCCAGCGCGGCTCGATCACGCCGACAATGCGCTTTGCAATGTCGATCGTGCAGGCTTCGTGGAACGCGCCGTGATTGCGGAAGGCGTGGAGATAGAGCTTGAGCGATTTCGATTCGAGCAGCCAGCGATCGGGCACATAGTCGATGACCAGGATCGCGAAGTCCGGCTGCCCGGTGATCGGGCACATCGAGGTGAACTCAGGGCATGTATAGCGCGCGAGATAGTCGATCTCGGGATGATCGTTCGGCACGCGCTCGAGCACCGCGGCCTCGGGCGCCGAGGCGATCTCGGCCTTGTGGCCGAGCAGGGTGAGCCCCTCACCCTTGCGGTGGCCGATCCCCCTACGTTTTTGGTTTGTCGTCACCATGGCCGATCCTCTTCCTGTTACTCGCGCAGCCCCCTCATGCGCTACCGCCCCTCACGTGCCAACACCCCTCACCCTACCCCTCTCCCCAAGGGGGAGAGGGGATTCGAAGTGGATGCTGAATGCCAGCTCCGTCCCTCTCTCCCGCGCGCGGGAGAGGCGGAAACGCATGCGTTTCCGGGGTGAGGGGCCTGTCCCGCGCTATGTTTTCTTCCGCCGCACGACGCGGCCCGGTCGCGCCGGGGTCGCGCCGCCGTCCTGCCAGACCGTCGCGCCGTTGACGATGACCCTATCAATGCCGGCGGCCGGCTCGGTCGGGTGGTCGAAATCGGCGCGCGCGGCGATGGTCGCGGCATCGAAGATCACGAGGTCGGCATAGGCGCCGGGGCGAAGCTCGCCGCGATCCTCAAGGCCGAAGGTGCGCGCGGTGAGGCCGGTCATGCGGTGCACCGCTTCCTCCAGGCTGAACAGCCCAACCTCGCGCGCGTAATAGCCGAGCACGCGCGGGAACGTGCCCCAAAGGCGCGGGTGTGGCCGCTCGTCGTGCGGCAGGCCGTCCGAGCCGATCATCGAGTGCTTGTAGGCGAGGATGCGGCGCACATCGTCCTCATCCATCATGAAGTAGATTGCGCCCGCGGGCTGCAGCCGGCGCGCGGCCTCGAGCGGATCCACGTTCCAGTCGCGCGCGATGTGCGCGAGCTCGCGGCCCGCCGCCTCCGGCACCGCCTTCGACCAGGTGATCACGACCTTGGCACAGGAGGGGATGAGCTTCTCCAGCAGCACGGTCGAGCCCGCGGTGTAGGGATATACATCGAGGCCGATCGTCTGGGTCTGGCGCGCGGTTTCGATCTTGGCGAGCGTCGCGGCCGAGCGGCCGAAGTTCTTCACCCCCGCGACCTTGTGATGCGAGATCACGACCGGAAGATTCGCTTTGCGTCCGATCTCGAAAGTCTCATCGAGCGAGCGCTCCACACCCTCGTGCTCGTCGCGCATGTGCGTGGCATAGAGCCCGCCATGGCTTCCCGCGACCCTGGCGATCTCGATCACCTCGCTGGTCGGCGCAGCGGCGTTCGGGGCGTAGAACAGGCCGGTCGAAAAGCCGATCGCGCCGGCGCGCATGCCCTCATCCAGCCGCTTCGCCATGGCATCAATCTCGGCGGCGCTCGCCGGCCGGCCGACATCCTCCATCGTGCCGACACGCAAGGTCGAGTGGCCGATGAGGAGCGCCGCGTTGGTCGCGGGCGGGGTCTTCGCGAGCTGATCGACGAAGCCCGCGACCGTGTCGAAGCGGTAATGCTCCTGGCCACCGAGGAGATCGAGCGGCGGCGGCGGTGCGCCCTTGAGCGTCAACGGCGCGAGGCTGACGCCGCAATTGCCGACGACGACGGTGGTGACGCCCTGGCTCGTCTTCGGCGCCATGTCGGGCCGGTGCAGCAATAGATTGTCGTCATGGGTGTGGGCATCGATGAAACCGGGCGAGACCACCTTGCCACGCGCGTCGATCGTAGCGGTGCCCTGCCAGTCCGTGAGCGCGCCGAGCGCCACGATGCGCTCGCCCTTGACCGCGACATCAGCCTGGCGGCGCGCGCCTCCCGTGCCGTCGATCACCGTGCCGCCCCTGATCAGCAGATCGCACCGTTCCATTGCCGCTCGCCTCCGGTTGGCGCGCTTGAGAAAACCCCTTGGGGCAGGCGCCGCGTCATGCTTCCATCCGTCCCCGGAGTGTCGGCGAGCGGGGCACGGGCTTCAAGGGGATCGAATGCTGAAAGTCGAAGGAATCATCGGCCATGTCGATGACTCGGTGATCGCCTCCAAGCTGCATCACCTGCACCACCATGGTGTGATCGAGCATGTCTATCTCGCGCCCGCCGATACCAAGCGGAAGCGGCTTCGGGTCGCGACCGACGCCGGCACCGACCTCGCGATCGCGCTCGCGCGCGAGGATGAGCTGATTGACGGCTCGGTGCTGCTGATCGACGACAACCGCGCGATCATCGTCAAGCTCGAGGCGCTGGATTGGCTGGTGCTCGAGCCCGCCGGCCTGCCCGAGGCGATCGAGCTCGGCTATTTCGTCGGCAATCTCCATTGGCGCGTACAGTTCGATGGCGCGCGCATCCGGGTCGCGATCGAGGGCGAGGAGGCGTTCTATCGCGAGCGCCTCGCGCCCATGCTCGCCAAGGGCAAGGCGCGCATCGTCGAGATCAGCCAATGATCGATCTCCTCCGCGCGCTGCAACACGGCGACAGCTTCTTTCCCTCGGGCGGTGTCGCGTTTTCGCTTGGGCTCGAGACCTTGAAGGAAGACGGCAAAGTGCGCGATGGCGCAGGTGTCGAGCGCGTGATCGCCGAGCAATTGCGCCAGCGCTGGGCGAGCGCGGACCGGGCCTTCATCGCGGCGGCACACGGCGCGGCTGCGCTCGACGACGTGGTGCGGCTCGACGCAATGCTGGATGCGATGACCTTGGCGAAGGAACTGCGCGAGGGCGCGCGGCGGAACGGGGCCGCGCTCTTACGCGTCCATGCCGAGCTCGGCACGCCAAGGGCCGCGGACTATCGCCTGCTGGTGCGCGAGGAGCGTGCGCCCGGTCATCTCCCGATCGTGCAGGGCCTGTGCTTCGGCGGGCGCGGTCTTGCCCGCGATGAGGCGCTTGCGGTCGCGGGTCATGGCTTTCTCGTCGGTCTGCTGGCGGCGGCGCTGCGCCTCGGGCTGATCGGCCATGTCAACACCCAAAGCGCGTTGACGCGACTCCACGCGCTGCTCGCCGAGGTGCTCGCGACGCCCGTGCCTTTGCCCGAGGACGCTCACGCCTTCACGCCGATGCCTGAGATCGCGGTGATGCGTCACGAGGTGGCCGCCGGCCGCCTGTTCGCGAATTGATGTTGGCGGGTCGGATGGATTGAAGTGCCGATTTCACCGGGCGCTGCTTCACCCCCCACCCTGACCCTCCCCCACGAGGGGGGAAAGGATGGATGTGAATCGGCCGAACGCCTTTCGGCTTCCTCCCTCACGATCGGCGAGGGCATGGACGTAGAGCGATTGCTGCCTTCTTTACTCCCTCCCCCTCGATGGGGGAGGGTTGGGGTGGGGGCGACACCTTCAACCCCAAGGTCGTCATCCCCGCGAAAGCGGGGATCCATCGGGCCGCGGGTTCGGCGGACGGAGGGATGGGTCCGGGCTCGCTTCGGCGTCGGGATGACAATCGAGCGCGCTGAACGGAGGGTCGCAATGGCGGTCGCTCACCCAAGGTCGTCATCCCCGCGAAGGCGGGGATCCATCGGGCCGCGGGTTCGGCGGACGGAAGGATGGGTCCCGGCTCGCTTCGCGGCCGGGATGACAATCGAGCGTGCTGAACGGAGGGTCGCGATAATGGTCGGCTCACCCAAGGTCGTCATCCCCGCGGAAGCGGGGATCCATCGGGCCGCGGGTTCGGCGGACGGAAGGATGGGTCCCGGCTCGCTTCGCGGCCGGGATGACAATCGAGCGCGCTGAACGGAGGGTCGCGATAATGGTCGGCTCACCCAAGGTCGTCATCCCCGCGGAAGCGGGGATCCATCGGGCCGGAGGCGCGATTTGTGCGGTGGCTCTGGATGGCCCGGTCACGCCGGGCCATGACGAAA
>VGET01000096.1 GCA_016869195.1 Alphaproteobacteria bacterium | reverse complement strand
CGCTCCTCGCAACCGGCCCGTGGTGGCTCGGCGCCGCCAACATGCGCACCGTGGTCGAGATCGGCTATTACCTCGCCCTCGCGCAAATGTGGAACCTGTTGGCTGGCTATGCCGGGCTCGTCTCGGTCGGGCAGCAGGCCTTTGTCGGCTTCGGCGGTTACGCGCTCTTCGTCTTCGTCATCCAGGCGCAGATGCCGGCGCTCGCCGCGCTGCCTCTTGCGGCCGTTGCCACCGCGATCGTCGCGCTGCCGACCGCCTTCGTGGTGTTTCGCCTGCGCGGCGCCTATTTCGCGATCGGCACCTGGGTGGTGGCCGAGGTCTATCGTCTCGGCTTCGCACAGGTGAGCGCGCTCGGCGGCGGTTCGGGCCAGAGCCTGCCGGTCGCCGCGGTCAAGGCGATCGCCGAGACCAAGGACGGCCGCGAGATGATCATCTACTGGATCGGGCTCGGCATCGCGGTCGGCTCGGTCGCGCTCGTTTATCTCATGCTGCGCGCGCGCCAGGGCCTCGCCCTCACCGCGATCAGGGATTCCGAGCCGGCGGCCGAGAGCCTCGGCGTCAACAATTTCCGCACCAAGCTGATCGTCTATCTGGTGGCCGCGACCGCCACCGGGCTCATCGGCGCGCTCATCTCGCTCCAGAAGCTCCGCATCTCACCCGACGCCGCCTTCAGCGTGACCGACTGGACCGCGAACGTGATCTTCATCGTGGTGATCGGCGGCATCGGCACGATCGAGGGACCGATCATCGGCGTCATCGTGTTCTTCGTGCTGCGCGAGTTGCTGGCGGGCTTCGGCTCCTGGTATCTGATGTCGCTTGGCGCGATCGCAGTCGCGGTCATGCTGCGCTCGCCGCGCGGCCTCTGGGGCCTGATCGCGGATCGCTACGGCATCGACTTCTTCCCGGTGCGCCGGCGCGTCATGCTCAGCGAGAAGCCGCCACCTTGATCGCCGGCCCCGCTCCGCCTACGGTCGGGCATCGTCAGCCGAGGGGAGCGTTACCATGCAGCGGATCAAGCGCGGTCAGGTCACCAAGTTCGAGTTCGACTATCGCGACACGCCCTGCCTTCGGGTCAAGCTCGACGAGCCGTTCCAGATCGAGACCGAGGACGCGCTCTCGGGCCTGATCGAGGACGACAGCGACGCGCCCAAGGTGCACGAGATGGCAGGCGATCCGCATGTCGAGAAGCTGCTGACCGCCTGGCCGCCCAAGTTCAACCCGGTGGTAGGCCCGATCTACGTCGAGGGCGTCGAGGCGGGCGACGTGCTCGCGGTCTCGATCGATTGGATCGAGCCCTGGCGCTACGGCTTCACCGGAATTCTTCCGGGAGTCGGCCCGCTGCACGATTCAAGGCGCTGGTCCGACTGTGCCGAGGGCCATGTGCAGGTGATCGAGCATCTGCCGGGGCCGAGCGGCACCACGCGTGACGGCAAGGGCCGCTACTCCCCGAAGCTGACCTGGGACCTCGACCCCTTCATCGGCACGCTCGCCACCTGCCCAGAGCGCGAGGTCGTCACCTCGCTCCTGGGTCAGGGCCCCTATGGCGGCAACATCGATTGCCGCGACATCAAGCCGGGCCACACGATCTTCCTGAACTCGTATCACAAGGGCGCGCTGCTCTATGTCGGCGACGTGCATGGCGGCCAGGGTGACACAGAGTTCACCGCGCTCGCCGATGAGACGCGCGCGCTCGTTCAGCTGCGCTGCTCGGTGGTGAAGAACAAGCGGCTGCCCTGCGTGCGCATCGACAAGCCGCACTCAATCGTCGCCGTCGGCATCAATTTGCCGCTCGAGCACGCGGTCTATGACGCCAACGAGAACATGATGCTCTGGCTGCTCGAGGACTATGGCATCTCGGGCAAGGACTCGTATTTGCGCATGTCGGCGGACCCGGCCTTTCGCGTGCGGGTCTACCAGATGGTGCGCGCGCTCTGGGCCCGCCATGTCGCCGGCGCCGAATACCCCAAGGACCGGCTGTTCCCGGCGTTCTAAGAACTATACCGAGGTGCGATGAGTCCTCTCATCGCGCGACGGCCGGCGCGACCGCGCCGCGCCGCTAATGCGGCGAAAGCCAAGCGAGCGGAGCGAGCGCCCGGCGCCTGAGGGCTTCTCGATGATCGGTTACGATCATCGAGCCTTAAACGAGGCGGGCGCGGAGGAAGCGCCCCGCCTCGTCGATCGCATCGCGTGCCTCGCTCAGCATCGGCGCAAACAGGTGCCAGACGTGGATCATGTCGCGCCAGACACGGAGCGTGACGTCGACATCGTGCGCGGCGGCACGCGCGGCGAGGCGGGTTGAGTCATCGAGCAGCGTCTCGGCCGTGCCGACCTGAATGAGCATGGGCGGCAGGCCGGCGAGATCGGCGTGGAGCGGCGCCGCCGAGGGCGTGCGCGGATCGCGCCCAGCGAGATAGGCGACCGTCATCTCGAGCAGCGGGCCGCGGCTCACCATTGGATCGACGGCGGCCTTGGCCGTCATGCTGGGTCCGAGCGCTTCGAGATCGACCCAGGGCGAGAGCGCGGCGATCGCGGCTGGCTTGCCCAGGTTCCGCTCGCTGAGCGCAACCGCGGTTGCCACCGCAAGCCCGCCGCCGGCGGAATCACCCGCGAGCGCCACGCGCTCCGGCCCGCCGACCTCGCCCGCGAGCCACTGAAAGGCCGCGACCGCATCGTCGAGCGCTGCCGGAAACGGGTGCTCCGGCGCCAGCCGATAGTCGAGCGCGAGCACGCGCACCCCGGCCGCGCCCGCGATGCCATGGCAGAGCCCGCGATGCGTGTTGATCGAGCCGATGCAATAGCCGCCGCCATGAAGATAGAGGATCGCGCGGTCGTGCCTGACACCGGGCGGTGCGAGCCAACCCGCCGACACACCCCCGGCCTTCACGACCTGCGGCACCGCGCCCGAAGGCGCGCCCATCAGACGCATCATCTTCTCGAAGCGCGCACGCTGATGCGCCGTGGTCAGACCGGAAGGCGCCGGACTGGCCGTCATCATCTCGATCAGGGATTTCAGCTCGGCCGCGCTCACCTACTTCCGACCTTCCGCGGCACGCACCTCTGACGGCAGCCTAATGGATTCACTCCTTCAGCCGTCATTCCCGCGAAAGCGGGAATCCATGTTGCCGAGGGCTCGCGCGTTGGCTCCGCGGATTCCGGCTCGCAACCCGAGCGCCGCGGGCGTCCCTGCTCGCTTTGCGGCCGGAAGGACATCCAGTGACGTAGAACCGACAAGACGGCACGTGCGGCGCCGGCGTAGTGGTCGCATCTAACCCGCCTGCCGCGTCGGCTCGCCGCCGCGATAATGCGGCATCACATCGCGGGCGAAGCGGCGCCACATCTCATGGCGATAGGCGCGCGGCATGCCGTAGGTCGAGTTCTGGATGATGAAATGGTCGAAGCCGAGCTCGACATAGCGGTCGAGCTGCGCCCGCACCGTTTTCGCCGTGCCGACCAGCTGGAACTCGAGCCACGGCCCCATCTGGTCGGGATCGGTGAGCTTGCGAGCGTTCGTCATGAAGCGGCTGAACGCCTCGTAGTCGCTCAGATCCTTCCAGGGGTCGGCATCGGCTTCATAGTGCTCGACGACCTTCTGGTTGTAGCGCGAGAGATGGTTCTTCGCGAGCGCCTCGGCCTCAGCGTCCGAGTCCGCCAGCACGGCATGCAGCAACAGGGGTTGGCTGCGCACAGGGGAACGGCCAAGCGAACGCATCGTTTCGCCCCAGACGCGCAGCGCCGCCGCGTGGTGCTTGTGCGGAAAGTTCGACACCCGGATCATGGCCAAATCGAGCTCGGCCATCAGCGTCGATGACTCAGGACTCAGCGCCGCACCATAGAAATTAATGCGGTCCTTGACCGGGCGCGGCCTGATCTCGAACGCGCGCGGCAGGTCGACATATTTGCCGTGATGCTCGAACGCGCCGCCCTCAAGCCCGCGCGCGATCACCTCATAACACTCGCGAAAGCGCGCGCGCGCCTCGGCCATGTCGACGCCGAGTGCCTGATATTCGAGCCGCGCGGTGCCGCGCCCGATGCCGAGATGGAGCTGGCCGCGCGTCAGATGGCTCAGCATCGCAATCTCGCCCGCGAGCCGCATCGGGTTGTACCAGGGCAACACAATAACGCAGGTGCCGAGGTCGATCTCGGGCATACGCGCCGCGAGATGGGAGAGAAACAACAGCGGGCTCGGTGTCGGGAAATAGTCCGAGAAGTGGTGCTCGATCACCCAGAGTGCGTTATAGCCGAGCTGCCGCGCATAATCCGCGTCGGTCAGCGCTTCGGCATATTGCTGGGCGTCGCTCGCCCCCGGCTCGCCGACCGGCGAGATGACTGTGCCGAACTTGATGCCGTTCATCGCGCCCTGCCCCAATGCGACGTGTCCGCTCTACTCGGCCGCAAGGCGATGGTGCGTGCCGGCGAGCGGAATGCCGGCCGCCTTGGCCGTGACGATGGTGATCGCGCGCAAATCTTCGGGCTCGAGGTTGTGCACGTCGGTCTTGCCGGTGCAGCGCGCCATGATCGAGGCTTCGGCAGAGAGCGCCTTCAGGAACGCCCCTGCCCGCTCCGCCCGCTCGGCCGCGTTGAGATCGGCATAGAAGTGGAAGCGCTTGCCCTCAGCATGGCCGCCGAGCGCGAAGGCATAGGACGCGCCGAGCACGACCGCGTTGGCGCCGAGGCCGAGCAGCTTCGCGCTGTCGGTGCCTGAGCGCACGCCGCCGAAATAGAGCAGCTCCAACTCTTCCTCGCGGTTCATGTCGCGCATGATGTGGACGGCATCGCGAATGACGCTCAAGTCCGGCATGCCGCCAAGCTCGGTCCAGGGCTCGATGACGGGGCCCGAGGCCTCGAGCAACAGCATGTCGAAGCGCGCTTCGAGCGCGAACGGAATGGCCGCCTTGAGGTCGGCCGGGCCGGCGGCAAGGCCGCGCGCCTGACCCTTTGCCACGGCCGGCGGCGTGAAGGCCTTGAAGCCGCCGCGGCAGGCGAAGATCACGGCCTTCGCCGCCGGGTCCGGCTTGTCCTCGCCGACGATCGCGACCTGGAGCCAGGGCACGTCGGCCGCCGGCTTCCTGCGGCCAACGAAACCGCCGCCGAAGTTGCGCACGCCCGCCTCGATCGCCTCGATCACCTCGGAGGGCGCATCGTCGAAGCCGCCCACCAGGAACGGCCCTTTCAGCGCCACGCCGCCGGCAAGTTCGGTGGCGACATTGCAGGCATCGCGATAGGGATCGATCACGAGGCGCGAGAGATTGGCCGGCAGGAACACGATGTCTTCGAGCGTCGCCTGATATTCGGGGCCGAACGGATCGGGCCGCGGCGTGAGCCGCTTCTTCAGCATCGCGCGCTGGGTCACCGCATCCTGCGGGTTGGTGCGCGCCATGACGAAGATGTCCTCGCGCGTGCGCACGCTGTAGTCGTGCGAGCCGGTTTCGGCGTCGCAGCGATAGCACCGCGCGGCCTCGTCCTTCGCGGTCTTCTCGTCATAGGTCGTCTCGATCTCGGGAAACTCGATAGGCTTGGCGCCGAGCCCGTGGAAATGCTGCTCCTGGCGCGGGAAGACTTCCCAATTGATGTCTTGCGCGATCGGCACGCGCCGCGTGCGGAACGGCGTGCGATAGGGCAACGGGTCGGTGCGGCCCTCGAGAAACGCCTTCACGTAATAGGCGGCGCGGTGGCCGTGCATCATCGCCATCACGATGGTCGAGCCGCCGAACGCGCCATCGCCCGCCGCGAACACCTTGGGATCGTCAGTGCGCATGGAGCCGAAATCGGCCTTGATGCGGTCGGACAACATCATGCCGCGCTTGCCGAGCTCATCGCTCTCCGCGCGCTGGCCGGTTGCCATGATGACGAGGCCGCACTCGAAGTCGTGCTCCGAGCCCTTGACCGGGCCGAACTGGCGCCGCTTGTCCGCGCCGGGTTGGCCCAGCTCGGTCTTCACGCAGCGAAGCGCGAACTGGTTGCCCTTGGTCACCGCGGCGACCGGCTGGGTGAGATAGATGAACTCGATCTCTTCCGCGATCGCGCCCTTGAGCTCGTCCTTGCGCGCCGGAATCTCATCGGGCCCGCGGCGATAGAGCACCTTCACCGTCTTGCAGCCCGGCAGCCGCTTGGCCACGCGACAGGCATCCATCGCGACGTCGCCGCCGCCGATGACGAGCACGGTCTCGGGCATGGTCGGGCGCTCGCCCGCGTTCACCCGGCGCAGGAACGACACGCCATCAATCACTCGCGGGTCGTTGTTGCCCTCGATCTCGATCGGCTTACCCCACCAGGCGCCGATGGTGAGCAGCACGGCGTTGTGGCGCGCCTTCAGCTCGTCGAGCGTGACGTCCTTGCCGAGCGCGGTGTTGAGGTGAACCTTGATTCCCGGGCAGTGCTTCAGGATGCGCTGCATGTCCTCTTCGATGATGCCGGGCGGCAGGCGAAACGCCGGAATGCCCCACACCATCATGCCGCCGAGCCGGTCGGTCATCTCATAGAGGTGCACCTCGAAGCCGGCTTCGGCGAGGTCCTGCGCCGCGGTCATGCCCGCTGGTCCGGAACCGACGATGCCGACCGTTTCCTTCCGCGACACCTGAACCGCCGGCAGATGATAGGATGTGCCGAGCTTGTCCATCACATAACGCTTGAGATTGCGGATCGCGAGCGGGCCATCACTGTCGGTGCGGCGGCAGGCGGGCTCGCACGGCGCGTCGCACACGCGCCCGCAGATCGAGGAGAACGGGTTGGTCGCCGTGATCGCCTCGAACGCCTCTTCGATCTTATCTTCCCAGATATAGGCGATGTAGGACGGCGCGTCGGTGCCGATCGGGCACGCCACCTGGCAGGGCGCGGGGACGAAATTGACGTCGGGGACGTCGTCAGGCTGACCCTCCGGCGCAGGGCCGGGCTCAATGCGCCGAATATCGTAGACGCTCACGGCAGGCGGTCTCCGAGAGTTGAATTGGGTAAGGACGCTTTACGCAGCAGCTTGGCGCGCTCGGCCAGCTCAGGCTCATAGGGCAGCCGCGTGATCGCGGCGGCTTCGGGCGTGAGCGCGACCAGATCGTTGCGCGAAATCTGGTGCACGTCGCTATAGCCGAGCGCGTGCGTGATCGCGGCGATCTGCCAACGCAGCGATTCCAGATAGCGGTGGATGTTGCGCGCCTCGACCGGCGTGTTGTAGCGCTTCTCGTGTTCCGGGTCCTGCGTCGCGATGCCGACCACGCATTGGCCGACATGGCATTGCAGACACGCGATGCAGCCACCGGCGATGATCGCGCCGGTGCCGACCGCGACCGCATGAGCGCCAAGCGCCATCGCTTTGCATGCGTCGATGCCGTCCTTAATGCCGCCCATCAGCACCACCGGCATCTTGCCGCTCGCACCGATCTCGCTGAGCGCATCCATCGCCTCTTGGATGGCCGAGATCGTCGGAATGCCGACGAACTCCAGCACCTCATTGCCGGCCGCGCCGGTCGAGCCCTGAAGACCGTCGAGCTCGACGAAGTCGAAGCCGTCCTTGTAGGCGATCTTGATGTCGTCACGCACGCGGCCCGCACCGAGCTTGACGGACACTGGCAGGCGATAACCGGTCGCCTCGCGGAACTCCTCGACCTTGATCACGAGGTCGTCGGCGCCGAGCACGTCCGGGTGGCGCGAGGGCGAGCGCAGATCGATGCCCTCGGGGATTCCGCGGATGCGCGCGATCTCCTTGGTCACCTTCTTCGCCATGAGCTGGCCGCCAAGACCCGGCTTCGCGCCCTGCGAGATGTAGATCTCGAGGCCGTTCGCGCGCTGCATGTCATGGATGTTCCAGCCGAGCCGGCCGGAAAGGCACTGATAGATGATCTGCTTCGCCGCCTCGCGCTGCTCGTTCGAGAGACCGCCCTCACCCGTATTCTCCGACGTGTCAGAGAGCGCGGAGGCGATCGCCAGCGCGACCTTGGTCGACTTCGACAGCGCGCCATAGCTCATCGGCGCGATCATCACCGGCATCGAGAGATCGAGCGGCTTTGCGCCATTGCGACCACCGAGCTGGGTACGCAAATTGACCTTCTTTGTGATCTCGGGATCGGCCGGAAGATTGGTCAGATCCTTGCGGAACGCGAGATCGTTGATGTGCGGCAGCGGCCGGCCCGCGCCATAGCCGCGGATGCGGTAGCGCCCGATCTGCGCCTTGACGTAGATATCTTCCTGAACCTTGGTGTTCCAATAGCCCTGCTGCTCGGACGCCATGAAGAACGGAATGATGCGCACGCGCGGCTCGGGCTTGCCGTAGCGCAAGTTCTTCCCCGCGTTGACGATCTTCTGCAGCTTGCCCTTGAACGGAATCTTGTAGCGCTCGAGGAAGGCGCGGATCTCCTCCTCCTCCGCCGACGGCAGATCGGTCTGCATCGCGTCCGTTCCGAGCGCGATCACTTTGCCGCCGACATAGATATTGCCGCCGGTCATGTCCTGGCCGACCTTGTCGCCCGAATCACCCAGGATCACGATGCGGCCGCCATACATCATGTAGCCGGCCATGAAATTGGCGTTGCCGCAGCAGAGCAGCGTGCCCGCCTTCATCACCTGGCCGGCGCGCGAGCCCATATTGCCTTTGATCACGACCTCGGCGCCGCGGATGGCGACGCCCGCAATGGCGCCGGCATTGCCGTTCACCACGATCGAGCCCTGGAGCATGTTGTCGGCCACGCCCCAGCCGACATTGTTGTCGACCGTGAAGCGTGGACCGTCGGTCAGCCCGGCGCAGAAATACCCGGCGGAGCCGTGCACGCGCACATTGATCGGGTGCACAAGGCCGACCCCGACATGATGCCGCGCATCCGGGTTGAGAATATCGACGTCTTCCCGCTCGGCCCCGTATTTGCGGAGAAGCTCATTGGCCTCGCGGACACTCAGCCGCGCTAGATCGATCTGCGCCACGTTCTGAAGGTTCCCGGCGGTGGTTCGTGTGTGTTGAGGGCGCTGCCGGGGAAGAGCCGATTGAGCGACACTTCTTCCGACGCGATGGCAATCAAGTCGTCGTTCTCGAGCATGATCATCGGCTTGGCCGCCAGGCGGTCCTTGGCGTAGCCGATCTCGTCCTTGGTCGAGACCAGGAACGAGAACGTGCCGTCGAGATCATCGATCGAGGTCTTGAGCGCCTCTTCGAGCGAGACACCGTGCGAGAGCTTGTCCGCGAGATAGACCGCTATCAGCTCGCTGTCATTGTCGGTGTTGAACTCGAAGCCGCGCTTCTCGAGCCGACGACGCATCTTCCAGTAGTTCGTGATCTGGCCGTTATGGACGATTGCGACGTCCGCGAAGCCGGTGGCCCAGAACGGGTGCGAGGCGTCGGGCGCGACATCCGACTCGGTCGCGAGCCGCACATGGCCGATGCCGTGCGTGCCTTTGAAGTCGTCGACATGGTAGCCGCGGTCAACGTCGTGCGCGCCGCCGATGTCCTTGACGATGTCGAGGCTCGAGCCGATCGAGAATACTTTGGCGATGTGCTCAAGATCGTAGGAGAGCTTCTGGAGGTCGCCCGAAAAGCGGACCCGAAAGGCCTGGCTGCCCGCCGCCCGCTCCTGGTCGATGATCTCGGCCTGATATTCCGCGAGCTTTTCGCGGATGCGCCCGACCGTGGCCTCCGCCGCATCGCCTTCCCCGACATAGAAGCGCAGCCGGTACTCGCCGTCCTTCGGCTCATGGTAAAGCGCGAAGCCGGTCGAATCGGGCCCGCGATGCTGGCAGGCGTCGAGCATGCTGATCAGCGCCTTGCCGACGCCGGCCCGGGCGCTTTTGTGTTTGTACATAATTCCAGCGATGCCGCACATGGACTGCTCCTTCCACGGTGCAGATGGTGTTGCGCCAACGTAAGCGAGGTTTCCCTATTGATCAACCCCAGTGAACCATTTTTCACATTGGGAATAGGGGCTTAACCACGCAGGTCGCAGGAGAAATACGGTATTGCGGCGCCGCCCCGCTTCAGGGTGTCGTGTCGAAATCAACCTTCGCAGGCAAAAACCGTCTTGAGATACATGGTATGCGTGTCGTCGGGCGCTTCCTCGGCCACGCTTGGTCTTGCGTGTCCCGATCAAAGAGCTTTACCTAGTGGCAAGACCGCGAGCCACGGTGCCGCCGCGCGCTTTGGCGAACGGAACGAACCTGAAATAGGCACATAGTCTTAGCGGTCATTTGGAGACGACCATGCCCGAGCAGACGCCGAACCCCTTCCGGAGCGCTTCGAAATTCGAGGTCGACCCTGCAGTCTTGCGCGCGACGCGCGAGTCCGTGACCAAGGCGCGCCATCTGCCGGGCTGGTTCTACACCTCGCCTGAGCTGTTCGATCGGGAGATCGAAACCATCTTCCTCAAAGAGTGGCTCTGCGTCGGCCGGGTCGAAGAGTATTCGAAGCCGGGCGATTATCACGCGCTGCGCATCGCGGGCGAGCCCCTGCTGATTGCGCGCGATACGCAAAACAAGCTCCACGCGTTCCGCAATCTTTGCGTTCACCGCGGCGTCGAGGTGGCCAGCGGCCAGGGCAATGCGAAGTCGTTCCGCTGCCCTTATCACTCCTGGGTCTACAACCTCGACGGCACGCTGGCTGGCGCCCCGCACACCAAGGAGGTCGAAGGCTTCGACTTCTCCAGCTGCAAGCTGCCGAGCATCAAGCTCGACACCTGGGGCGGCTACATCTTCGTCAATTTCGATCCGGCGAGCCCGAGCCTCGGCGATTATCTGGACGCCGATGGCGTGCGCGAGTTCGGTGAGTTTCTAAAGCCGGAAGAGACGCTCACCTCGGACAAGTTCAGTTACGTCGTGCCGTGCAATTGGAAATTCGTGCCCGAAAACCTGATGGACATGTACCACGTCGGCGTCATCCACAAGGAGTCGTTCGGCGGGCATTTTCCGGTCAACGACTTCCGCTATCGCCTCGGCAAATACGGCTATCACGCGGTGTATGAGAGCTACACCATGGCGCCCAAGGGCGCGACGCTGTTCGGGACGATGCCGTGGCTGCGCGGCAAGGTGAGCGACCGCTTTGCCTGCACCATCTGGATTCGGCCGAGCATGAACCTGTTCGGCCGACACGACCTGATCCAACCGATCGTCACGACACCGATCGATGTGAACCATACCCAGGTCACGGTCTACACCCAGCTGCCGAAGGAGTATTTCGAGGCGCCGGCATTCAACGAGAAGAACAAGATCTACGCGGACTTCATTCGGATGGTTCTGACCGAAGACAATGAGATGCTCGAGTCGCTCCAGAATGGCGTGAAGTCGCGCGGCTTCGTCCCCGGCCCGACGGTCAAGCTCGAGCGCGCCATCCATCATTGCCTCAACTACTATTTGGATCGCCTGTTCGGGCCGGATGAAACGGCACGCAACACGCGGCTCAATGACGGTGTGGCCGAGCTTCGCAAGGCCGAAGCGCGGGGGCCCGCCATTGATGGCGGCTACTCGCAGGCGTTTCGCGGCGCGGCGGAGTAGTC
>VGET01000095.1 GCA_016869195.1 Alphaproteobacteria bacterium | reverse complement strand
CCGACGGCTTCCATCGCCTGCTGGAACACGAAGATCTCGTATTCCTCACTGAACTCCCCAACCAACATCAGAATTTTCTTGCCACGCAAGGCAGCCTCCCCTTCTCTCAATGTTGCGGAAATACGCCGCGTCGCTTGGATATTCAGCCGGCGAGGGCGGCGGCAAGCTCGCGCGCGCGGACGTTATCGTCGAGCCCCAGCACGAGGTCGCGAACCTGCTCCGCGCGCGCCGGCGCCATGGCCCGCGCGGCATTGGCATAGAACTTCTCGTCGATATCGGCCCCGCTCAAGGGACGGTCGGCGCAGCCCCGGTTCATCGCCTCGCGATGGCGAAATGCGCGCCCATCGTTCAGATGAATGATTACCTCGCCCGAGAAATACTTCGGATAGGTCGCATCGGGATCGATGGCGTACTCGACGCGCTCGGCCAGCGCGAGCGCCGCCGGATCGGCGATCGCCACGGGCTCGATGTCGGCGAGGGTGAAGCGGCGGCGCAGAATAGAAGCGGCCACGATATAGGGAATGCTGAATTGCGCCTCATAGGGGCTCGAGGGTTTCTTCTTCTGGGCGACCGGCTCGCATACCACCGGCACGATTTCCTTCGGCACCAGAACCTCGATGCGCGCGATCTGATCGGGCCGAAGCTCGTGTTGCCGCGCCAAGATGGCCGCGGCATCCGATGACGCGTGGGTCAAATGACAGGCGGGCAGGGGCTTCACCGCAACTGCCTCGGTTTGCCACGTGGTACCGAGGCCGGCGGTCGCGAGCTCAAGGTCGCACTGCTCGAACAGCGGGCCGAGGTGGAGGCGGTAAAGCCCGAAGCGTCCCTCATAGGACTTCCGGGCGCCCTCGAAGCCGCTCTTGGCCAAGGTCGCTGCGTTGATGCCGGCGAGCGCCGCCCAGCCCGGGTGGAGCCGCTTGGTCCAGGCGCCATCATCGAGGAACTCCAAGCTGCCGGCGGCCAGGCTGAGCGCGATTCCTTGTGCGTGCGCGAGCTGATTCTCGGTCAATCCAAGGAGAACCCCCGCACCCAGGGCGCAGCCGAAGGCACCGAGCAAGCCGGTCGGGTGGAACCCGGCCTTGTGGAAACCGCCGCGCGCCGCAATGCCCAGACGGCTGGTGACTTCAACGGCCGTGATGTAGGCCCGGACCATCGTGCGCCCGTCCAGATCGAGCCGGCTCGCGAGCCCGAGCACCGCGGGCAGCGCGCTGGCGGTGGCGTGCACGACCCCCTCGACATGGGTGTCATCAAAGTCGAGGCCATGGACCAGCACGCCATTCGCCACCACGGCATCGCGCCAGGGAAGTCCGGGAGAAATGCCGATCACGACGCCTCGCTGCCCTTCGCTCGGGTCGGCCAGCGCGCGGAGACCTGAGAGCGTGCGGTGCGCGAAATCATATTGCGTCGAGGCGAATGCGATGCCGATCGCATCGAGCATGAGGTATTTCGCGCGCTTGCGGGTGCTTAGCGGAATGTCGGCGTCCGTCAGATTGGCGGCAAACGAGGCAAAGCGCTGGGCGATGGTCGCGGCGTCGATGCTCGGGCTCAGCCGGGTCCGCTTGGCCTTGATCGGCAGCGTGGCAACACCCTTGGACATGGTCTCTGCTCCTGGTGGCGATCTCAGCTGGGCGGCGTGGTCCGTTCGTCCGGCACCTGCACGACGATGCCAGACAGCAGCGAGTCGGACAGGCCAAGCTCGTTGCAGAAGGCGCGATAGGCCAATGCCTTCTCAGGCTCGGTGCGCTCGAAGAACACGCTGACCGCCTCGCCCTTTGGCCGGCCATCCGCCGCAAACAGCGCGATGGGGCGGTGATGGGCCGCAAGCCACGCCTCGAGCCGGCGGAGCGTTGCGACCGCGATCTGGTACTCGCGGGCCTGCCGGTCGGGATCCAGGCGGACCCGAACATAATAGTGCCGCCAAATTCGAACCGGCACCTGGACGGTGGCTGGCGTCAGCATGGCTGCAATTTACGCCGGAGTGGCCTCAGGATCGAAGCGGAAAAAGGCAAAATGCCCGGCCTTGCAAAGAGTCATGTTGACCGGAGTGGGGCATCTGACCAAGACTTGAGTTGACCGGACATTTGGGCAGGGGGCGCCCGCTCGGTCCTTCCGCAACGGGACGAGGCTCACAAAGAGTCGGATCTGGCCGATGGCCGACGGTATCGAAGCAGCCGTCAGGACGATGCTCCCGCTCGGCGGGCTCCGGCAGCGATTAAGGGAGGCTATGCGATGAGAGTTGGCAAATATCTAGGGGCGCTCGTTGGCGCGGCTGCAGCCGTCGCCCTGATCGGCGCACCGCATCTCGCGCACGCGGACGCCATGGCGGACGCGGAAGCGCTGATCAAGGCCCATCAGGTCCCGCCGGACTACAAAGATCCGGGACCGGCGTTTGACGCCAAGGCCTGCATGAAAGACAAGAAGATGCTCACGATCCCGCTGACCATGGCCAATCCGTTCAACGCCGAGATCGCGAAGGCGATGCAGGCGGCGGCGGCCGAGGTCGGGTTCGAGCTGAAGGTTTGGGAAAATCAGCTCAAGATCGATCAGTGGGTGCAGGGCATGGCGGCCGCGGAAGCCGGCGGCTACAGCCTGATCGACCTGCAGGGCGGCATTCCGCCGGCGGCACTTGGGCCTCAAATCGATCAGGCGCGCGCCAAGGGCATCAAGGTCACAACGACGCACCTCTATGACGTGACGCAGGAGCTCCCGACCAATCTCGATGGGTCGGCGCGCATGAACTACACCATGGCGGGCAAGCTCATGGCGTCCTGGGCCTTCACGAGGACCGGAGGCAAGCCGAACGTTGTGATCATCGGCTCGGACGAAATCGTACCCACCGCGCCGTTCGTGAAGTCGATCCAGGACACGCTCAAGAGCTACTGCCCGGATTGCAAGCAGCAGTATTTCAACGTGCCGGTGACGGAATGGGCGACCAAGATTCAGCCGAGCGTGCAGTCGGCGCTGGTGGCCGATCCGTCGATCAACTTCATCCTGCCAATCTATGATTCGATGTCGCAGTTCATCGTGCCGGCGCTACGCATCACCAACCGGCTCGGCGACGTCAAGATCGCGTCTTACAACGGCACGCCGTTCGTGCTCGACATGGTGCGCAATGGCGAAGTCGATATGGACGTCGGCGAAAGCCTCGGCTGGATCGGCTATGCCGGTATCGACGTGAATATGCGTATCCTGTGCGGTGTAACGCCGCCGGTGATGGACCTCAACACGCCGCTCTACATCTTCGATGCGTCGAACATCAAATCGGCCGGCGAACCGGCCAATTTCCATAGTGGTTATGGCGACAAGCACCTCGCAGGCTTCCGCAAGCTCTGGGGCCTCGAGAAGTGACAGACGTCGTTGCCGGGGCGGGGGCGCAGGCCCCCGCCCTGGTGATCCGCAATCTCAGCAAGAGCTTTGGTGGCGCGCGCGCCCTTGATGGGGTTGATCTCACCGTCAAGGCGGGCGAAGTGCACGGCTTGCTCGGGCAGAACGGCTCGGGCAAGTCGACCCTGATCAAGCTTCTCTCTGGCTTTCACACACCCGAGCCAGGAGCACAGGTCGAGCTCTATGGCAAGCCGGTCGCGCTCCCGCTCGGCGCCAATGAGCTGCGTCGGCTCGGCCTCGCCTTCGTACATCAGCATCTCGGATTGGTGCCTTCGCTCACCGTGCTTGAGAATCTGCGCATCGGCGAGTTCGCCACCGAGCGGCGTTGGTTCATCAATTGGCGTGCGGAAGCGGCCAAGGCGCGCGCCACGTTCGAGCGCTTTCAGCTCGACATCAACCCCCGCGCCAATGTTGCTGAGCTTCCTCAAGTCGAGCGCGCGTTGCTCGCGATTGTACGCGCCTTTGAGCAGGTGCGGGCGAGCCAGGCCGAACATGGCGGCGGCGGAATTTTGGTGCTCGATGAGCCGACCCCCTTTCTGCCCAAGGCGGGCGTCGAGCGACTCTTCGAGTTGGTCCGCAACATCGTGGCAAATGGCGCCAGCGTCATTTTCGTCTCACACGACATCGATGAATGTCTTGCGATCACGGACCGTGCGACGGTGCTGCGTGATGGACGCGTCGCCGGCACGCTGGTTACGCACGGCAGCACCTATGGCGATTTCGTCGAGCTGATCGTCGGCCGGCGCATCGCGGCCTATCACGCCGAGCACAGCCACGGCATCGATGAAGCCGCCGGCATCTCGGTTCAGGGTCTGTCGGGCGGCGCGGTGCACGATTTCTCGCTCGATCTCAGGGCGGGCGAAATTGTTGGGTTGACCGGATTGATCGGGTCCGGCTTTGCCGATGTGCCGTATCTCCTTTATGGCGCACAACATGCGCGCGCCGGCACGCTGACCATCGAGGGACGAGGACATGCTGTGCCGGCGCTTGACCCTGCGCGCGCCCAGAAGATCGGCCTCGCGCTGCTGCCGGCTGACCGCCTCGGCTCCGGTGGCGTCGGTAATTTGACGATCACCGACAATGTCACGCTGCCGGTGCTGAAGCGGTTTCTCCGCTTGTTCAAACTGGATCGTCGTGCCATGGGGCACCGCGCCGGCGAGCTTGGCGAAAGCTATGACGTGCGGCCCAACCGGCCCGACATGACGCTCGACTCGCTCAGCGGCGGCAACCAGCAGAAAGTGCTGCTCGCCAAGTGGCTCCAAACCCAGCCGAAGCTGATGCTGCTGGACGAGCCGACTCAAGGCGTCGACATCGGGGCACGCCAGCACATCTATCAGGCGATCGACGAGGCCTCCGGCACCGGGATGACGGTGCTGTGCTCGAGCACCGACTATGAGCAATTGGCGCAATTGTGCGATCGCGTGCTCGTGTTCGCGCGCGGCATCGTGGTGCGGCGCCTTGAAGGCGCTGCGATCAGCAAGGATCAGATCGCCGAACAGGTCTATATGAGCCAGACGCTGACCGGCGTGCAGACCCGCGAGTCTGCCGCGTGAATCAGATCGAAGAGAAAACCGCCGACCCGTTCGAGGCGCGCCTCTCGGCGATCGAACGACGCCTGATCGCGATCGAGGCCGAACGCACCGGCGTCCGCCCCGTGCGCAGCCAGCGCAGCACCTCGGCCCAGATCGAGCGCTTCGGCCTGGTCGGTGCATGGATCGTCGTGGTGATCATCTTCGGCGCCGTGGTGCCGGAGTCATTTCTTTCCTGGCTTAACTTCTCGACCATTTTCTCCTCGCAAGCCGTGCTCGTGGTGCTCACGCTCGGCCTGCTCATTCCGCTGACCGCGGGCGACTTCGACCTGTCGGTCGCGTCCACGCTCACGCTCTCTTCCATGTCGCTCACCGTGCTCAATGCCCAGCACGGCTGGGGCATCATTCCAAGCGTGGCGGTCGCGCTCGGTTGCGGCGTGCTGATCGGTTTCATCAACGGCGCAATCGTTCTCTATTTCCGCATCCACTCGCTGATCGTGACGCTCGGCGTCGGCACCTTCATCAACGGGATCATTCTGTGGATCAGCGATTCGCAGACGATCGCCGGCGTCTCGTTCGACCTGGTGAACTGGGTCATCGTGACCCGGTTGTTCGGCATCTCGCTGACCTTCTATTACGCGCTCTTCCTGTGCCTGGTGATCTGGTACTGCTTCGAGTACACGACGATCGGGCGACGCCTGTTGTTCGTCGGGCGCGGGCGCGAGGTCGCGCGGCTCTCCGGCATCCGGGTCGATCGGGTTCGGCTCGGGAGTTTCGTGGTCGGCTCGACGATCGCCGCGGGCGCCGGCGTGCTTTATGCCGGCATGACCGGTTCGGCTGACCCGACCTCGGGCCTCAGCCTGTTGCTCCCCGCCTTCGCCGCCGCGTTCCTGGGCGCGACCAGCATCGTGCCCGGGCGTTTCAATCCCTGGGGCTCGTTCCTCGGCGTCTATTTTTTGGTCACCGGCATCACCGGCCTCACCATGCTTGGCGTCGATACGCTGGTGCAGAACCTTTTTTACGGTGGCGGCCTGGTGATCGCGGTTGCGCTCTCGCAGCTCGTGCGCCGGCGTCAGCCGCAGAACTTCAGCTGATGGTTGTGGTTTGGCGCTCCGCCATTGACGGGTTTCCGGGCCTCTGCGACCATTTGTCCGGTCAACTGGGCAGGCGCCGGTCGGAGCCCCGAAAACGTGTGCCCCGCCAGCCGAGAATACGGGAGAGATGATGAGCATGGGCGTGCCGACAGATGACGTCGTGAAGATGTATGAGAGCCGATTGGGCGAGCTCGAGCGACGGTTGGCGCAGCTTGAAGGCAGCGCGCCCGTGCCGCAGGGAGCGTCGCCACGCGCCGCGGGACATGCCGCGAACGGCTATCGCCTGGGCGTCGATGTCGGTGGCACGTTCACCGATCTCATCCTCCTGGACGAGGCAACGGGTCAGGCCTTCAAGGCCAAGGTGCCGTCAACGCCACCCGATTCATCCATCGGCGTGCTCAACGGCATCGCCAAGATCTGCGATGAGAACCGGATCGACCCGACCCGCATCTCGCACATCATGCACGGCACGACGGTCGCCACGAACACCGTGTTGACCTCGTCCGGTGCGCGCGTCGGCCTCGTCACCACCAAGGGTTATCGGCAGGTTCTGCAGATCGCCCGCTCCTATGTGCCGGGCGGCCTTGGCGGCTGGGTGATCTACAACAAGTCGGAGCCGCTCGCGCCACTCGAGCTGACGATCGAGGCCGATGAGCGCATGAGTGCCAAGGGCGAGCCCGTCAAGACGCTGAACGAGGCCGACCTGAGCGACAAGCTGCAGGCGCTGAAGGGGCAGGGGGTTGAAGCCCTCACCGTCTCGCTGATCAACGCGTTCGCCAATGGCGCCCATGAACGCCGGGTGCGCGAATTGGCAGAGCGGATCATGCCGGGTGTGCCGGTCTCGATTTCCTCGGAAGTGATCCCGGAGATGTATGAGTACGAGCGTACCGAAACGACGGTGGTCAACTCCTACATCCGCCCGGTCGTGTCGCGCTATATCGACAGCCTGCACCAGCAGCTCTCGAACAAGCTCGGTGGCGTGCAGCTCCATGTTCTGCGCTCCGACGGCGGCCTGAGCTCGGTCGACGGCGCCAAGATCGCGCCCGTGAATCTCCTGATGTCGGGCCCCGCGGGGGGCGTGGCCGGCGCGCTCTGGATCGCGAAGCAATCCGGCTACACGAACCTGCTCACGTTCGACATGGGCGGCACGTCAACCGACGTTGCGCTCATTCAGAATGGCAAGCCGCAGGTGCGCCGTGAGACTCGTGTCGCCGACGTCACCGTGCGGGCGTCCTCGATTGACGTGCGCTCGATCGGCGCGGGCGGCGGCTCGATCGCCTATGTGCCGGAGCTGACCAAGGCGCTCCGTGTCGGCCCGCAATCGGCCGGTGCCGTGCCGGGCCCGGCGGCCTATATGAAGGGCGGCGAAAAGCCGACCGTGACCGATGCCAATGTCGTGCTCGGCTATTTGCCGGCGTCGTCCAAGCTCGGCGGCGACATGCGGATCGACCGTGGCCTTGCCGAGAAGGCGGTGCAGTCGATCGCCAATGCGATCGGCCTGCCCCTGATGACGGCGGCCGAGGGCATCATCGATATCGTGAACGAGAACATGTTTGGCGCGTTGCGCCTGGTGTCGATCGAGCGCGGCTATGACCCGCGTGACTTTGCACTCGTCGCCTTTGGCGGCGCCGGTCCGCTCCATGCCAACGCGCTTGGCAAGCTCATGCAATCCTGGCCGGTGATCATTCCGCCGGGCCCGGGCGTGCTGTGCGCCTATGGCGACGCGACGACGCGGCTGCGCGACGAAGCTTCAAAGACGTTCATCCGGCGCTTCTCGGAGACATCGGACGCCGAGGTGCTCCAGCACTTCGAGACGCTGGCCGAGACCGCGGCGCGGACACTTTCGGCCGAGGGGATTGCGCCATCCGACCAGAGCATCGGCATTCAGATCGACCTGCGTTATCACGGCCAGGGCATGGTGCTGACCATCGATTCGACGATCGATGAGTTCCGGAAGGGCGGTCTCACCGCGATCGGCGATACCTTCGATGCGATGCACGAGCAGCTCTTTACGTTTGCGCTCGAGCATCAGCACGAGCTCGTGAATCTGCGTGCGATCGCGCAGGGCCGCGAGGCACGGGTGAGTGCCGAGCAGGTCGGCTCCGGCGCCAGCGACGCCGGCGCCGCGATGGTCGAGCACACCGAGATCTACGTCGCGGGCTCGAGCCGGAGCGCCGCGATCTATGACCGCTCCAAGCTGAAGGCGGGCAATCGGATCGCCGGCCCCGCCATCGTCGTGCAGATGGATACGACCACGCTCATTCTCCCCGACCATGTGGGCGAGGTCGACGCGCACGGCAGCATTCTCATTCGCCCGGTCGGCTGACCGCACTTAAGGAGGGACTCATGCCCGCCAGGATCATCCAGTCGAACACCAAGCCGTTTGACCCGAATGCGAAGCCCGACCCGATCACGCTCGACATCGTCGAGAACGCGCTACGGAATGCGCGCTCCGAGATGGATGCGGTGTTGTTCCGCACCGCGATGTCGCCCGGCATTCGCGAGCAGCACGACGCCTTCCCGATGATCGCCAACCAGGACGGCAAGATGGTGGTGGGCCAATTTGGCTCCTTCATCTGGGGCTTCACCGAGGGCTATCAGGGCGAGATCGAGGAGGGCGACATCTTCCTCACCAATGATCCCTATTCCTGCCGCGGCGCGATCAGCCATCTGAATGACTGGCTCACCCTGATGCCGATCTTTCGCCACGGGCGCCTGATCGCCTGGGCCGCGATGTTTGGCCACATGACCGATATCGGCGGCAAGGTGCCGGGCTCGCTGCCCACCGACGCGGCGCAGATCTATGAGGAAGGCATCCAGGTGCCGCCGATCAAGATCTACAAGAAGGGCAAGCTCAACAAGGAGATGCTCGATCTCATTTTGCACAATTGCCGGCTGCCGGACTGGAATCGCTCGGACTTCAACGCGATCATCGCGGCGCTGCGCCTTGCCGAGCGCCGCGTGTTCGAGATCTGCGACCGCTTCGGCGATGACCAGTTCGTCGCGGCGATGACCGAGATGCTCGATCGCAACAAGCGCGCGATGAGCGCGATCATCCAGATGGTGATCCCCGAGAAGAAGCAGTATTTCGAGGATTACATCGACGATGACGGCGTCGGCATGGGCCCTTACAAGGTGGCCTGCTCGATGTGGCGCACCGGTGATCGGGTGACCTTCGATTTCACCGGCACCGACCCGCAGTCGATCTCGTCGGTCAACTTCCTGCTCAACGAGGAAATGTTCAAAATGTTCCTCGGAGCGTTCTTCATCAACATCTTCGACCCGCAGATCCTGTTCAATGACGGGTTCTACGATCTGATCGACGTGAAGATTCCCGAAGGCACGATCCTGAAGCCACGGAAACCGGCCGCGCTCTCCTGCCGCACTCATATGTTGGGCCGCATCTTCGACATCATGGGCGGCCTGCTCGGCCAGGGCTCGCCCGAGGCGCTCAACGCGGCGGGCTTCTCCGACAGCCCGCATTTCATGTATTCGGGTTATTCGCGCGCGGGCGAGTGGTATCAGCTCTATCAGATCGGGTTTGGCGGCATTCCGGGCCGCCCGGTCGGCGATGGGCCGGATGGCCATTCGCTCTGGCCGGCCTTCACCAACGTGCCGAACGAGTTCCTCGAGTCCTATTTTCCGCTGCGCATCGTCACCTATGAGACGATTCCGGATTCCGGCGGCGCCGGGCTGCACCGCGGCGGCAACGGTCTCTCGATGGGCTACATGTTCCTCGAGCCCGGCCAGATCTCGATCCATGACGATCGCTGGCTGACACACCCCTGGGGCGTGAACGGCGGTCTGCCCGGCCAGCGCTCCAACAAGATCATGGTGCGCGCCGATGGCCGGCGCGAGATCATGGAATCGAAGTGCGATCGGATTCACGTCGAGCCGGGCGACACGCTCTATTTCAACACCTGGGGCGGCGGCGGCTGGGGCGATCCCCTCAAGCGGCCGGCGGAGAAGGTGGCACGCGATGTGGCGCGCGGCCTGGTCACCGCGGATGGCGCGCGCCGCTATGGCGTCGTGCTCAATGCCGATGGCAAGGTCAATGAGGAGCGGACGCGCGAGCTGCGCGAGCAGATGGCGCAAAGCCGTGGCGATGTGCGCCTGTTCGATTTCGGCGGCACGGTCGAGGAGCTGAAGTCGCGGTGCGAGCGTGACACCGGGCTGAAGCCGCCGCGCGCACCCGTGTTCCAGACCTGGATGAGCGAGAAGGTGAAGCGCGCCGCGGCAGGCGACTGAGCCGCGGCACCGGAGCGAGGTAACAGTCATGGCCGAAGATCTCGACGCCAATTACGCGCGGGCGGGCTATCACCACCGTCTCGGCTTCGGTCGTTCGCCCGTGCTGCTGTTGGTCGACTTCGTGGAGGCCTATTTCGAGCCGAGCTCGCCGCTCTTCGCCGGCGTCGATGCCACGTTGGCATCAGCGCTCCGCGTGCTCGCGGCCGCGCGCCGCGCGGGCATTCCGGTCATCCTGACCAACGTGCAGTATCAGAAGGGCGGCGCGAATGGCGGGGTGTTCTTCCGCAAGGTGCCGGCGCTTGGTTCGTTCGAGGTCGGCAATCCGCTTGGCGCCTGGCCCAAGGGGCTGAAGCCCGAGCCGGGTGAGCTCGTCATCTCGAAGCAATATCCGTCCGCTTTCTTCGGCACGTCGCTCGCCTCGACGCTGACCGCCAATGGTATCGACACGACGATCATCACCGGCGTGACCACGAGCGGTTGCATTCGCGCGACCTGTATCGATGCGGTGAGCCACGGCTTCATCCCGATCATCGTCGAGGAGGCGGTCGGCGACCGGGCCGAGGGACCGCATCGCGCCAATCTCTTCGACATGAGCGCGAAATATGCCGACGTCGTGAGCGAAGCTGAGACCATCGCCTATTTGGACCGGCTCTCGGCGCCGGCGGCCAAGAGCGCGAGGCGTTGATTGCCGCGTCGTCGCGCGCCTCTTTCCTAGCTGGGTCAAGTCGGATTGGAATTTGAAGAATGAGCGCAAAGAAGAAACCCGCCCTGAAGTCTCTCCTGCGCAAGGGTCACGTCCTTGTCGCGCCCGGCGTGTTCGAGATGATCTCGGCACGCACGGCCGATCGCATGGGCTTCGACGCGCTCTACATGACCGGCTACGGCACGGTCGCCTCCTATCTCGGCGTGCCCGATGCCGGCACCGCGACCTATACCGAGATGGTCGACCGTGTGGAGACCATCGCGAAGGGCACGGTGACGCCCCTCATCGCCGATGGTGACACCGGTTATGGCGGGCTTCTCAATGTCGAGCGCACGGTGAAGGGCTATGAGGCCGCGGGCGCGGCGGCCATTCAGCTCGAGGATCAGGAGTTCCCGAAGAAGTGTGGCCACACGCCGGGGCGCCGCGTGATACCGACACAGGAGATGGTGAAGAAGATCCGGGTCGCGCGCGAGTCCCGCGAGTCGAACGATTTCCTGATCATTGCGCGCACCGATGCGCGCACCACGC
>VGET01000094.1 GCA_016869195.1 Alphaproteobacteria bacterium | reverse complement strand
CGCGACCGCCAGCCAGGCCCAGGGCCATTGGCGCATCTGCTCGGCGAGCGGCCCCTGACCTCGTTGAATCCGCCGCGCGATGATCAGATAGCCGACATAGATCGCCAGCGGCAGCAGCAGCGGCACGACATATTGCAGGAACACGCGCATCAGCGGCCCACCAGTGCATGACGTAGGTTGACGAGGATCGAGGCGGTCGCGCCCCAGATGTAATAATCGCCATAGCGCAGCACATTGAAGCGGCGCTCGCGGCCGGCGATGTGCCGCGATTCGCGCGTATAGTTTTCAGGCTCGAGCGCAAGGCCGAGCGGCACCTCGAACACCTCGGCAACCTCGAACGGATCGGGCGAGAGCTCGAACGGGGGCGCCACGAGGCCGAGCAAGGGCGTGATGCGAAAGCCGGTGCCGACGAGATAATTGTCGAGCCGCGCGATCACGCGAACATTGCGGCGCGCGAGCCCGATCTCCTCTTCGGTTTCGCGCAGCGCGGTTTCAAGCGGAGTCAGGTCGGGCTCGTCCTGCCGACCGCCCGGAAAGCTGATCTGGCCCGCATGCGCGCTCAAATGATCGGTGCGCCGCGTGAGCAAGATGGTCAAGCCCTCCGGCCGATCGACCAGCGGCACGAGCACGGCCGCGGGCACGATGGTCGTGGTCGCCGGCAGCTCAGGAAAGTCCTCGAGATGGCGGAGCGAGCCAGGCACGCGCGCGAGTGGCGACTTCTCCGCGCGCGCGGTGACGCTCGGCCAGGCTTCGGCCGGATCGCCGAAATCGAGCGCAGCCGCGCGCATCAACACGTCTTCCTTGAGGTCGATCATGACGGGTCGGGCTCGAGCGGAAAGAACTGCCCCGCACTATGAACGCCGAGCTGGGCTCGCCCCTGGCTTTGGTGCTCGACGGCGCAATCGACCAGCTCATAGTAGACCGCGCGGGTGAGCCGGGCCTCGAGCCGGTCGCGCACTAGAACGTAGGGCGCGCGATCGTCCCGGCCGGCGCGCGGGCGCACCACGATCGGGTGCTCGGCATCGGCGGTCACCCATTCATCGAGATTGGTGCGGAAGGATAGGCGCTGCTCTGCCCCATCGCCCTCGGCCATCATTTCGACCGCGAGAAAGGGCACGTCGTCCACCCTGATGCGCGCACGCTCGACCGGCGTGACCAGCCAATAGTCGCCTGAATCGTCCCGCGTGAGCACGCCGGCGAACAGCCGCACCAGCGGCAGGCGGCGGATCGGTGCACCCTCATGAAACCAGGTGCCATCGGCCGCGATCCGAATGTCGAGATCGCCGCAGAACAACAAGGGCCGCGCCGCCTGCCCGCCCTGCTCCGCCTCGATGATGGGATTGCCGCTCATGACTCGCACGCTCCGTGCCCGAATATGGGCATGGAATACGGCGGGGGGAAGATGAGTGACGCGTGACCGACCGTCGCTCGACCCCATAGGGTCGTCATGGCCCGGCTTGACCGGGCCATCCAGGGCCACAGATCGGCTGGAGTTCGAAGCTCTGGATCCTCCGGACCGCGCTGTGCACGGCCGGGGGATGACGATTGAGCGGCGGATCAGCCGAGCTGCGCCTCGATCAGCTTGTTCACCTCGGCCGCCGCCTCCATCTGCGGCATGTGGCCGAAGCCCTTGAGCACATTGACCTTGACCTTGGGCGGCAGGCCCTGGGCGTGCTTCGACGGCACGATCGCGTCGTCCTCACCCCAGATCACCTGGATCGGCATGGCGAGCGTGCCAATCCGATCACGCAACACGACCGCCTGCTTGCCGCCGGGGAACACCTTGTCCCGGATGGCGCGCAGCGCCGCATCGACGCCATCGAGCCGCTTATAGCCCAGGATGTCGTTGATCATCTGGCGCGAGACCAGCTCGGCATCGGCGAAGAGCTGCTCCAGATGCGGCTTGATATCGCGCCGGCCGGTCGATTCGATGAAGCCGTCGATATAGCCGCCATTAATCTCGGCCCCGAGGCCTGCCGGCGCAATGAGCGTGAGCGAGGCGACCCGCCCGGGATGCGCCAGCGCGAACTCGAGCGCGATGCCGCCGCCCATGGAATGACCGGCGAGATGCGCCTTCGGCACGCTGAGCGCGTCCATCACGTCATGCAGCACCTGGGCGAACTCACCCAGCGACGCGTTGCCGACCTGCTTCGATGATTGGCCGTGGCCCGGCAGATCAAACGCGATCACCGTGCGCTTGCCGGCGAGCGATTCCTGATTGAACAGCCAGTTATTCAGGTCGCCACCGAAACCGTGGATCAGCACGAGCGGCGTGCCGCCATCGCCCTGCTTTAGATAACGGATCGCCCTGCCCTTGACCTCGATCACCTGGGTCTTGGGTCCTGCATCCTCTTCGCCCTCGGCGGGTGGCACGAAGTTCTTCTGAAACTCTTCGACGAAGGCATCGATCGCGCCCGCGCCGACCGAGGCATCGGCGATCACCGCCAGGAGCGCGCCGACCGGCAAGGTCTCGCCCTCCTGCGCCACGATCTTGCGCAGGATCCCGCCATCGGCTGCCTCGACCGCGCTCGCGATCTTCTCGGTCTCGACCTCGAGGATTTCATTGCCGGGCGAGACGCTCGCGCCCTCCTGCAACAGCCAGGAGGCGACCTTGCCCTCCTTCATGGAGAGCCCCCACTTCGGCATGGTGAGGGCCTTGATGCTGTCCGACATCAACTCAGCCCTTCTTGCCCATGACGGCCTTGACCGCCGCCTCGATCTTGGCGGCGTTCGGGATGTAAAGATCTTCCAGCGTGTCGGAGAAGGGCACCGGCACGTGCGGGGCGGTCACCATCTTGATCGGCGCCTTCAGCGAGTCGAAGGCCTGCTCGGCCACGAGCGCCGACACGTCGGTCGCGATGTTGCAGCGCGGATGCGCTTCGTCCACCACCACGAGGCGCCCGGTGTTCTCGACGCTCTCGAGGATGGTGTCGGTATCCATCGGCGAGGTCGTGCGTAGGTCGATCACCTCGCACTTGATACCAGCCTTGGCGAGGTTGTCCGCCGCCTGCGTCGCCATATGGACCATGCGGCCGAGCGTGACAATCGTGACGTCCTTGCCCTCGCGCACCACGCTCGCCTCGCCGAATGGGATCGCATAGGGCTCCTCAGGCACGTCGCCCTCGAGCGTGTAGAGCACCTTGTGCTCGCAGAAAATGACCGGATCGTTGTCGCGGATCGCCTGGATCAGCAGGCCCTTGGCGTCATAGGGCGTCGCCGGCATGACCACCTTCAAGCCCGGAATGTGCGTGAACACCGGGTAAAGGCACTGCGAGTGCTGGGCGGCCGCGCGGAAGCCCGCGCCATACATGGTGCGGATGACGACCGGCGTCTCGGCCTTGCCACCGAACATATAGCGGAACTTGGCAGCCTGGTTGAAGATCTGGTCGAGACAGACGCCCATGAAATCGATGAACATGAGCTCGGCCACCGGGCGGAGCCCGGCGGTCGCGGCGCCGACAGCCGCGCCGATGAATGCCGATTCGGTGATCGGCGTATCCATCACGCGATCGCCGAACTTCTTGTAGAGCCCCTTGGTGACGCCGAGCACGCCGCCCCAGGCTTCCTGCTCGCCATCGGTGCCCATGCCGCCGGCGACATCCTCGCCCATGATGACGACCGTCGGGTCACGGGTCATTTCCTGGTTGAGCGCCTCGTTGATCGCCTGCTGGTAATTGATCTTGCGTGCCATGACGCGGCCCTCCTCAGTAGCTCACATAGACATCGGTCAGGAGATCGGCCGCGGTCGGCTTCGGCGCCGCCTTGGCCTTCTTGACCGAGTCATCGATCAGCGCCAGGACCTCGGTGTCGACCTTGTTCATATCCGCCGCATCGACGAGCGTCGCGCCCTCGACCCGCTTGCGGAACAACATCAGGCAATCCTTGGTCTCGCGCAGCTTCTTGACCTCGTCGGGTCCGCGATAGGTTTGCGCGTCACCCTCGAAGTGGCCGTAATAGCGGTTGATCTTGACCTCGATGAGCGACGGCCCGCCGCCCGAGCGAGCGCGCTTGATGGCCTCGCCTGCGGCCTCGTAAACCGCAAAGAAATCGTGCCCGTCGACCGAGATGCCCGGCATGTTGTAGGCGCTGGCGCGATCGGTGAAGTCATCGCAACTGACCGCCCACTTGGATGACGTTGACTCGGCATAGCCGTTGTTCTCGACCACGAAGAGGCAAGGCAGGCGCCAGACCGAGGCGAGGTTGAGGCTCTCGGCCGTGGTGCCCTGGTTGAAGCCGCCATCGCCCACGAACGCGATCGCGACGCCGCCGGTCTTGAGCATCTTCGCCGCGAGGCCTGCGCCGCAGATGAGCGGCGGGCCGCCACCGACGATGCCATTCGCCCCAAGCATGCCCTTGTCCAAATCGGCAATGTGCATCGAGCCGCCCTTGCCGCCGCACAGCCCGGCTTTCTTGCCGTAGATCTCGGCCATCATGGCGTGCACGTCGCAGCCCTTGGCGATCGAATGGCCGTGGCCGCGGTGCGTGCTCGCAATGCGGTCGCGCCCGTCGAGATGCATGCAAAAACCGGCCGCGCTCGCCTCTTCGCCAGCATAAAGATGGACGAAGCCTGGGATCTCGCCGGTCGCGAACTCGACGTGCAGCCGTTCCTCGAACTCGCGGATCGTCTTCATCATGCGATAGGCCTTCAACAGATCGGCCTTGCTCAATTGCATTCTTACCTCCCTATGCGGCACCCGACGCCGCGCTGATTTCTGAGCCTCCCGTGCGGACGAAGAGGCCGTGCTGTGCGGCGACTATCATGGTTCGTTCGATATCGACGCTGAAGGGACCATCCTCAGCGAGCGAGACCAGGACCTGGTCGGTCGGCGCAAACTCTACCTCCCGCTCGCCGTCGAGGGCAACCACCCCCCGCTTCAGGCGCAGCGGCACCTGCGCGCCGGGCGTGAGCGTCGTCACGGTCTCAACGCCGACATCCACAATGATTCCGGGGGCGATCGGCGCACGGATCACACGGCTGGCGCGCTCCAGCGGGCATAGGTCGAGCCAGAGGCCAAAGGGCGCGCGCCGCGAGATCGGCCTGACCAGGCCCGCGATCGAGGAGAGACCAATGGCATCCGCCTCGGCGAAGCTGACGAAGAGCTGGTCCAGCCCGTCGGCCCGCCACAGCGCCCGCGACCCGATGAAGAGCTCGGGGCTCGAGCAGAGGTCGACCAGCGCGAGGTCGCGCGGCACGCCGTTGACGCTGAGGCGCAGCACCTTGTTGCGGAAGCAGGCCTCCGCACGGGTGACCTTGCCGGATGCGACCAGGCCGGCGACCAGGCCTGCAATGGTCGCCTCACGCACCGAGGGAAACACGTTGTTGGTGCCGGTCGAGAGCGAGACCAGCGGCACCTCACCCGCCGCGCGGGCGACCAGCCGGTTTGTGCCGTCGCCCCCAAGCACGATGATCGCGCCGACGCCGTCGTCCACCATCAGCCGAACCGCATCGAGCGTGTCGGCCGCGGTATCTCCGGGTTCTATGTCGACGAAGCGCACCTCGGGCCAGACCTGCCCTTCGGGCAAGGGTGCGCGCAGCGCACGCACGATGCGATGGGTGAGCCCCGCGCCGTCCGGCATGATCAGGACCTCGTTGACCCCGACCGCACCGAGCGCAGAGAGCGCGCGCGTGATCATGTTGCGCTTCTCGGCGATGGGAAACACCGATGCCTGCGCCACCAGCCGACGGATGTCGCGGCCGGCCGCAGGATTGGCAACGATTCCCACGCGGGCGACGCTACGCGCCATCGGTCAACGACCATCCATGGAGTGCGGGGCGGGCCCAGCCGCAAAAGGCCGGGCGCAAGGGAGGCGCGAGAGTGCCCGGCGCCCAAAGGCTTGGCAAGCCGCTACGACGCCGCATGGCGGGCGCGTCCTCACACCATCACCTGACCGCGGTTGTAGTGGATTGATTGGCCGGTGATATCGCGTGCCGCCGGAGTCGCAAAAAAAACGAACAGGCCGGCGATCTCGTCCGGCTCGATCCAGCCCCGGTTGATCACCATCTGGGCGAGCACGAGCTTCCTGATCTCGGGCGTGATGTTCTGCAGGTTCATCTCGGTGTGCACCGTACCGGGCAGAATCGCGTTCACAGTGATGCCCTTGGGCCCGAGCTCGTGCGCGAGCGCGCGAGTCATGCCGAGGATGCCGTGTTTCGAGGCGCAATAGGCGGCGTATTCCGCGCCGGCGGTGGTTGACCAGATCGAGCCGGTGAAAACGATCGCGCCGCCCTTGTCCATCAGCGGGACGGCCGCACGCGTGACATAAAACTGGCCGCTCAGATTGACCGCGAGGGTGCGCTCGAAGATGTCGTCGACCTCATCGCGATCGCCTGAAATCGGTGTCTGCCGGCAGAGCCCGGCATTGTTGATGACGACGTCGAGGCGACCGAGTCTGCCGACCTTATCGTAGACCGTCTTGCGATCGGCCACATCACAACGCACGGCCTCGATCCTGCGCCCGGTCTCGCCACTCAGACGCTCGGCCGATTTGCTGACTTCGGCGCCGGACGATAACAACACCACGTCGGCCCCCGCCGCCGCATAGGCCTTGCCGACCGCGTAGCCGATGCCGCGCGAGCCGCCGGTCACCAGCACACGCTTGCCTGAAACGTCAAACATCGTCATGGCACCCCTCCCCCTTCGATCGGGCGGCCTGCCACCCCGGTGATCACCTAGAAATAGGCGACTCCGGTGGTGGTGGAGAAGAGGTGGATGCGCGATACGTCGAACGCGATGGTGCACGGGTCGTCGAGATTGGCGATCGGGCCGATCTTGGTCTTGATCGTCAGGCGATCATCACCGAGCGTCACCTCGACGATCATGTCGCCGCCAAGGTTTTCGGTCACGAACACGGTGGCCGGAATGTCGAGGCCGGAATTGGCGCCCGCCCGATAGGCGATATTGTCGGGCCGAATCCCGAGCTTCACATCGGGCTCGGCCTGCTTCTCCTCTAGGATCCGGCGCTGAGCGTCGTTCAGCCGGATGCGACAGGCCGGGTGGACCGCCACCACGCCCTCAGACGTAAGCTCAAGCCGGCAATTGAGGAAATTCATCGGCGGCTCGCCGACAAAGCCCGCCACCCACTCATTCGCCGGGTGATTGTAGATCTCGGATGGCGTGCCGAACTGCTGGAGTACGCCCTCATGCATGACCGCGATGTTGTCGGCCATGGACATGGCCTCGAGCTGGTCGTGCGTGACGTAGATCGTCGTGGTCTCGAGCCTGCGTTGCAAATGCTTGAGCTCGCCCCGCATATGGGCGCGGAGCTTCGCGTCCAGATGCGCGATCGGCTCGTCGAACAGGAACACCTTGGGCTCACGCACGATGGCGCGGCCGATCGCGGTGCGCTGCTTCTGACCGCCCGACAGCTGCATCGGCTTGCGATCGAGCAGTGCATCGATCTGCAGCATCGCGGCCGCGGCCTTGACCCGCCGATCGATCTCCGCCTTGTCGACGCCCCGCAGGCGCAGTGGATTCGCCATGTTTTCGAACACGGTCTTGTGCGGATAGAGCGCGTAGTTCTCGAACACCATGGCGATGTCACGATCCTTCGGCGGCAGCATGTTGACCCGTTGCTCACCGAAGAAGATGTCGCCGGCCGAGATGTGCTCGAGCCCGGCCAGCATGCGCAAGGTCGAGGACTTGCCGCAACCCGATGGCCCCAGAATCGCGAGGAAGGAGTTCTCGCGGCATAGCAGGTTCAAGTCCTTCACGGCGACGGTCTTGCCGTAATACTTCCACACGCTCTGAATATTGACCGCGACCATCGCTTCCGCTCCCTGCGCGCTATTCGCGCACCGCGCCCATCGTCAAGCCGGCGACGAGGTAGCGCCGGATCAAAAGACCGAGGAACAGCATCGGCACGGTTGTCACCACGCCCGCCGCCATGATGCTGCCCCACTGAATGTTCTGCGGCTGAACCAGACCGATGGTTGCCGGCGGAAGCGTTTTCGCGCCGCCCGAGCCGATGATCGAGGCGAACAGATAGTCGTTCCAGCCGAACAGCACGCAGAGCACGAGGAACGCGCCGATACCGGGCGCGACCAGCGGCAGGATCATGCGCAAGGCCTGCAGGCGCGTCGCGCCATCGCACATCGCCGCCTCCTCGACCGCATAGGGCACGTTGTCGAAAAAGCCCTTCAGGATCCAGATCGCGAACGGCAGGTTGAACGTGGTGTAAGCGAGGATCAGGCCGGGCAGCGTGCCGATCAGATCGAGCGAGCGGAAAATCGCATAGAGCGGCACGAGCACGGCCACGACCGGCGCCATGCGGGTCGAGATGATCCAGAAAAAGAGATCATTCTTGCCGCGAAAATCGAAGCGGCTGAGCGCATAGGCGGCGAACGAGCCGAGCACGACCGACACGGCGGCCGAGCCGAGGGAGGCGATCAGGCTGTTGCCGAGATAGGTGCCGAAATTGAGATCGACGAACAGGTTCTCGAAATGCTTCGTCGTCGGCTCGAACGTGAAGAGCAGGCTGACCCCACCCCAATCGCCCGGCGCCGGCAGCTGGAACGCGTCCAGCAGGTCCTTGAAGGACGACAGGAACATGATCAGGAACGGCAGCAGCGTCCACAGCAGGTAGAACGCGATAAAGATGATCGTCGCGACGCTGAGCACGCGCCGTGTCGATGAGGGATATTGGGCGATCTCGCGCGATGCCATGGCGCGACCTCAGTCGAACCCGGTGTGCTTGATCTTGCGACGCGGATCCTCGAACAACTTCACCAGCACCATGCCGAGCACGATGGTGACGAGCAGCAAGGTGAGCGCGATCGCGGCGCCACGACCAAGCTTGAAGTACTGGAAGGACACGTCGAACAGGTAGACCGGCAGGATGTTGGTCGCATCCGCCGGACCGCCGCCCGTGAGCACGAGGATCGCGTCGATGAAGCGAAAATTGTCCATGAAGCGGAGCAGCACGGCGATCAGCAGGAACGGATAGATGTTGGGCAGCGCGATGCTGACGAAATTGCGGAACGGCCCGGCGCCATCGACCATGTTGGCCTCGAGCTGATCCTGCGGCACGCGCTTCAAGCCGGCGAGCGTGATCAGCGTGATCAGCGGCGTCCACTGCCAGACATCGACCGCGACGATGCCGAACATGGCGATGTCGGAATCGCCGAGGACCGAAGTCGGCCCGAGGATACCGATGCTCTGCAGCAGCCAGTGATACCAGCCGAACGCGCCGTTATAGAGGAAGAGCCAGACGAGGCCGGTGATGATCGGCGCCATCATCATCGGCATGAGGATAAGCGTGACGAGCACCTTCTCGAGCTTCGAGCGGTTGAGGATGACCGCGAGCAACACACCGATGCCGACCTCGAGCGCCATGCACATGGCGCTGTATTGCAGGAGCAGCAGCCAGCCATTGTGGAACTTCCCGTCGGTCGCGAAGCGGGTGAAGTTCTTGAAGTCGTTCCACACGTCCGGCTGGTTGACCTCGCCGACCGTGTGCAGGCTCATATAGATGAGCCAGATGAAAGGATAGATGGAGATGCCGGCGAGCAGGATGATCGACGGCGCCATCATCCAGATGTAGTAGCGGCGCGACGGCTTCGGGTTGAGCGCGGTCGGCGCATAGTCAATGCGCTTGACGCCGCCTGAATCAGCGGATGGCCCGCGCCCCGCAGCCATGGTCTGATCGGTCATGGGCGCGAGCCTGCGGGCACGACGAAACGCGGGATGGCTGGGCTGACGGTCTTTGCGACCGTCAGCCCGCCATCCATCTCATGCGCGGCCGGGGTTGCCCCCGGCCGGATGATCGCGAACAGCATGTCGCGCCTGAGCGAGCGAGGGTTCGCCGTGCTCAGACGTCGTGCATGTCGTCGAGCTGCGCCTTGATGGCGCCGCAGCTCTCCTCGGCCGACTGCTTGCCGGCCACGAGCTTCTGCGCCTCGGTCGCCATGATCTGGTGATACTCGTTGGTGTTGGGAATCTTCGGGCCGAGCACGAAGTGCGGGTCCTTGATGCCGAGATCATAGACGGCATCGAAGGTGAGCGCGTTCGGCATGGTGGTCGGACGCTTGCGTGCGGCCTGCACCTCCGGCACCGCCAGCACCGACTTGCGCGTCGGCGTGCCGCCCAAGCCCTTCAACACATCGAGCTGGTTCTCCTTCGAGACCGACCAGATGGCGAAGATGTAGGCCGCACGCTTGAGATCGTCGGAAGCATTGCCGTTGATGCCGATGCCGCCAATGCCGCAGTTCGTGCCATTGACCGCCTCGCCACCATTCACGATCCAGCTCTTCTCGCCCTTCGGACAGGGCGCATAGCCGGTCTTGCCGCCGGCGGCAGCCGAAGTCTTCTCATCTTCGATCGAGGCAGCGAACTCGTGGTACTGCACCTGGCACGCCACCTTGCCGGCCTGATAGACGCTGTTCAGCTCGATCGTGCCGTTTGCCAGGTTGTCGGGGTGGCAGACGTCCGCGTGCTCCTTGTACTTCTTCATGATCAGGACGGACTGCTCATCGCCCCAATTGGTCGCGCCCGGCGTCTTGCTGCCGATCTTGTCGTCGATCGAGAAGTCCTGCCAGCGGCCGTTGGCGAACATCATGCGCTGGATGTCGAGCTGCGTCGTCCAGGCGAACGAGCCGTGGTGCTGGGCGTAGCCATAGGGCACGTCGGTGCCGCTCTCCTTCAGCTTTTTGAAGAATGCGGTGAAGTCGATCAGGTTCTTCCACGTCGTCTCGGCGGTGAACTCAAGCCGGTAGCCATAGTCCTTCTCGAAGTCCTTGCCGTGCTTCTCATAGAGATCCTGGCGGTAGAACGTGCACGCGACCGCGCAGTCATAGGGGAAGGCGACCAGTCTTTCGGCGCTGTAATAGTGGCCGCAGGCGTCGAGGAAGTTCTCGAACCAGACATCGACGCCATAGCCTTCGGGGTCTTGCGGCAGCGTCTCGTCGGTGAGATAGGGCGTGTAGTCGGCGTAGTAGTCGGCGAAGGGTGAGCCGATCGGCTTGTCCTGCACATAGTTCAGGTGGAAGTCGGACTTGCCGCTACGAAGGTCGATGCCGACCTTCTGCTGCACCGTCGGCAGCTGGTCGGTTAGAATCTCGACCTCGATGCCGGTGAGGTCGTAGAACACCTTCAGCTTCTCCTTGATCGCGAAGGAGGGCGGCGTGTTCTCCGACATGAAGACCAGCTTGGAGCCGCTATATTGCTTCCACTTCGCGTCATCGGACGACGCGGCGTAGACCGGGCGGCGGGTGATGACCGAGTTCAGGCCGACCGCGATCGAGCCCGCACCAAGCGCGACGGCGGCGCTGCCGCCAAGCTCGAGGAACTTGCGCCGGCTGATCGTCTTGTAGAGCGCATTCTTAGGCTTCAAGAACATGAGGATCCCCCTTCAGTGGCTGGCGAAGTGCTTGAAAGCGTCGTCTGCCTGCGGACGTCGTGCAGCGGTCAGACGCGATTGGGCCGATGTCGGGCTGAACCGTTGGTTCGGCTCATCGCCTATGGCGCGTACTAAATCAGCAGGGAACGAAATCTGTCAATTCGTCAGAAGCCCCAACGGCGCGAGCGAA
>VGET01000093.1 GCA_016869195.1 Alphaproteobacteria bacterium | reverse complement strand
GCTCTTGCCTCGATCGTGGCTGAGCCTGCCACCCGGCGCACTGCTATACGCCGAGCGGTTGACGGCTTACGCTGTTCGCCAGTGACCATGGTCGTGGGGGAACGACATGCTGACCTGGCTCGGAACCAAGCTGCTCAAATGGTTCCTCAAGCGGAAGCTCGAGGAAGCCGGCGCGAACAAATGGCTCAAGAACGCTGCCGGCGCGACCGGTCTGACCTGGAGCGGCGGCGCGGTCGCCGGTGGTGTCCTCTCCGGCCTCAGGAGCGAATGGGCTGATACGGTGCTCAGCGTCGTCGTGCCGTTCTACGGTGCCGTCACCAGCATCATCAAGGCGTTCTGATCAACTCGATACCATGCGCCGATGGCTGAACTGGTTGGCGGCCGGAGGCATCGTTCTCGGTCTCGGCTTCAGCACGCTCAGCACGTTGACCGAGCTGGAGGAAGCGGCGCTCGAGCCGCTTCCGCCCGACACGAGGATCGACCGTATCGAGGTGCACAAGTCGCGGCACGAATTGGTGTTGATTGCCGATGAGCGGCCGATCCGCACCTACAAGGTGGCGCTCGGCAGCGGCGGGATCGGCCCCAAGCTCCAGGAAGGCGATCGAAAGACACCGGAAGGCCGTTACCGCATCAACGGCCGCAATCCGAACAGCGCGTTTCACCTGTCGCTCCGCATCTCCTATCCCGAGCCGCACGAGGTGAAGGCGGCGCGGGAGCGCGGCGTGTCACCCGGTGGCGATATCATGATTCACGGCCTGCCCAATGGCAGTGGTTGGATCGGCGAGCGCCATCTGCTCGCCGATTGGACCGCCGGCTGCATCGCTGTCACCGACGCCGAGATCGAGGAGATCTGGCGTGTTGTCAAAACGATACGCCGATCGAGATCTTCCCTTAGGCCGCCTTCTTGCCGAGCGCCTTGATGACATCCCTGCAGGAAACACGCTCGGCAATGTTCTGCAGCGCGTAATTGATCGCGGCACGCTGCCACTCGTCATTGACAGTCGAGGTGCCGTCAGTCAGCACGACCATGCGATAGCCGGAATCGGCGCCGTGGCGCGCCGTATGCTCGATCGAAAAGTTGGTCCACGCGCCCGAGACGACGACGGTATCGACGCCGAGGCCCTTCAACAGGGTGTCGAGGTGCGTGTCGTGAAACGCGTTCATGCGCTTCTTCTCGACCACGAAGTCACCCTTCTTCGCCTCGAGGCCCTTGACCGGCGCCGCGCCCCAGGTGCCGCGCACCATCGCCTTCGCCTCCTTAACTCCCCGGAACAGCGGCGCGTTCTGCTTGATCTCCTCTGCGCCCGGCTCGACGATGAACCAGACATGGATCACCGCCATGCCCGCCTTGCGCGCCGCCTCCGCCAGTTCCTTCACATTGGCGACGACGTTCTGCTTTTTCGCATGCGCGGGCGCACCAGAATCGGCGAACGCGCCACCCTCGATGATCACATCGTTCTGCAAGTCCTGAATGATGAGCGCGCTCGATTTTGCCTTGAGCCTGATCGCCACGTGTCCTCCTCCCCTAGCGCATATAGCTGACGCGGTTGCCCGACGCCTTGAGCTTGACCCGATAGATCGAGGTCGAGCAGGTGCAATAGAGCTCGTCCCATTTCGGGCCGCCCCAATTGAGATTGCCGGAATGCTCGGGCATGCCGATCACGCCCAGATGCTCGCCGCTCGGCGCAAACACCCACATCCCGCGCGGGCCGGTCACATAGATGTTCCCTTGAGTGTCGCACTTCATGCCATCGACCAGGCCGCCGGCGAACGTGCCGGAGCCGATGCCTTCGGCGAACATGCGGCCCTTGCCGAGCCTACCGTCTAACTTGACCTCGAAGACGCGGATGTGCGCCTTCGCCGTATCGTTGATGTAGAGCAGCGTCTCGTCGGGCGAGAAGCAGAGCCCATTGGGCTGGCCGAAATCATCCACCAGGCAATCGAGCGCAGCCGATTTCGGGTCCACGCGATAGACCGCCTGAAACGTCAGCTGCTGTTTGCGCTCCTCGCCGAACACGGGCATGCGGCCATAGGTGGGATCGGAGAAGTAGATCGCGCCGTCGGACTTCACGATCACGTCGTTCGGGCTGTTGAGCTCCTTGCCCTGGTAGTGCGAGGCCAGCACCTGCCGCTCGCCCTTCACGGTCTCGCGTACCAAGAGGCTGGTCGAGTGCTCGCACACGAGGAGGTTCAAGTTCGCATCGAGCGTCATGCCGTTGCACTTGTTGGAAGGCTTCATCACCTCCCTGATGCCGTCCTTCGCGCTCCAGCGGCGGCGCACGTCATTCGGCATGTCGCTGAAATAGAGCGCCTGCTCCTTCGGGTGCCAGATCGGCCCCTCGGTGAACTTGAAGTCGCCCGCGATCTTCTCGACCTTGGCGTCCTTGTCGATCAGGTCGAGCAGCTTTTTGGAAACGACCTCGATGGTCATTCCGGTCTCCCCTTGTGCCTTCTTGCGGCCGCCGCTTCAGAGTGGCGCGGATGCTATCATGTGCGCCGCGGCAGCCAAGCTGCGCCCCTCATTACTCCCAGTCCAATAGGGACGACTCTCTGCAGGTGTCGCCCGCGGCCACCTTGGCAGCCAATGCCGCCTTCGCGACGCGGCTCGCGTCGACGGCCTCCCCGAACCCCTTGAGCGGCACTTCCATGGTGACGACCACCTTGTCGTCGCCATTGTCCAGGAGAGAAAAGAGCGCGTCCGTGCCGGACCTCAGGGCCTCGACGATGCTGTCGGCCGGTTGATAGGACATCGCGGTGTAGGCATCGTATTTGAACGGCGCACGACTGGCTTCCTTGCCGTCGATCGAAAGCACGAGCGTGAAGCCCTTCCAATCCTTCACGAACAGCTCAAAGTCGTACGAGTGTCCCCGATGGATCACCGCCGGCAGCTTGACCAGCAGTTCCCGCCCCTCGCCTACCAGACGCAGCTGAACCCGCCCATAGGTACGGCTCGGGTCTTCGTATTTCTCTGCTGCAACCAGGGCGTATTTGAGTGCCGTCTGGTTGATCTCGACCAGGTCGAGATGAGCCGTGTCAGCGCCATAGGAATAGCTCCAAGGGCCGATCTGGCTGGAGCCGGTGCATTCGATCACCTCGGCCCTCACCGTCCCAACGGCAAGCCAAAGACCGGTCAGCGACAGAGCGGCCGGTCACACCAAGCGCCTGAGCAGGAGCCGCGTCATGTTTTGCCATCCATTCGCTTGATCGTGGGCGCCGTTCCAGGCCCCCGGGGCCGCTTGTGCCCCCTCCCGAAGCGATGCTACCAAGATCCTGCCATATCGTGGCAGCACCAGGGAGGGGCACTATGGCCGTCAAGACACCGTCCGAGCTCTCGAAGGGCTTCGAGAAGAACTACAACGCGCGTGATCTGAAGGGGTTGATGAGCCTCTACACCGACGGCGCCATACTGACGATGGACGGCAAGACCAAGATTGCCGGCAAGCCCGAGATCGAGAAGGTGATGGCCACGATGGTGGCGACGCCGGGCAATCGCTGTGTCTGTACCTGCGTTGATTGCCATGAGGCGGGAGACACGGCGCTGGTGCGCACCGACTGGCAGATGTTCGACGCCAAGGGCGCGGTGATCAATTCAGGCCTGTCGGCCGAGGTGGCGAAGCGCGGGCCGGATGGCCTGTGGCGCTTCATCATCGATGACGCGACCTATGTGAGCCGGTCGCGCTGAACGCCGAGGGCTCGGCGCCGCTGGTTTAGAGGGCGCCGAACACCTTCTTCATGATGTCGGTCGTGCGCTTGACCGGGTTCTGGCGAATCGCCGCCTCTTCCCGGCCGAGATAGAGGAAGATGCCGTCGATCGCTTTTTCGAGCACGTAGGTCGTCAGATTGGCCTCCACGTCGGGCACCAGGGGCACCGATTTATAGGCGCCCATCACGCGATCATAGGCCTTGATCGCGCCGGCATCGGCCAGCGCGTCATCCACGATCGGCGTCATGCCCTTGGCCAACGGGTTTGACATCTTGTCGCGGAAATATTGCGTCGCTGAATCATCGGGTCCGGTGAGGATGTTGCGAACATCCGTCAATGTCATGTCCTGGATCGCCTGGAAAAAAAGCCTTTAGCAAAAGGCGTGGCGATTTCCGCGGCACGGTTGAGACGCAGCTCCAAATCGTCGGTCAAGCCGGACTGACCGAGTTTTTGCAAGACTTTCTGGACCTTACCGAGCGCTCCTGGAAGCGGAATATGAACATCGGAAAGGTTGAAGCCGTCGACCCGCCCGAGCGTACCGACCACCCGTTCCGAGCCGACCCGCAGCGCGTCGCGCAAGCCCCGCGTGATCTCACTGTCGGTCAGTGACGAGACCTTGGTGTTACCGCCGCCCTTGAGGACGTTTTCCAGCACCTTGCCGACACTGCCGCTCGATTCCTGTCCGCTCGAGCCCCCGCCCCCGGTCGAGCCCTTCGAGCTCGACGAGCCGCCTTTCAGGATCTTGTCGGCCTCATTCAGTAGATCGCCCTGAACACCGCCGCCGCCGGCCAGGAACCCAAGCGCGATCGTGGCGACCAGCGCCATTCGAATCCTGCGGCCGACCATGTTCTGCCTCTTCCCGTTGTTTCCGCGCACGCAACCGCTCCGCAATACATGGCGGCGGTTGATCGGTCGTCAAGCAACGGGAGCGTGATAACGTCTCCGTGCGGCACCAGGTCGGAGGGGTTACTCCGCCGCCGCCGCAACCTTGACGATGCTGCCATCCTCGTTGCGCTTGTGGCCCCGCTTCTCGGCCTGATCCAGCACGTCCCGCCGCCAATCGACATTGCCGGGGTTGGTGCCGCCGACGATGACAAAGAGCAGCCCTTCTTCATCGCTGACGTTGCGGAATCCGCGCATCACATGCGGCGGGCATGAGGCCACGTCCCACGGGTCAAGGATGACATGGCGGCTGGTCTCGTCCGTGCCCCAGAAGATCTTCCAGCGCCCCTTGAGCGGCATGAAGACCTCGTTGGTCACATGGTCGTGGTGCAGCGTGCCCTTGCCCGGCTGGCAGCGCACGACCGCGACGTTGAAATCGCGGTTGTCGGTAATCGAGACCTGCTGATCCTTGTCCTCGCCGACACCGCGGCCGATGATCTGATAGATCTCGCGCTCGCAGCCCGGAATCACCGCATCCAGCATCGGCTTCTTGCTGCCCTCGAGATTCTTGAAGCGCGCCACCCGAGTGCGCTCGAACTCTTCTACGCTGATGATGTCGTCCGCCATGTGCCCCTCCCTGGATTGGCCCTGGTCGCTCAGTCCGCCGCCGGCGCGGCGGTCATGAGATTGCCGTTCTGGTCCAGTTTATACCCCTTTTTCGCGGCCTTTTCGATCAGCTCGGGCGGCCAAGTCACCCGTCCGGAGTCGCTTCCGCCATTGATCGCGATCATATGCGCGACATGGCCGCTGACATTCCTGAACCCGCGCCAAAGGCCGACCGGAACCGAGATCACATCATGCTTCTCGAGCACGACCTCCTGCTGCTTGCCCTTGTCGTCGATCCAGTAGAGCGCCCAACGGCCCTCGAGCGGCATGAACACCTCGACCGTGTCGTGAATGTGGAGCGACGCGCCGTGGCCATCGGCCGCCCGGATCAGGCCGACGCTGAAATCGGGGTGGTCGAGGATCGCGGGGCGATGGTCCGGATCCTCGTTCACGCCGGGCCCAATGATCTGGAAGATATCGCGCTCGTGGCCTTCGACCGCGGTGTCGACAAAGGCGCGCTTGGTCGGCTTCAGATCCTTGAAGCGCGCGACCCGCTCGGCCAGCATCTTTTCCCTGCTCAGATAGATCGGCGTGGCCATGAATGCTCCCCTCCTCGCGGCGTGGTGCAGCCGCCAGAATGCGGAAATCGGCCCCGCTCGGGCTTTGATCTAGAGCAAGGAAAGCGCCTTCACGAGCTGCGGCACAAAGGCCTGGGCGTAGCCATTGTCTTTGGCGATCGCATAGCTCTGGCGTACCGCGTCTGCGATCTCGCGCCGGGCCGAGGCTGACCCAGCCATTTCGCCATAATAGGTGATGTCCTTTAGCGCGTTCGAGATGTTGAAGCGCAGGCCGGAATCATCGCCGCTCTCGATGAACGGCTTCAGCCGGCGGAACACCACGCCGTCACCGGCCCCGGCCGAGAGCACATCGAGAAAGACCTTGGGGTCGACGCCGCTGCGGCTGGCGCACGCCGCCGCTTCCGACAGCAGCGCGGCAAAACCGAGCGAGACGAAGTTGTGCAACAACTTGAGCCGGTGGCCGCTGCCGACCGGGCCGGCGTGCACGATGTTCTCGGCGAACGCCTGGAGCACCGGTTCGACCTCGGCAAGCAGAGCGGCATCGCCGCCGACGATAAGGCCGAGCCGCCCCTCCTCCGCCTCCTTGGGCGTACGGGTCATCGCCGTGTCCAAATAACGCGCGCCGGTCCTGGTCAGCGCTTCGGCGATGCGGAGAGTCGATTCCGGCATCGCGGTCGTACAATCGAGCACGATCTGGCCCGGCTTGAGGCAGGAAACGAGGCCGTCCTGTCGCAGCGCCACCTCTTCCGCCGCCGGAGTCCCCGTGACGCACATGATCACGATGGAGGCCGAATCCGCGACCGCGCGGATGTTGTCGCAACGCTGTGCGCCCGAAGCCAGAAGGTCATCGACTGGCTGATTGCCCGGATGATCCAGGAAACGAACCTGGTGCCCCTTCCGCAACAGGCTCGCGGCAATGCCGTGCCCCATTCTGCCGATCCCGATCATGCCGATTGTCTTCTGCGATGCCATGGTGGCTCCCCTCTTTCCGCCCCCTCGGAGGGGGCCCAACACAAATGCCGCCCATGGTGGCGCGGCGTGGAGGCATCGGATAGCGTTCTCTGTGAGATCCAACAAGGGAGAACCGAGAATGACCCAGCCCGCCACCGTCGCCGGCCTGACCGCCGTGTTCGAGGAATGGACCAAGGCCCTGAACACGGCCAACCTTGCCGTGTTCTGGGGCTATTTCCACGCCGAGTCAGAGACACTGGATGAGGACTATCCCTGGCGCATGACCAAGGCCGAGTTCATGGACCATTTGGACTTCCATACCCGCGGCAAGGGCCTGTGGGAGTCCTTCGAGTGGCTGCCGCGCGAGGTGAACGTCAAGGTCTGGGGCACGACCGGCCACACGTCCGGCTTCGCCACCTTCCGCGGCAAGCCGCGCGATGCCGGCTTCCGCCAACGCTTCATGGGCTTCACCCAGACCTGGGTTCATGCCAATGGCGGCTGGATGCTCTACTCCTGGCACCAGAGCCCGCTGCTTGGCCGCATTCTCCACGCCTCACCGACCTGAGACGAGAAAGGGGGCGACGGGATCGCCCCCTCTTTCCTCTTTTCTGTCGCCTCTCTCGCTCAGCCGAGCACACGTCCGACGAGCACGCTTCCGAGGTGAATTTCTGCATCGTCACTGAAGGACGCGACCCTGTCATAGAGCGGGGAACCTGCGCCGTAGAGTTGATCCACCAGCGACAGATCCGCCCCTGCCTCGCCCAGCAGATGGTCGATCGAGACGTGATCGTCGAGCCAGTCCGGCAGTCGTGGATCATGGTGGAAGATGGAATCAAGAAGGTCGGTGACACCGCCGCCGCCGGAATCGTTTGACCCGCTCGAGCCTTCATTGTCGACGGCGTTGCGCGAGTTCGAGGTGTCGGACCCCGCACTGTCGTCCGAGCCGCCCCCGACAAGATCGGTGATCGTACCCAGGATACCCGCGGCGCCACCGAGATAATTCAGGAACGGCACCTGCGAGATCGCCTCGTCAAATAGCTCGTTGACCACGGCCTGCGCCACGACCTCCGGTACCGACGGCAGTACGTTGCCGAACACGACTTTGGTCAACTCATTCGCCGCATCGAGGACGACGCTGCCGGCGTCGTTGGTAACAACGACCTTGCCGACGCTGCCATCCTCCTCCGGCAACAGAGCGACCTTGTTTTCAGTCCCTTCAGGCGCTGCGACACCCGCGATCTTGGTGCCGCGAATGCCGATCGTCATGACCGGCGTCTTGATCGCCACCTTGTCGGGATTGTTGTCCGCAATCTCGCCGCTAACATAGACAAACACACCCTTTGAGATATTGGCGAGCGAGTGGCCCTCATTGGACTTCGGGTCGTAGACCAGCTCGTCCAGCACCATCGAGCCGTCGCTGCCAAGCGCGAAGGTCGACGAGTCGATGAACAATATGCTGAGCTTGCCGTTCGACCCGGTCTCGATCAGGTCGCCCTGATAGATCGGAGCGTCCTTGGCCAGAGCCGACTTGGTCCCGTTCACATGGGTGACGGTGCACTCGCCTTCGATCGTCTCGACCTTGCCGATCGACGGTTCATCCGACGGCGGGGGCGGTGCCTTTTTCGGACTGTTCGGGCTGGCAACCTTTGTTGGCATGGCGAGAAAACCTCCTGCGGTAACGGCGATCGGGTCGCGCCAGCGAACTTAGCGCGACCGTAGTAACACTTGGTTAACCGTGAATTGTGGCAATTCGAGAGGCAAACGCAGGCAAGCGCTCCACAGCATCGTCAAAATACCGCATTTACCGTGACTTGAAACCTATCCCCTACCAGAACTCGGCATGCTCGGCGTAGCGGGCGAAAGCCTTGAGGCGTGCCATGTCGCTCAATGCATTCGATTTCGGCTACGGCTATGGCTTGGACCACGGCATCGACACGCTGATTGCGATCGGCTGGCCTGGCCTCGTGATCGGCGGTGCGATCGGCTTCTGGGCGTGGCGTCAGCACCGAATCACCGGCACGAGCCTCGCTGCCCTGATCGGCATGTGCCTCTGGATCGGCATGCATGTCATGCCGCCGCTTTAGCAGGCGGCTGGAAGGCTACTCGGCATCCAGCGATGTCACCGCGCTATCGGCAGCGCGCCACCAGAACCCAATGATCTGCTCCACCGGCATCGCGCGATCCCAGATCCGCGCCTTGATCGGCCCGGCCGGGCATTCCAGCATCTGGTCGAGATACTTGCCCTTGTAGATCGTTGCCCCCGTCCTGCACGGCACGTGATTGACCGGCTCGCTGGACGATGTCGGCGGGGCACCGAGCTTGAGGCGCTCCGCGCGAATCACGAGGCAAGCCTTGGCACCGACTTCAGGCCGCGACCGTCCCGTCCACGGGCCGGTCATGACCTGGCCTGCACACTCGATCGTCACCTGATCGCGATCAACCCCCCGGATGGAGCCTTCGATCAGGTTTTCGACGTTCATGAACTCGGCGACAAAACGGGTCGCGGGTCGATCGAAGATCTCGGCCGGCGGTCCTTCCTGCACGATGCGGCCCCGGCGCATCAGGATGATGCGGTCACTCATGGTGAGCGCTTCCTCCTGACTATGGGTGACATAGATGAAGGTGAGGCCGAGGCGCTCGTGCAGTTCCTTCAGCTCGACCTGCATGTCGATGCGCAACTTCTCATCGAGCGCGCCCAAGGGCTCATCAAGCAGCAGGATCGCGGGCTCGGTGACCAAGGCGCGAGCCAGCGCCACGCGCTGCTTTTGGCCACCCGACAGCTGATGGACGCGACGGTCGTACAGACCAGAGAGACGCATCAGCTCGAGTGCCTGCTCTGCGCGCTTCTTGCGCTCCTCCTTCGAGATGCGTCGGACCCGCAGGCCATATTCGATGTTCTCGCCGACCGACATGTGCGGAAACAGCGCATAGTGCTGGAACACCGTCGTCGTGTTGCGCTTGTTGGCCGGCAGGAAGGTCGCATCCGCCCCATCAATCGTGATCCGCCCGATCGATGTCGGGCGCTCGAGCCCCGCGACGATGCGCAAGAGCGTTGTCTTTCCTGAGCCGCTTTCGCCAAGCAGGGTCAGGAACTCGCCGCGTCGTGCGGCGATCGAGACGTTGTCGAGGGCGGTCACGTCGCCAAAGCGATGGATTGCGTTCACTACTTCCAGAATCTGACCGTCCCCGGAAGACGCGGCTCCCCGATCGACGCTCGACGCACCTTCGCTATTGGCGGCCACGTTCATTCTCCCCCTAGGCCTTCTTGGCTTTCAACTTGGCCGCGCGCGGCTCGCCGAAGGCCACGCGGATGGCGATGAACGTGAGCACGATGCTGGCGATGGTGATCAGCGTGCTGAGCGCGAAGATGAGCGGCACCGACGAGTTGTGCGCCCCCGACTGGATCCAGAGATAGATCGGCAGCGTGATGTCGCCGGCCCGCATGAAGATGCTGAACGGCAGCTCGTTGAACGACAGCAGAAAGCCAAAGAATCCGGCGGCGAAGATGCCAGGCTTCAGGATCGGCACCTGAATCTGCCAAAACCGCTCCCAGCGGCTCGCCCCGAGGTCGGCGGCGGCGTCGAGCAAGCGCTCATCGAAGCGTGAAGACACGACAAGCATTGCCAGCAGGGCGAAGGGAAAGGCCCAGATGAAGTGCGCGAGCCCGAGCGACCACTCACCCATCTTGAGGTGCAGGCCTAGCCGGTAGAACAGGAAGAGCGAAACGCTCGCCACGATGCCCGGCACCATGAGTGGCATGAGAAAGCCGAGCAACATGGGACCGCGAAAGCGCACGCGCGGCAGGATCGGACCGACCACCAGCGAGGCGACGATGCACAGCGCCGCGGTGATCGCCGCAATCTTGAGGCTCAGGAGCAGCGGCTCCATGACGCGCCCGGCCACCGCATAGGCCTCGCCCTCGCGCTGGCCGGTGCCATAGAGCATGTCGTCGTACCAGCGGAGCGTCCAATCGCCGGGGAAGCCGGTCAAAGGCTCGGCGCTGATCGAGAGGATCATCAGCCAGAGGATCGGGAAATAGATGATCGCGAGCACGAAATAGCCGATGAACACCGAGCCCCAAGTCGGCCAGCGCTCGCCGATCAACTGGCTGCGCGCCGGCTTGCGCGCAACCGCACCGTCGATCCGTCCCCGCTCCGCCAAGGCTGTCATCGTTTCAGACTCGCAAACACGTTGTTGAGGCCTCCGACCGGCCTGAGTGCCGCCCACAGCAGGATCTGGAAGGCCAGCATGATGGCGAGGATGATCGCCGACAAGGCTGCCGCCATGACGAAGTTCGACGCTCCGATCATCGTGTAAACGTTATGGCTGATCATCAGCACATTGCCGCCGCCCATCTGTTGCGGCACCACCGTGTCACCCAGCATCGGCACGAAGGTGAAGATGACGCCGGCGACGATGCCGGGCAGCGAGAGCGGCAGGATGACATGGAACAGCGTTCGCAAGCGCGACGCGCCGAGGTCCTTGCTCGCTTCGAGATACTCATCATCAATGAGCGCGATCGAGAGGAAGATCGGCCACACCATCGCCGGGAAGTACTGGCCGAGATAGCCGAGGTGAACGGCAAATTCGGAGAAGATCAGCCAGTCGACCGGCTCGTCGACGATGCCGAGGTCCATCAGGCCGGTATTGACCAGGCCTGAGATGCTCATGACCGAGCGCCACACGATGACGCGGGCCACCGGGCTCAGGAAGAACGGCACGGTCAGAAGCGTGAAGGTAATCAGCTTCAGGGTCTGATTCTTGGCGCCCTTCGCCAGCCAAAGCGCGAACGGAAAGGCCAGGAGCAGCTCGATCACGGTCATGGTCGCCGCGATCCGAATGGTGCGGCCGATCAGCGGCCCGCCGCCATAGAAGAAGAGCTTCTCATAGGCCTTGATGGTGAGGTCCCACTGGACCTTGATGCCCTTCGTCTGCAGGAAGGAAAACAGGACGATCCCGATCAGGGGAACGACGATGCCAACGAACCATAGGAAGGTGAAGCCCGAGACCGACCAGATGCCGGCCGGCAGGTTCGGCAACAAGCGGCGTCCGGTTCGTGGAACGGCGGTTTCGGCGAGGGCCATCGGCGCTTTCGGAGCGATTGTCGA
>VGET01000092.1 GCA_016869195.1 Alphaproteobacteria bacterium | reverse complement strand
CGATGTCGAGCCGATGCAGAAGGCCATGATGGCCGAGGTGCAGAAGCGCATGCAGGCCGCGGTGGCCGAGATGTCGCCCGAGGCGGTGATGAAGACCTGGGGACCCAATGTCATGAAGGGTTTTGAAGAAATGCAACGCGCCTTTTGGGCCGGGCTCGGCCAAGCCGGCAAGAAGGACTGAGGACAGGGATCGATGCGCGGCCGCCCAGACGACCCGAAGCCCTATTACGAGGCGCACGTCTTTTGCTGCACCAATGTGCGCCCGGCGGGCCACACAAGGGGCTGCTGCGCGGAGAAGGGCGCGGTCAAGCTCCGTGACCACATGAAAGCCAGGGCCAAGGAGCTCGGACTCGATAGCGTGCGGGTGAACATCGCCGGATGCCTCGATCGCTGCGAGTTGGGGCCGACCCTCGTGATCTACCCCGAGGGCGTCTGGTACAGCTATCGCACCACGGCCGATCTGGACGAAATCCTCATTGTGCATCTGCGCGATGGCGGGCGCGTGGCCCGCCTCATGCTCCAGCCTGACCAGAAGCTGCCGGCGGCGACGGCGGCCGGCGGCTGAGTCTGGCTGCGGGCCTTGGCGCGCCCGGCCGACACGATCTTCGCGCTCTCGAGCGGGCCGGGCCGTGGCGCGATCGCGGTGATCAGGCTTTCGGGGCCTGAGGCGGGCGCCGCGCTGGTGCGCCTCGGCAGCAAGGCGTTGCCCGCGCCGCGCGCGGCGACCCTTCGCGCTCTGTACGAGCCATCGAGCGGTGAAGCGCTCGATCAGGCGCTCGTGTTGTGGCTCCCCGGGCCATCGAGCTTTACCGGCGAGGACATGGCCGAGCTGCATCTCCATGGCGGCCGCGCCGTGGTCGCCGGCGTGCTCGAAGCGCTCGCCGTCCTGCCGGGCCTTCGGCCGGCCGAGCCCGGCGAGTTGGCGCGGCGGGCGTTCGATCACGGCCGGCTTGATCTGGTCGCGGCCGAGGGCATCGCCGATCTGATCAATGCCGAGACCGCGGCACAGCGCCGTCAGGCGCTCCGGCAAATGGACGGTGCGCTCAGCACGCTCTATGAGGGCTGGCGCGGCGCGATCATCGAAGCCATGGCGCTGGCCGAGGCTGACATCGATTTCTCCGATCAGGATCTGCCGGACTGGTTGGGCGATGCGGGGCGACAGCGGATCGAGGCGCTGGCCTCGTCGATCGAGCGACACCTCGACGATGCGCGGCGTGGCGAACTGGTGCGCGACGGCTTCGAGATTGCGATCGTCGGTGCGCCGAATGCCGGCAAGTCGAGCCTGATGAACGCGCTCGCCAAACGGCCGGTCGCGATCGTGGCCGAAACCGCCGGTACCACGCGCGACGTGGTCGAGGTGCGGCTCGACCTCGAAGGCTTTCCCGTCATCCTGGCCGACACCGCGGGGCTGCGTGAAAGCGCCGATGCGATCGAGGCAGAGGGGGTGCGGCGCGCCCTCGCCCGCGCTGAGCGAGCTGACCTGAGAATCGTCGTGCTCGATGGCACCGCCTTGCCGAAGACGCCGAGCACGGTTTCCAAGCTAATTGACGAGGCGGCGCTCGTTGTCATCAACAAGACCGATATTGCAAAAGACATATCTCTATCGACTCGGGACGCCGGGTCTAAGTCCCTACTCATCTCCTGTCGAACCGGCGCTGGGTTGAACGGGTTGGTCACCCGCCTGAGCGAAGTCGCCAAGACCCGTATGGCCGAGCAGGCCGCGCCTGCGCTGACGCGGGTTCGGCATCGAGTCGCGCTGGTTGACGCCGCCTCGTCTCTGCGACGCGCCGTTGAGGGCAGGGCGCCCGAGCTGGTGGCCGAGGATTTGCGCCTGGCGGCGCGCGCGCTCGGGCGCGTCACGGGGCGGGTCGATGTCGAGGATATTCTGGATCAGGTCTTTCGCAGCTTTTGCATCGGCAAGTAACGCGGGCAGTTCACCCAGTTTTTGACAGTGGCGGTCGGCAAAACTAAATTGCCGGCACCATGAACATCTCGAAGTCATCCAGCTACGACGTCGTCGTCATCGGCGGCGGCCATGCTGGTTGCGAGGCCGCGGCGGCGGCGGCGCGCCTGGGCGCCGGCACATTGCTGCTGACCCACCGGCTCGACACGATCGGCGAGATGTCGTGCAACCCGGCGATCGGCGGCCTCGCCAAGGGCACACTCGTGCGCGAGATCGACGCGCTCGATGGCCTGATGGGCCGAGCCGCCGATCAGGCCGGCATCCAGTTTCGCGTGCTCAACCGGAGCAAGGGCCCGGCCGTGCGCGGGCCGCGAGCCCAGGCTGACCGGAAACTCTATCGCGCGGCGATGCAGGCCGCGCTGAGCACCCAACCCAACCTCGAGATTTGCGCCGCTGCGGTAGAATCCATTATTTTTCAAAGAGATGGCGCAGTTGCCGGGGTGGTCGCCAATGGCCAGGACCTTCGGGCGAATCGGGTCATTCTGACCACGGGCACCTTTCTGCGCGGGCTGATCCATATCGGCGAGGAGCGGATTCCGGCGGGCCGCGTCGGCGAGGCGCCCGCCCTTGGCCTCTCGGATGTGCTGACGTCGCGGGGCTTTCAGCTCGGTCGTCTGAAGACCGGCACGCCGCCACGGCTCGATGGCCGCACCATCGATTGGGCGGTGCTCGAGGCCCAGCCGGGCGATGACCCGCCCGAGCCGTTTTCGTTCATGACGGAGCGGATCAACCAACCGCAGATCCATTGCCATATCACCGAGACCGGGCCAGAGGCGCACGCGCTCATTCGCGCCAATCTGCACCGGGCCCCCCTGTTTTCCGGGCAGATCGAGGGCCGCGGGCCGCGCTACTGCCCGTCGATCGAGGACAAGGTGGTGCGCTTCGCCGAGCGCAGCCGTCACCAGATCTTCCTCGAGCCCGAGGGCCTGGACGACGACACCGTCTACCCCAACGGGCTCTCCACCTCGCTGCCGCGCGACGTGCAAGCGGGCGTCATCGCCAGGCTCCGCGGGCTTGAGCGAGCGACCATCATCCGGCCGGGTTACGCCATCGAGTATGACTATGTTGATCCGCGCGAGCTCTGGCCGACCCTGGAAACCCGACGCGTGCCCGGGCTTTATCTCGCCGGTCAGATCAATGGCACGACCGGCTACGAGGAGGCGGCCGCACAAGGGTTGATGGCTGGCCTCAACGCCGCGCGGGCGGCCGGCGGGGCCGAGCCGTTCGTCCTGGATCGAGCGGATGCGCTGCTCGGCGTGCTGATCGACGATCTGGTGAGCCGCGGGGTCACGGAGCCCTACCGCATGTTCTCGTCCCGCGCGGAGTACCGGCTCACCCTCCGGCCCGACAATGCCGATCTCCGGTTGACGCCTCTCGGCCTGACCCTCGGCTCTGTCGGAGGGCAACGCGCGACTCGATTCGCAACCAAGCGGCAGGCGCTTGAAGCTGCGCGGGCAAGACTGCACGCGCTGTCCATGACGCCGAATGAGCTGCGAAATCGGGGAATATCGGTCAATCAGGACGGTCAGCGCCGCAGCGCGTTGACGGTTTTGGGCTATCAGGAGGTCGATTGGCCGGCCCTGACCCGGCTCTGGCCGGAGCTTGCGACGGTACGGCGCGACGTGGCCGAGCAGCTCGAGATCGAGGCGCACTATGCCAGCTATTTAGCCCGGCAGGAGAGTGATATCGAGGCTTTCCGCCGGGACGAGGCGCTGATGCTGCCCCTCGACCTCGACTACACGCGGATCGCCAGCCTGTCGACCGAGATCCGTGAGACCTTGAGTCGGGCGCGGCCGGCGACGCTTGGGGCGGCAGCCCGGCTTTCTGGCGTGACCCCGGCCGCGCTTACCGCGCTGTTGGGTCATGTTCGCCGCTCCGACCGGCGGCCAAGCATGCCGGTCGAGGCGTGAAGCGAAGTATTTCAAGCCCTTATGGGCCAGAGGATCTGGCCCGCGACCTCGGTGTTTCACGTGAAACAATCGAGCGGCTGAAAGCCTATGCGGACCTGCTGCGACGCTGGCAGGTCAAGCTCAATCTCGTGGGATCGGATACCGTCGACGACCTGTGGCGCCGCCACATCCTCGATTCCGGCCAACTGGCTCGTCATCTGCCCCCTCGATTCGATATCCTTTATGATATCGGCAGCGGTGCGGGCCTGCCCGGTCTGATTCTGTCGATCCTGGGGGTCACGAACATCTGCCTCGTCGAATCGGATCTGCGCAAAGCGGCCTTTCTGCGCGAGGCGGCCCGCTTTACGGGTGCCCCAGCGTCGATTCATGCCGGGCGGCTGGAAATGCTCGCTATCGCCGGCACAGCCGGCGAAGCGCGCGTCCTGACCGCCCGCGCCGTCGCCCCCCTCGAGTCGCTGCTCGACCTGGCGCGTCCCCTGATCGGGCCCGGCACGGTCTGTCTGTTTCACAAGGGGGCAAACGCGGCCGCAGAAATCAAGCAAGCGCGTCGCCACTGGTCGATGCGACTTGAAGCCCACCCCAGTCTGAGCGATGTTCGGGGTGTCATCCTTCGCATTGACGAGCTTGCCCATGACTGAGCCCGCGCCCGATCAAGCGGTGGAGCCCCCGGTCTTCTACGCTTCCCGCCCACGTGTCATCGCGGTCGCCAACCAAAAGGGGGGCGTGGGCAAGACGACGACGGCCATCAATGTTGGCACCGCGCTGGCGGCAACTGGTCGCCGAGTCCTGCTGATTGATCTCGACCCGCAGGGTAACGCCTCAACCGGCCTCGGTCTCGACAAGTCGCGGCGCCATCCCGGCGCCTATGAGGTGCTGATCGGAACCGCCGACCTGGCGGCCTGCGCCGTTCCCGCGCCCGTGCCCCATCTCTCGATCGTGCCCGCGAGCCGGGATCTGTCCGGCGCCGAGGTCGAGCTGGTCGAGGCTGAACGACGCGCCTTTCGCCTGCGTGAGGCGGTTCAGGCCCTAGCGGCCGCGCCTTCGGGAGTTCCCCCCTACGACTACATCCTGATCGACTGCCCGCCTTCGCTGACTCTTCTGACCCTCAATGCGCTGGTCGCAGCTGACGCGCTGCTGGTACCGCTGCAGTGCGAATTCCTGGCGCTCGATGGGTTGAGCGAGCTGATGAATACGGTCGAGCTGGTGCGGGCCAATTTCAACCCAAAGTTGTATATACAAGGGGTAGTGTTAACGATGTTCGACAACCGCAATCGATTGTCGGGCCAGGTCGCCGCCGACGTTCGGGCGCATCTCGGCGCCACAGTCTATGACACGGTGATCCCACGCAATGTTCGGGTCTCCGAGGCGCCGTCGTTCGGCTTGCCGGTGTTGCTCTATGACGTCACCTGCGCGGGCGCCCAGGCCTATGCGCACCTCGCGAGTGAGATGCTGAAACGGGAAGGCATCCAAGAGGCGGCGCCATGAGCGGTCCGGTGAGCGACAGCAGCCCGCGCGGTCGCGGCCTCGGCAAGGGCTTGGCCGCGCTGCTCGGCGATGCGCACATCACCAGCACACCGGCCCGCGCCGAGCCCGAAACGGTGGGCGACGGCCAGCTCCGCACCATCCCGATCGATCAGCTTGGGCCGAGCCCCTTTCAGCCGCGCACCGTGTTCGACGAGGCGGAGCTCGACGAGCTGGCCGAATCGATTCGCCAGAACGGCATTCTGCAGCCGATCCTGGTGCGCCAGCGCGCGGGCGGCTTCGAGATCATCGCTGGCGAGCGGCGCTGGCGCGCGGCGCAGCGTGCCGGCATTCACGACATGCCGGCGATCGTGCGCACGCTCGATGACGACGAGGCGCTGGAGCTTGCGCTGGTCGAGAATCTGCAGCGCGAGAATCTGAACCCGCTCGAAGAGGCCGAGGCCTATCAGCGGCTCGTCGTGCGCTTCGGCCACACCCAGGATGCAGTCGCGACCGCGGTTGGCAAGAGCCGCAGCCACATTGCCAACATGATCCGCCTGCTCGAACTGCCGCCCTATGTGAAGGGCCTCCTGAACATCGGTGAGCTCACCATGGGCCATGCGCGCGCGCTCCTGAACGCGCGTGACCCGGTGGCACTGGCCGATTCGATCGTCAAGCAGGGGCTCAATGTGCGTCAGGTCGAGGCCCTGGCGCGCGGCCCGGGCAAGGCCAATAGCACGCCGCCAAAGGGCCGCCAGCCGCGCGATCCTAACATCCGTGATCTCGAGGAGAGGCTTTCGGCCGGTCTTGGTCTCAAGGCGAGCATCACGACTCAACCGAATGGCGCGGGTGAGATCGTCTTCCACTTCGCGAGCGCCGAGCAGCTCGACGAGCTGTTGCGCCGCCTCAACGTGCGCTGATTGTCGCTCTAACCGGCCGCACGCCCGCTGCGCGCGGCGCCGGCGATTCGAAGCAGCGTCCGCGCCGCAACACTGTCCGCGGGAAGGCCGGTCGTCTTGCAATCCGCCTCGGCGTCTTGCAGCAAGGCCAGCGCATCGGCCAGTCGCCCGACCGACCAGAGCGCGGCCTGGCGCCGAAATCCGGCCTGATGGGCGAAAAAGATCGGCGGCCGCAGGGCCGACATTGCGGCGTCGAGCGAGCGGCCTGACGCAGCGTCCGCAGCTACCCGGTGCAGCCGTGCCAAATGCCGGCCGACCGCGCGCAACAACGCGACCGCGTGCAGCCCTTCGCGCTCGGCACGCACGATGGCGCGATCCAACCGCGCGAGATCGCCGAGCCCGACCGCATCACACAGCTCATCGAGCGAAAGCTCGGCGGCATCGCCGATCACTGCGTCGACGTCGGATCGTTTGATGCTCTGCGCGCCCGGCGCCGCCATATAAAGCGTGAGTGTGGTGAGCGCGCGACGTAGCTGGCCGCGATCGTTGCCCGCTCGCTCAATCAGACGCGCGAGCGCATCGTCCTCGATGCTGAGGCCGGCGCCTGCCAGCTCCTTGATGACAATCGCTTCGGCGGCCTCCACCCCGTCGTCATAGCAGGGAAGAGCCGCGGCATTTGTTGCTCCTTCGAACAGCTTGCGCAGGCTCGAGCGTGGGCCAAGCTCACCCGCCTCGACGATCAGCAAGGCGTCGCCCGGCGTCTCCAGCGCGGACTCGATGGTAGCAGACAGACCATCGGTCGCGCCGCGCAGACTCACCACGCGCCGCCCACCGCCGAAGGCGAGTGCGCCAAGCTCGTCGGCCAATCGTGCTGGATCGTCTTTCACGAGCGCGGGCGCAAGATCGCTCAGGCGAAACGGATCGTGCGCATCCGGCACGATCGCGCGGGCGGCCTTGAGCGCGCGCTCGCGCACGAGGCCCTCATTGGGCCCATAGAGCAGCAGCGCGCGAAGCTCGGCCGGAGGCGACGCGCACAGCCCTTCGGCCCGGCGCGCCTCGACCTTCACGGCGTCGCGTCTGCCTGGTAATCGCGCGCGAAATAGATGATGAGCAGATCGCGAATGCTTTCGGCCACGTCTTCCGCCACACGATTGCGCACGTTCTTCTGGGACGAGACGGTCGCGAACTCGGAATCGACGATGTTGTAACTTGAGACCGAGCGTGCCGTGCTGCTGTAGAGCGAGCGTTGGCTTTCGATCTCGACCAGGTTGAACGCGGCGTTCAGCGCCAGATTGAAGCGCGTGACCTTATCGTCGGCCTGGACCGCCAACTCGGTTTGGGTTTCCCGCAGCGTGACATCGAGGCGATAGCGCGCTGCCTTCGTGCTGCTGCCGAAGCGGTCAATCAGATGATTGCGCACGAGCTGGCCAACCCGCTCGCGTATCGGCGAGACCTCGATGGTCGCGAGCTCGGCATGGCGCACCTGGCTCGCCTTGCCATAGACCGGCTCGAAGCCACAGGCTCCGAGCGACAGCAAGGCCGGCGCAGCCACCATCAGCACGAACACAGCGACACTCGCCCGCGTATGGCGAGCCATTCGCGCGCCAAAGGGGGCGCGCCTATACCACCACATTGACGATCTTTCCCGGCACCACGATCACTTTCTTCACCGCCTTGCCTTCGAGCGCGCGCAGCACGCTGGGCTCGGCCATCGCGGCGGCCTCGGCCTTGGCCTTGTCATGCGCCTTCGGCAGCACGATGGTGCCGCGCAGCTTGCCATTGACCTGAACCGCGAGCGTCACCGTATCCGCTGCCACCAAATTGGGATCCGCCTTGGGCCACGGCACGCGCACGAGCGACGTGGCGTGACCGAGCTTCTGCCAGAGCGCATCCGCGATGTGCGGCGTCATCGGACCGATCAGGCGCACCGCGATCTCGAGGCCTTCACGCAGCACGGCGCCCGCACCAGGCGATTTGAACGGCAGATCCTCGAGCCCGTTGGTCAGCTCGCGAATGCGCGCGACCGCCCGATTGAAATGGAAGCGATCGAGATCGCTCGAGACCGCGGCGATGGTGCGATGGATCAGCCGACGCGTTTCGAGCAGCGGTGCATCCAGGCCATCCGCGATGATGTGGCCCGCGGGCGGCAGCGTAACCTTCGGCTCGCTCATCATGCGCCAGAGCGAGGCCAGATAGCGCCACGCGCCCTTGACACCGGCGTCCGACCAGTCGAGGTCGCGCTCGGGCGGGCTGTCGGAGAGCATGAAGAGCCGCGCCGTGTCGGCGCCGTAGCCGTCGATGATGACAGAGGGCGCCACCACGTTCTTCTTTGACTTGCTCATGACCTCGCGGCGCCCAACCTTGACCGGCCGGCCGCTCTCGGCGTGCACCACGCGGCCATCCTGCAGATGCGCCACCTCCTCCGGGTAGAGCCACTTGCCTCCCTGGTCCTGGTAAGATTCGTGGCACACCATGCCTTGGGTGAACAGCCCGGCGAACGGCTCTGCCAGCTTCACATGGCCGGCCACGCGCATCGCGCGGGTGAAGAAGCGTGAATAGAGCAGGTGCAGAATCGCGTGCTCGATGCCGCCGATATATTGGTCGACGGGCAGCCAGTAATCGACCGCGGCGCGCGTCACCGGCTCGTCGGTGCGCGGGCTGCAGAAGCGCCCGAAGTACCACGAGGAGTCGACGAAGGTGTCGAACGTATCGGTCTCGCGTGTCGCCGGCCTTTTGCAGGCGGGGCACGGCACGTGCTTCCAGCTCGGGTGGCGCTCGAGCGGGTTGCCCGGCTGATCGAAGCTCACGTCCTCCGGCAGCACGACCGGCAGCTGATCGCGCGGCACCGGCACGATGCCGCATGATTCGCAGTGCACCACCGGAATCGGGCAGCCCCAATAGCGCTGGCGCGACACGCCCCAGTCGCGCAGACGAAACACCGTTTCGCGCTTGCCACGGCCCGCGCCTTCGAGGCGCTGGGCGACCCGCTCCTTGCCCTCGGCGACGCTGGTGCCGTCGATGAAGCCCGAGTTGATGTGCGTGCCTTCGCCGACATAGGCCTCGTCGGCGATTGCAAAAGTGGCGGGATCAATGCCGGGCGGCGCGACCACGGGGATCACGTCGAGACCGTATTTGCGCGCGAAGTCGAGGTCGCGCTGATCGTGCGCCGGGCAGCCGAAGATCGCGCCGGTGCCATAATCCATCAGCACGAAATTGGCGACGTGCACGGGCAAGAGGCGGCCCTCGATCAGCGGGTGCCTGGCCTTGAGGCCAGTGTCGTAGCCCTTCTTCTCGGCGTGCTCGATCGCAGCCTCCGAGGTGCCGATGCGGTTGCACTCGGCCACGAAGGCGGCGAGCCCGGGGTCTGCCGCTGCGAGCTTCTCGGTCAGCGGATGGTTGGGCGAAAGCGCGAGGAAGCTCGCGCCAAACAGCGTGTCGTGCCGCGTCGTGAAGATCTCGACCGTTTCGCTCCAGCCGGCGAGCTCGAAGCGCAGCCGCATGCCCTCCGAGCGGCCAATCCAGTTTTCCTGCATCAGGCGCACGCGCTCGGGCCAGCGCTCGAGTGTTGAGAGGGTCGCCAGGAGATCGTCGGCAAAGGCGGTGATCTTGAAAAACCACTGGGAGAGCTTGCGTCGCTCGACCACTGCACCCGAGCGCCAGCCCCGCCCCTCGATCACCTGCTCATTGGCGAGCACGGTTTGATCGACCGGATCCCAATTGACGAACGATTCCTTTCGATAGGCGAGCCCCGCCTTCAGGAAATCGAGGAACAGCGCCTGCTGGTGCTGGTAATAGCCAGGGTGGCAGGTCGCGATCTCGCGGCTCCAGTCGAGCGAGAGCCCCATGCGTTTGAGCTCGGCGCGCATCGCCGCGATGTTGCCGTAGGTCCATTTCGCGGGGTGGACCTTCTGGTCGCGCGCGGCGTTCTCCGCCGGCAGGCCGAAGGCGTCCCAGCCCATCGGGTGCAGCACGTTGAAGCCGAGCGCCCGCTTGTAACGCGCCACCACATCGCCCAGCGTGTAGTTGCGCACATGGCCCATGTGGATGCGCCCCGACGGGTAAGGGAACATCTCAAGAACATAGTATTTCGGGCGCGTATCGTCGTCGATCACGCGGAACAGGCCTTCGCGCTCCCAATAGGCCTGCCAATGCGCCTCGATCTCGCGCGGATTATATCGCTCGGTCATGCGGTCCTGGGGCTCGACGACTCGAAAAGCCGCACGATCAATGCCTCAAGCGCGCCGACAAGACAACACGGCCCCGTAGCACCGCCGCGATTGCTGGGCCCTAGCGGCTGATTACTCGCCGACGCTCGCGATGCGAAGCTGGCGCGCGCGCTCGAGGATGCGGTCCTCGAGGTCGCCGCCGGTGCGGGGATTGATCGGCGCGTCAATCCAGTCGCCCGAGGTGCCGCGGATCTGGCGGAACACGGCCACGCGCACGCCATCCGAGCGGAGCGCGCGATCGAGAATATAGACCGTCATCTTGAAGCGCTCGTCCGGCGCCTCCGGCGGCGTGTGCCAGTCGGTGATGATCACGCCACCAAACGGATCGGCCGAGGACAGCGGCATGAAGGAAAGCGTGTCGAGCGAGGCGCGCCAGAGGAACGAGTTCACCCCGATACCGGTGGCGCCGTCCGACGACGTGTTGGCACCCGAATTGCCGAACAGGGTCAGCCCGCCCTCGCCCAACACACTTTGTGAATAGACCGGGTCGCGGAGCTTTCTGGCATTACTTCTGGCGGGGTCAGGGCCTGGTGGGGCCTCGCTGCTGAAGTCCATGCCGCAGGCTGCCACGGCCAGGGCCAAGGCCGCCGCCATGGACAATGAAAGGAGTTTGCCGACCCGCCAGCGACCCTGGCGACCAGCGAACAACATCAACATGGTTCTGTTCAACCATTGACAACGCGGTTGGAGGAATTGGCAGTGGCGCAACGGTCGCGCCTTCACGGCCATAACGCCACGACCCGAGCGCCAATTGTTACCCACGCGCGCCCGGATTGCAGCCAAAATCTGCATGTCAGACCTGTCCGTGCCCGCCGGCCGTGCCTCCCCCCGGAAGTTACGACGGTGTTTTTCGGACTGAGGCAAAAACGCCACATAGAGCCTGAAATGTGACGCTCGGGCACCATTTAGGCTTGAATGCTCAAATCCCTTGGCTAGAGTTCGCCGGGTTAGAAGCCCGCATGACTCGGGGGAGGCTGCGCTCTTTGTGGCGCCCCGACTGCAAGCCCGAACCAGCGACGCTAAAGGAACTGGCTAGGGCACGGGCAAAACGTCGCGAGAACCCCGAGGAGGTTCGGAATGAAAAAGCTTCTTTTAGGCTCGACTGCGCTGGTCGCGGCAGGTTTTGTGTTAGGCGACGTCGCCCATGCCGAGAATGCGCCGATCTCGGTGTCGGTGGGCGGCTATTACAATAACGCCATAGCAGCTATTGAGCAGGATGAAAAAAGAGGCGAACTAGCCGACGCCACAAATCCTACGGCGTTTGGCCAGGACGTCGAAATCAGCGTAAGTGGCAGCACCACGTTAGACAACGGTTTGACCGCGGGCTTCGTGTTTATGATCGAAGGTAATGGCGCGGGAGACGGTTCCGAATCCGCCGACGAGCGCTG
>VGET01000091.1 GCA_016869195.1 Alphaproteobacteria bacterium | reverse complement strand
ACCCCCTGATTGCGACGATGGCTAACCGCCCGGCCGTGCCGGACGTGCCCGCGCGTGTTTACCCACCATGTCTTGCTGAACGTCGCCGCGGCTGCCATCACGCAATGCCCGCGCGCCATCCGTCGCAACCATAGTTCCATCAGGGCCTCGCGCACAATCGTTTTGCAGCCCGGAACGCGCCGCTTATAGTCCGCCCCGCCTTTGTCACGCCACGAGCGGAGTTCCCCCCATGTCTGAGCCTGGCTTCGATGTGATTGGCCTGGGCAATGCGATCGTCGATGTGATCGCCAATGCCGAAGATGCTTTCCTGGTGCGTCAGGGCCTGGACAAGGGCGCGATGCGGCTGATCGATGAGGCGACCGCTGAGCGGCTCTATGACGAGATGGGCCCTGGGCTTGAATGTTCGGGCGGCTCGGCGGCCAACTCGATGGTGGCGCTCGCCTCGCTCGGCGGGCGCGCCGCCTATCTCGGCCGGGTGAAGGATGATCTTCTGGGCCGCGTCTTCGCGCATGACATCCGCGCCGCCGGCGTCGCCTTCGACAGCCGCTCGGCCAGCGATGGTGCGGCCACGGCGCGCTGTCTCATTCTGGTCACGCCGGATGCGCAGCGCACGATGAACACGTTTCTCGGCGCGAGCACGGATTTCGGGGTGGGCGAGATCGATGCCGGCCTCATCGGCGCGGCGAACGTCACCTATCTTGAGGGATATCTGTGGGACAAGCCTGCGGCCAAGGCGGCGTTTCGCGAGGCGCTCGGCCATGCCCACGCGGCCGGACGCAAGGTCGCGCTCTCCTTGTCCGATGCGTTTTGCGTCGATCGGCATCGCGCGGAGTTTCGTGCGCTGATCGAGCGCGAGGTCGACATCCTGTTCGCCAATGAGGCCGAGATCCGCTCGCTCTATCAGGTCGACGAGTTCGACAAGGCGCTGCAGGCGGTGCGCAAGGATTGCGAGCTCGCGGCCCTGACCCGAAGCGAGAAGGGCTCCGTCGTCGTCAGCCGCGATGAGATCCACGTAGTCGATGCCGCGCCGGTGGCGCGCGTGGTCGACACCACGGGGGCGGGTGATTTCTACGCCGCTGGCTTCCTCTATGGCATCACCCACGGCTTCGACCTGGCGCGCTGCGCGCGCCTTGGCGCGCTCGCCGCTTCCGAGGTGATCGGGCATTTCGGCGCGCGCCCCGCGACATCGTTGAAGCCGCTGGTCGAGGCGAGCGCGAAATCGCTGCCTAGGCGCTAGTCGATCTACTCCCCGACCTGGCGCTCGCCGGCAGAGGTGCCGGGCTTGTCCTCCTGTTGCCAGCGCATGCCGAGCGCGACGAAGGAATCGAGAATCGGCTGCAGCTCGTGGCCGCGCGGCGCGAGGCCGTAAGTGACTTTCGGCGGCACCGAGGTTTCGTATTGGCGGTAGATCAGGCGCCCGCGCTCCAAGGTGCGCAGCCGCTCGGTCAGCATCTTCGCGGAAATGCCGTTGATCTCCTTCTTGAGCGCACCGAAGCGCAGCGGCCCCTTGGTGCGCAGCACCCAGAGGATGTAGGTGGTCCAGGGGCCCATCAACTGCCGCAGGATGTAATCCATCGGGCAGGCGGCGCGGGAATGGGCGGCGGCAGGCGGCGCGGCGTCGACGTGGTTCATGGCGCATTCGCAACGGCGATTGGATTAAGTTACAAAACGGTACCTACTTTACTTCAGTGAGTCAAACGCCATTTGACGATCATGCCGCACGCGGCCTTGCCCCGTGCCGACCAGGAGCCCGCCATGATCGACGTCATTCCGTTCGAATCCTTCGGCCGCTTCGACAATGACTGGCTGCACGCGCGCTACCATTTCAGCTTTTCCGGTTACCGCGACCCGAAGCGCAATGGCGCTGGCGCGCTCCTGGTGTGGAACGATGACGAGGTCGAGCCGCATCGCGGCTTCGACTTCCACCCTCATCGCGACATGGAGATCGTCACCTATGTGCGGCGCGGCGCGCTGAGCCATCGCGATAACCTGGGCCATGCCGAGCGCATCGCGGCGGGCTCGATTCAGGTCATGAGCGCGGGCTCGGGCATCGTGCATTCGGAATACAACAACGAGGACGAGCCGATCACGCTGTTCCAGATCTGGATCAGACCGTCGACGACGGGCGGTGCACCGGGCTATGTCACGATTCCACTGGAGCAGCTAGGAGCCGGCGAGGGCTTTGTGCCGCTCGCGAGCGGCCGCCCGGGTGTCGTGGCGCCCGCACCGCTGCGCCAGGATGCGAGCGTGCTGCGCGCCGTGCTACCGGCGGGTGGTTCCGCCACGCACGCGCTCGAGCCCGGGCGCCACGCCTATTTGGTGGCAACGACCGACGAGTTCACGGTCAATGGCGTCAAGGCCAAGGCGCGCGATGGGATTCATCTGGTCGGCCCGACGACGATCGAGCTCGGCGCGCGCACCCCGACCGAGCTGATCCTGGTCGACGCACCCTAGTCGGCTGATTTGGGCCGCACCGCGAGGATGTCTGCGGGCAGCACCTGAATCAGCCGCTCGGCGGTCGAGCCGATGACCGCGCGGCGAATGCCGCTGGTGCCATGCGTGCCCACGACCACGAGATCAGCCGGCTTCACGGCCAGTTGCTCGCTCACCACATCCTCCGGCCCGCCCTCTTCGACCACGATGTCGACGCGCTTGCTCGCGCCGTGGCCCAGCGCATCATCGATCAGCGCCTTCACCGCCTCCATCCGTTCGGCGCGCAGCGCCTTGGCCTCGCCCATCGCGCCAAGGAAGGCGGGCAAGGGCGCGCTGCCGGCGTGAATCACGGTCAGGCGCGCGAGCGGGAACATCGCCTTCACGAATTTCAACGCCTCGGCCGACGGCTCGGACAGATCGACCGCCACCAGGATCGAGCGATAGGGCCCGCGGCAGCGCTTCTTCACGATCAGGACGGGTTGATCGGCATGGCGCAGCACCCGATCGACCGTCGAACCGAGGATGGCGCTGCCGAGCGTATCGTCCCGTGCCGGTGACATCACGATCAAACGACACCGGTTGGCGCGCGCGGTCTCGACCACCAATTTGGCCGCCCGGCCCGGCACCACCTCAACCGAAAGATCGATCGCCTTGCGCCCAGCCGAGGCGGTGATCATCGCTTCGGTCTCGACGCGGCGAGTCTCGATCTCGCGGCTCAGCTCAGGCTCGGGCAGCAGGTCGTTCTCGAGCACATGGAGAGCGACCAGCGTCGCGTCGAGCTGCGTTGACAATTGAATCGCCCGATCGAGCGCCCGGTCACAGCGCGAGGACAAATCGGTCGAAAACAGCAGACATGTACGAAGCTTGGGCGCGGCGCGGGCCATCACGAAACCTCTCGATTGCTAGGCAAGCTGACCAAGCCAAGCTAGAGAAGCAATCGCCCGCTGTCACCCGATTCGCGACGGGTGGGCGCACCAAAAAGGCCGAGGAGCGCGCCGATCGAACCCACAGCCAGCACGCCTCAGCCTGCGCCGCGGCTGAGCCAGAGATGGCCGGGCCTGGTCGCGGGTCTGCGCGTCTATGCCGACCCGCGCATGGTGATCGTGTTCTTCCTGGGCGGGGCGAGCGGTTTGCCGCTCGCGCTCACCGCCGGAACCTTCACGATCTGGCTGGCGCGAAGCGGGGTCGACAAATCGACCATCGGGATTCTCACGGTGGTCGCGCTGCCCTACACCTTGAAGTTTCTCTGGGCGCCGCTGGTCGATCGCCTGCCGATTCCGGGTCTCGGAAGCTGGCTCGGGCGTCGGCGCGGCTGGGCGCTAGCGACGCAGCTCGCGCTGATGGCGGCGATCGCCGCCATGGCCCTGGCCGACCCGGTCTCGCACCCAGGCCTGCTCGCGGTATTTGCGCTTTTGGTCGCGATCGCCTCCGCGAGCCAGGACATCGTGCTCGACGCCTATCGCGTCGAGATTCTCGATCCGCCGCAATATGGCGCGGGCGCGGCGACCTTCGTGTTCGGCTATCGGCTCGGCATGCTGGTGTCGGGCGCGGGTGCGCTCTACCTCGCCGACGTCGTGTCGTGGCGCGACGTCTATCTCATCATGGCGGGCGCGCTGCTCATCGGCATGGCGACCGTGCTGCTCGCGCGCGAGCCGAAGGTGCCGTTCAAGACCCCTGACGGAGCTTCGCTCGCGCAGGTGTTGCGCAGTGCGGTGGTCGAGCCGCTGCTCGACTTCATGAAACGGCCGCTCTGGCTTGCCATTCTGCTGTTCGTTTTCCTGTTCAAGCTGGGCGATGCGCTCGCCGGCACGATGACCGGGCCGTTCCTGGTCGAGCTCGCGTTCACCAACACCGAGATTGCGAACATCAGCAAGCTCTACGGCTTCATCGCAACCATCGTCGGTCTCGCACTTGGCGGCTATCTCATTCCGCGCTTTGGCGTGGTGCGCACGCTCTGGGCCGGCGGCATCCTGCAGATGCTTTCCAATCTCCTGTTCGCCCTGCAGGCGACGCTTGGGCACGACCTTGGCGCGCTCGCGCTGACGATAGGAGTCGAGAACTTCTCGGGTGGCATCGGCACGGCGGCGCTGGTCGCGTATTTGAGCGGCCTGTGTAATTTGCTCTACACCGCGACCCAATATGCGCTCTTGAGCGCGCTCGCGAGCGCCGCGCGCGCCGTGCTCGGCGCGCCGACCGGCAAGCTTGCCGAGGTGCTGGACTGGGTGAGCTTCTTCGGGCTTACCGCCGCGCTTGCGCTCCCCGGGCTCGCGGTGCTCGCCTGGCTGAACGCGAAGGGTGGCATCGGCGCGCTCAAACCGCCGGCGCGAGCGAACCCCGTCGCGGATTGACTCCTTCGTTCAGGATTCGCTTGCGTCGAGCGCGTAGCCGGCCGAGCGCACGGTGCGAATCAAATCGGCCCGGCCGCCGGCGTTCAGCGCCTGGCGCAGACGCCGGACATGGACATCGACGGTCCGGCTCTCGACATAGACATCCTGGCCCCATACCGCATCCAACAACTGCTCGCGCGAGAACACGCGGCCCGGATGTTCGAGAAAATGCCGCAACAGGCGAAACTCGGTCGGGCCGAGATGGATCGCCGCGCCATCGCGCGTCACCTTGTGCGCCGCGAGATCCATGCGCAGATCGGAGTAACTGATCGATTCCTCGCTCAGCGCCGGGCGCAGTCGTCGCAACACTGCCTTGATGCGGGCCACCAGCTCACTCGGCGAGAACGGCTTAACCACATAGTCGTCCGCCCCACTGTCGAGCCCGCGGATGCGGTCAGTCTCCTCGCCACGCGCGGTCAGCATGATGATCGGCAGGTTCTTGTGTTCTGGCATGCGGCGGATGCGCCGGCACACCTCGATGCCGGAGAGCGAAGGCAGCATCCAGTCGAGCACCACGAGATCAGGCCGCCGCTCGCGGATCATGAACAGCGCCTCTTCGCCGTCCACCGCCTCACCCACCTCGAAACCTTCCTTCTCGAGGTTGTAGTGGAGCAGCGTGATCAACGCGGCTTCGTCTTCAACGATCAGGATATAGGGCTTCATCATCCGCCCGTCGCTCCCAACCGGCGCGCGCTCAGGATTCCGGGGTCGAGTAGGCGGTGAGATCGCCCTTGGGCCGCGCCTCCTCGACCGGCTTGCCGCGCACCAGGAAATTGACCTGCTCGGCGATGTTGGTCGCGTGATCGCCGATGCGCTCGAGGTTCTTCGCGATGAAGAGCATGTGGATGCAGGGCGTGATGTGGTGCGGGTCTTCCATCATGTAAGTCAGAAGCTCTCGGAACAGGCTGTTGTAATAGGCATCGACATCTTCATCCCGCCGCCATACCGCGAGCGCCTTCTCGACGTCGCGCTCGACAAAGGCGTCAAGCACGTCCTTGACCATGCCCTGCACCAGCTCGGCGATGCGCGGCACGGAATTGACCGGGCGCACTGGGTCGAGCTTGTTGAGCGTCAACGCGCGCTTGGCGACGTTGGCGGCATAGTCCCCCATGCGCTCGAGGTCGGCCGCGATCTTGACCGCGGTGGTGACGAGCCTGAGGTCGGCGGCGAGCGGCTGGCGCAGCGCGAGCAAGCGCAGCGCCATCTGCTCGACCTCATCTTCGAGCGCGTCAATCCGCTTGTCCTTGGCGATCACCTCTTGCGCCTTGTCGGAATCGCGGCGCACCAGCGCGTTCACCGAGGCCATGATCTGCTCTTCGACAAAGCCGCCCATCTGGGCGATCTCGCCGGTCATGCGATTGAGCTCTTCGTCGAATGACTTGACGATATGTACGGTCACGTCGCGCTCCTCGCCTGTGAGAGCATCAGCCGAACCGGCCCGTGATGTAGTCCTGCGTGCGCTCCTCGGTCGGATTGGTGAAAATATGTTCGGTCGGACCGAACTCGACCAGATTGCCGAGGTGGAAAAAGGCGGTGTACTGCGACACGCGCGCCGCCTGCTGCATATTGTGGGTCACGATCGCGATGGTGAAATGCTCGCGCAGCTCATCGATCAGCTCCTCCACCTTTGCGGTGGCGATCGGGTCGAGCGCCGAGCAGGGCTCGTCCATCAGGATCACCTCCGGGCTGATCGCGATCGCGCGCGCAATGCAGAGGCGTTGCTGCTGGCCGCCCGAGAGGCTGGTGCCTGGCGTGTTCAACCGGTCCGAGACCTCGTCGAACAGGCCGGCGCGGCGCAATGATTGCTCGACGATGTCGTCGAGCTCGCGCCCGTTTGCGGCGAGGCCATGAATACGCGGCCCATAGGCCACGTTCTCGTAGATCGACTTGGGGAATGGGTTCGGCTTCTGAAACACCATGCCGACGCGCGCGCGTAATTGCACCACATCGATGCCGCGGCCATAGATGTCGGTGCCATCCAATTTGATCTCGCCGGTCACGCGACAGCCCTCGATCGTGTCGTTCATCCGGTTGATGCAGCGCAGAAAGGTGGACTTGCCGCAGCCCGACGGGCCGATGAGCGCCGTCACCCGGTTGCGCTCGATGTTGAGATTGACCGAGAAAAGCGCCTGCTTCTTGCCGTAGAAGACCGAGACGTCCTTCGCCGTGACCGCGATCTGTTGCGGCGCGCCCGCGTCCGGCGTCGCGGACGAATTCTCTCCCAGCGCGAAATTGGCCCGAAACGGCGATTCGCCCTGGTCGATGCGAGCCTCTGCCACATCCGCCTCCCGATCCATCACGGTGCCCTCACCAGCGTATCTCGAACCGCTTGCGCAGATAGATCGCAATCGCATTCATCAGAATCAAAAACACAAGCAGCACAATGGTTCCCGCCGCGGTTTTTTCCTCGAAGCCGCGCTCCGGGCTGTCGGCCCACAAGAAGATTTGAACGGGCAGCACCGTCGCGGCATCCATGGGCCCGCCCGGCAGATCGGCAATGAAAGCGACCATACCGATCATGAGGAGCGGTGCGGTCTCGCCCAGAGCGCGCGCCATGCCAATGATCGTGCCGGTCAGAATGCCGGGCATGGCGAGCGGTACGACGTGTTGCGCCACCACTTGGATGGGTGAGGCGCCGACGCCATAAGCGGCCTCGCGAATGGAGGGGGGCACCGCCTTGAGCGCCGCCCGGGTCGCCACGATGATTGTGGGCAGGATCAGGAGCGCCATGGTGAGGCCGCCGACGATCGGCGCCGAACGCGGCAGGCCAAAGGTCTGGATGAACACGGCAAGGCCGAGCAGGCCGAACACGATCGAGGGCACCGCCGCCAGATTGTTGATATTGACCTCGATCAGGTCGGTCAGGCGGTTCTTGGGGGCAAACTCCTCGAGGTAGATCGCGGCCAAGACACCGATCGGGAAGCACACAAGGAGCGTGATGAGCAGCGTGTAGAACGAGCCGAGCAACGCGCCGCCGATTCCCGCCACTTCGGGTTCGCGCGAATCCGCCGAGGTGAAGAAGCTCCAGTTAAAGCGCTTCTCGACAGCACCGCGCTCGCTGAGTTGACCAATCCACTCGATCTGCCGATCTTTGAGCCGCCGATCGGCTTCCGCGATGCCCTTCGTCGTCGCGCCATCCTTGACGAAGCCGTCGGCGTCGCTGCTGGCTGGCACCCAGATCTTCTGCGTGGTGCCGACGATCGAGGGATCGTCGAGCACCATGCCCCGAAGCTGAAAGCGCGCCGAATTGCTGAACAGCTTGCGCAGGTCGCGCTTCGCCTGCCGGTCGGTCACCTCCGGAAAGGCGGCGGAAACGGCGTTCATCAGAACGACGCCGTAATCCGCCTTCGCCAGCACGGCCCGGTCTCGCGTGCCACTCGGGTCAATGAGCTTTTCGTCAAAGGTGACGTCGAGCGCAAAGCGGGTCTGAACGAATCCGCCGATGCCCGAACCCGCGATCGAACTCAGAAGTACGATGAGCACTGCGAGCGCGATGAAAATGGCACCGACGCCATAGAGTTGAAATCGAGTGTCCGCGCGCTTGCGCCGCCGCACGCGACGCGCCGTCGCGTCGGACAACTGCCAGGGCGAGGCCCTGGCGGGCGCTGGAATTGCTGCGCTGGTGTCAGTCATAGCGTTCGCGGTATTTGCGCGAAACGTGCAACGCCACGACGTTGAGTACGAGCGTGGCGATGAACAGCACGAGGCCGAGCGCAAAGGCGGCGAGAGTCTTCGGGCTGTCGAACTCCTGATCGCCGACCAGGAGCGTCACGATCTGCACCGTCACCGTGGTCATGGAATCAAGCGGATTGGCGGTGAGATTGGCGGTCAAGCCTGCCGCCATCACCACGATCATGGTCTCGCCGATCGCGCGTGAGACCGCGAGCAGGAAGGCCGCGACGATGCCGGGCAGGGCCGCGGGGATGATCACGTTCACCACGGTCTCGGATTTGGTGGCGCCGAGCGCATAGGCGCCTTCACGCAGGCTGCGCGGCACCGCGACGATGGCATCGTCGGTGAGCGAGGAGATGAAGGGGATGATCATGATCCCCATCACCACGCCGGCCGCGAGCGCGCTCTCCGAGGAGACGCTGAGGCCAAGCGCGTCGCCGAACCCGCGAAATGCCGGCCCGACCGTGAGCGCGGCGAAGAAGCCGTAAACCACCGTCGGGATGCCGGCGAGGATTTCCAGAATCGGCTTCACCGCGTTGCGAAACTTGGGCGAGGCGTACTCGGCCATGTAGATGGCGGAGAGCAGACCGATCGGCATGGCGATGATGAGCGCGATCAGCGTGATGTAGATCGTGCCCGTGAAGAGCGGGATGATGCCAAACGCGCCGGACGAGCCCACCTGATCCTCACGGATCGCCATTTGCGGGCTCCACTGCACGCCGAACAGGAACTCCCAGAACGGGACGCGCCCGAAGAACCGGATCGCCTCGAAGAGCACCGAGAGCACGATGCCGATGGTCGTCACGATCGCGACCACCGAGCACAGGAAGAGCACCAGGCGCACAACCGCCTCGACATTGTTGCGCGCGCGCAGTTTCGGCCCGACCTTGCGCCAGGCGAAGCCGAGGCCGAGCGCGGCCGCGACCAGGCCGATCACCAGCACGGCAGCATCGGCGGACGACTGCAGGCTGGAATAGCGATCGGCGGCCGCGAGCAAGGCCGGCGACGGCTCGCGCGCGATGGAGTTTCCGGCCGCGAGCTGGCGCACATCCTCAAGGAGCGCGCCGTGCATCTCCGGGCCGGCGGCGGCAAGCTCGGGCCCGAGCGCATCCTCGATGAAGCCGTCCAGGATTGTGCCGCGCAGGACCAGCCAGAGCACGAGCAGGATGGCCGCCGGCAGGCCGCACCAGAGCGCCACGAACCAGCCATGATAGCTCGGCATCGAATGGAGCGCGCGGCGATTGCCGCCCACCGTCACGAGCGCGCGCTTCCGCCCATACACAAAGGCGAGCACGGTCAAGACGATGAGGACCGCGATGAGGATTGTCAGCTGCACGGCAGGGCCTTTCCGGCGTCCTTGTCGTCGCGTATGGCGCGGACGACCCTAGGGCCTCGGCCGACAGAGATATAAGGCGCTTCCGTTACAGTTACGTGACAGCCGAGCCGCCTTAGAGATGGCCTATTCAGGCAAGGGAATGGTCAGCACGCCGTCTTCGCCACTGAAGAGGCCCGGGCCGCGCGCGGGGCGATCGCCCGGTGGCAGCAAATCATTTGGGTTGGACAGTTTGGCGTTGTCACAAGCGGCAACCGCGGCGCCGATGCCCAGAATAAATAGGGTAACCAGTATTCTCCGCATAGCATTACCTCTAGCGTGCCGTGAGATGGGATTCCAGCCCCTAGTGCGGGGCTTCCCCCTGAGAAAAATAGCGGTCGCCCGTTTGGCACGGGCGACCGCGATCCGTTCGGAGGTTCGGTCCGAACGCCGGAGTTCCGGCGGTGATCAGAACTTCACCCGCGCGCCGAGGCCCGCAAAGGTGATCGCTTCGAGGTCGATGTCGCCGCCGGAGCCCGGCAGCTCGGCATCAAACTGGCCGACCTTGAAATAGAGCTCGGTGGCGACTTTCTTGATCTGTTGCACCGCCGAGAATGACCAGTAGTGGCCAGATGAGGCATTGATCGTTTGATCCTGCGTGGCCGCGTAGTCGATCGCGAAGGAGGTCTCGCCAAGCTCAAGCAGCTTGAGGTCCTGACCCAGCATGACGTACCAGAAATTCGCCGTGTCGCGGCCGCGCGCCTCGAAGTCGTTGATGGAGTACGCGCCCCCAATATTCGTGCCGAACGGGGCCTCGTAACCGGCCGAAATGGCCACGCCCGTGAAGCCGACAACTGAGCCGGGCGTTCCGGTCGCGCTGGCATCGAAATACGAGGCTGCTGCCTCGACGTCTCCGAACGAGAACTTGTTCTTGTAGCGCAGCGCGGCATCCCAGCGATCGCCGTCTGAGTAGGACCCCGATGCGGTGAAGCCTGCGAAGGTCGGCGAATCGTAGCGAATGCGATCGTCGCGCGAGAGGCCGTCAAAGTTGGAGAACAGATTGGCGATGCTGCGCCCCGAGCCGGCCTTGTTGTCCTCGCGCAGGAAAATGATCCGATTGCCCATGGCGTCGATGCCGGAACCGGCGACAACCTGGGTGCCTGAGAGGATGACTTCTGCGGTGCCGTCGGAGGCGGTGCTGCCCTGGCCAGCGGAGATGCGGCCGAACTGTTTGCTCTCGCCGATTATCTCGTATTTTCGCTCGCGAAAACCTGCGTTCGTGTTGTCGGCGCGGTCCTGGCCGATCTGCACGCGATCGGTCGAGTTGGATTCGAGCTCGCCCTCGACCACGGCGCTCACCGATATGTCCTCAGTCACTTTGGCCTTGCCGGTGATCGTCAGGCGCGTCGACGAATAGTCGTTGTCCGCGTTGAAGAGCTGGGATTGATCGCCGTCATCCGCGTAGAACAGCATGCGATTGACCTGTCCGGCGACGGTGAGCGACACGTTCTCGTTACCCGAGGTTGCCATCTTGGGCGGCGTCTTCGGCGAGGCGACTGCCTCGCTCGTGGTCGCCATGGTCTTCATCAGGATTTGCACGTCCTGTTTCAAGCCTTTGACCATCTCGCGCAGCTCGGCGTTCTCGGCCTTGATCGCGTCGATCTCGCTCTGCGTATCGGCCCGAGCCGGCATCGCCGCGGCGATGGCCAAGGCGGCCACGCCCGCCAGCAAGCCGACCGCGCGTGCCGACTGCTTTGCTGTCCTTCCCTTGTTCATTCCCTTCCTCTCCTCGTTCTTGTTGCCAGCGCCGGACCGCGCAACGCAGCCCAACCCCGCCCGCCGAACCGGCGCCGGCCGGCTCATGACTCGATTGATCGCCCGTGGAAGCCGCGGCAAGGGCTCGGCCAACGGTCGGCCCCGATGCCGAGTCCGGCGCACACTAGGGGCGCTTTGTGACGGCATTCACATGCTTCGATGACGGCTGTATGACGCTCCGCTTTCCTTCCCCGAACCCGACCTGTCCGATGCCGGTCATACCGATCGCCGAAGCCGTTCGCGTGCCCCA
>VGET01000090.1 GCA_016869195.1 Alphaproteobacteria bacterium | reverse complement strand
AAGGGATCAGCGGCGGCGGAGGGGCCTTTCTGCGGATGGGCCGGGCACAAGCGTGGCCGCTCCGGCGCGATTGACCCGCAAAGGCGTGCGCCCCTAAGGTGGTGCCGGGACGGGCGGCGCCTCTCTGTCGTGAAGATGAATCGCGCGCGAATCGCTCCCTCAGGGAGAAGGCGCATGGCGCTCGGGTCGATCAGCTCGTCTCTGGCGCGGATCGGGCGCCATCGCGGCGTTCATCTGCTGCTGCTGTTCGTCCTCGGCTCGAACTACAGCCTCTTGTTCGCGGTCAACAAGCTCGCCGTGGCGCATGGCGTGCCGAACGTCGCTTATGTCTTCTGGCATTCGCTCGCGGCGGGCCTGTTCCTGCTGGTGCTCTGCGCGCTCCGGCGCGATCTGCCTCGGTTCGATTGGCTGCATCTGCGGACCTATCTGGTTTGGGGCCTCCTGACGACCGCCGCACCTATCTCGCTGCTCACCTATGTCGCGCCCCATCTGCCGGCCGGCGTGATCACGATGGTGCTCGTGCTGGTGCCGCTCTTCACCTACGTGCTCTCACTCATCTTCCGGGCCGATCGGTTCAGGCCGCTCGGCGTCGTCGGCATTCTGTGTGGCCTGGCGGGCGTGCTGCTCGTGATCGTGCCGGATGTAGGCCTGCCCTCGCGTGACATGGTGGGCTGGGTGCTGCTCGCGCTTCTCGGCCCCATCATGTTCGGCCTCGTCACCGTGTTCGCCGGAAAATACCGGCCGCCGGCGGCGTCCTCGCTCAACCTTGCCTGCGGGCTCCTGCTCGCGTCCGCCGTGATGCTCGCGCCGGTGATGGTCGGCCTCGGCCAGACCTATGTGTTCCCGGGCGGCGATGTGCTCGGCGATCTCTGCATTCTCTATGCCGGCCTGCTGACCGCGTGGGTGTTCTTCCTGTTCCTCGAGTTCGTGCGCCTCGCCGGCCCCGTGTTCGTGACCCAGCACAATTACATCGCCACGCTCTCGGGCTTCGGCTGGGGCGTGGCCTTCTTTGACGAGGGGTACAGCGCCTATATCTGGGGTGCGACCGCACTCATGTTCGTCGGGCTCGGGCTCCTTAACCTTGGTCTCTGGCTCGACGCACGACGCGCCCGCGCATCGATCGCATCCTGAGCCACCGTACTTGACAGTAGCGTGCACGAGGCGCACGATTCGATCGTTCGTGCGAGGCGCCCGCGCTGGGCGCGCGGCTCCGATAGGGGCCCGCGGCGACCGCCGGGAGAGCCCGCGAACACCGTATCAACCAGCTCGGGAGGTTGCGCATGCAGGAACTTCCACCGGGCCATCCGGTCTGGCCCCGCTGAGCCTCGGGGCCACGATCGGGCGAGCCGCGCCGGCACTGACCGGCCAGCGCCCGGTCGCCAACAACCCAGTCGAAACACCCGGGTTGGACCGCGCCCGCAAAGGCCAAGCGGGACGGCAACCCAAGATGGATCTGCCTTAGAGGCAGAAGGCAATACGCTAAATCGAGCCCCGCCCGTTGATTCGGGCGGGGCTTTCGATTCGAGGCCGCGAGGTTCTGAGCGAGCTGACCGCGACGCTCAGCCGCGGCGCTCCCGCAAGGTCAGCACCGCGCCGAGCACGACGACGCCGAACACGATGTCGCGCACCGCGATCGGCACCTGCGAGCCGGTGACCAGCGTGCCGAGCGCGGTCAAAAGTAGTGCGCCGCCGAACATGCCGAGATAGTGGCCGCGCCCGCCGGTTGCGAGCGTGCCGCCGACCAGCACGACCGCGATTGTCGGCAGCAAGAGCGGAATACCCATCGAGAGAAACGAGATGCCGCTGAAGCCGGTCATCAGCACGCCGCCGAGTGCCGAGCAGAATCCGCTCAGCACATAGACGCCGAGCAGATTGGCGTCGACCCGCGTGCCCGAAAGCTTGGCGACGCGCGCCGAATTGCCAATGGCGAAAATGCGCCGGCCGAAGGTCGTGCGGTGGAGCACGACGATCGCCACCGCCGCAACCAAAATGAGCGACCAGGCGGCGGGCGCGAAGCCGAGGAAGCGCGCGTTGAACAGCCATTGCAGCGCCGGCGGCGATGCGCCGGTCGGGATGCCGCCGGTATAGAGGAGGGCGAGGCCCTGCATCACGCCGTTGGTCGCAAGCGTCACGACGATCGATGGCATGCCGAACAGCACGACACCGAGCCCGTTGACCAGGCCGACCAGCATGCCGGCGCCCAAGACCATCGGGATCGCCCAATAGGCCGGCCCGTCCTGACCGTTTGCGACCGCGGCGAGCACGACGCCGGCGAAGGCCAGCGTATGCGGCACCGAGAGGTCGAGGCCGCCGGTCAGCACCACTGCGCCCTGGCCGATTGCGAGCACGGCATAGAAGAGGGCGAGGGTGAAGAGCGAGTTGAAGTAGTGCGTGCCCCAGGATCCGCCGCCGATCACGGCGAGCACGACGATGTAGACCACGAAGAACAGCGCCCAGGCGGGAATGAGCAGCCTGAGCGTTTCCCAATTGACCGTGACCCACTGGCGCAGCGGCGAGCCCTTAAGCTCGTCATTCGGTCGGAGCGCCCAGTCGACATTGAGCGGCGATCGACGGGCCTCTGCGCCAGGTTGGAAGCGCGGCAGGCTTCGATTGGCGAGGCCCGAAAGCTGCAGGCGCATGACGCGGGCATATTCCGCGAGCGCCGAATCACGCCCGACGGTCGCGCCGATCACGGCCAGGATGAGCACGATGCTCTCGACGATCGGCGAATAGCTCGAGTTCACGTTGAGCACGAGCAGCACGTTGACGATGAGCGTCAGCGTGAAGGCGGCGAAGATGGTGCCGAGGCAGCCGCCCTGGCCGCCGCCGATGCGCGTGCCGCCGAGGATGGTGGCGGCGAAGATCTGGATCAGCATGCCCGAGCCGACCAGGGCGTCGCCCGAGCTCGTCTGTACGGTCAGGAACACGCCGCCCGCGCCGTAGAAGAACCCGGCCAGCGTATAGCCATAGAACTTGGTGCGGTTGGCGGGGATGCCGTTCGAGTACGCCGCGTCCTCGTTGGAGCCGACCGCATAGAGCGCCGTGCCGAAGCGCGTGCGCTTGATCAGCACCCAGAAAAGCAGCGCCAGAAGGATGAAGACCAGAGGTGCCGGGAAGCCGTCGGGAATCAGGTTGCCGATGAAGAAGCTCGAATAGCCGGCCGGCACATAGCCGCCAGGGTCGGGCATCACCAATAGATTGAGTCCAAGGATGATGAACATGCTGGCGAGCGTCACCACCACGGGCTGGAGGCGCATATAGGCGATGAAGAAGCCGTTGAAGGCGCCGACCAGCGTGCCGATCGCGAGCCCTACCACGGTCATGGCGGCCTGGCTGCCGAACGAATCGCCCGTGTAGGACGCCATCATCACGTTGACGAGCGAGAGCGTTGCGCCGGCCGAGAGATCGAAGCCGCCGATCAGGAACACGACGGTCTGGCCCATCGCGGCGAACACCAGGGGACCGGTGTTCGCAGTCAGGAAGCTGATCTCGAAATAGCTGATCGAGCCCTGGATGATGCCGTGCAGGAACACCATCATCGCGACAAAGGAGAGGATCGCGACGATCAGCCCGCGTTCACGGCCTGCACGTTTGAGCCAGCTCGTGCTCTGCAGGCGCATGGTGGCGTCGATGGTGGTCATGACGCAGCCTGTTGCACGCCGCGGCCATCGGCGCCGAGCGCGTAAGTCATGATCGATTCCTCGCTCAGCTGATCGGCCTTGAGCTCGGCCACCAGCCGGCCGCGATACATCACGAGCACCCGATCGCACAGATTGACCAGCTCGGGCACCTCGGTCGAATAGAACAGCACGCCATGGCCCTGGCTCGCGAGCTCGCGGATCAACACATAGAGCTCGTGCTTGGTGCCGACGTCGACGCCACGCGTCGGGTCGAACATCAGGAGCACCTTGGAATCCGCGAGCAGCCATTTGGCGATCGCGATCTTCTGCTGATTGCCGCCGGAGAAGGACGACGCCGGCTTGTAGAGCGCGCGCGGGTGTACCTGAAGGCGCGCGAACACCTTGTCGACCGCCTTCCTCTCGGCGGTGCGATCGACCAAGCCGAGCCGCGAAAGCCGATGGATCACGGGCAGGGACGCATTGTCCTTGCCCGAGAGCTTGAGGAACAGGCCCTCGGACTTGCGATCCTCCGGCACCAGGCTGATGCCAACGCCGGCGCCGACCGCATCGGCCGGACTTGTCAGCGTCACCGGGCGACCATCGAGCTCGACCTTGCCGCTCTTGAGCCCGATCGCGCCGAACAGCGCCTCGAACAGCTCGAGCTGGCCCATGCCTTGAAGGCCGGCGATGCCCAGCACCTCACCCGGCCAAAGCTCGAAGCTGGCACCCTCGAGCAGATGGCCCGCGCTCAAATTCTCGCCCTTGAGCGCGGGCGCAGGCACCCCGCCCTGGCGGTAATTCTCGCGCGGCGGATAAATCGCGCCGAGCGAGCGGCCGATGATGAGCCGCACCACATCGGCGTCGCTCACTTCATCGATCTTGTAGGAGCCGACATGCTTGCCATTGCGCAGCACCGTCAGGCTCTCGCAGAAGCGCCGCACCTCGGCCATGCGGTGCGAAATGAAGACGACGGTGATGTCTTGCGCCTTCAGTTTCGCGATCAGCCCGCCGAGCCAGTCGACATCGGCGGCGGAGAGCGTCGATGTCGGCTCGTCCAACAGAAGTACGCGTGGCTTTCGCCCGATCGCCTTGGCGATCTCGATCTTCTGGCGCGTGGGTAGATCGAGATCGCTGATGAGGCTGTCGGGCCGGATATCGTGGAGGCCGAGGCTGGTCAGCAGCTCCTCCGCAACGCGCCGGGCGTGGCGCTTGCGCAACTGGCCGAGCACGGTCGGCTCATAGGGCAGCAGAAGATTCTGCGTGACGGTCAGGTCGCCGATCAAGGTCAGCTCCTGAAACGCCGTATGGATGCCGGCCTGATAGGCGGCGCGCGGGCGCCCGAGCGGCACGGGTTTGCCCAGCATCCTGACCGTGCCGTGATCGGGCCTGACGAGCCCGCTCAGCACCTTGACGAGCGTGGATTTGCCCGCGCCGTTTTCGCCAATCAGCGCGCGCACCTCGGCCTGCCCGATCGACACGCTGACGTCCTCGAGCGCGACCGTGGCGTCGAAGCGCTTCGAGAGTCCCTCGATCTCGATCGCGGGCGGGGCGGACGTCATGACCGTTGAATCCATCGGTTCCAACACGCGCTCACCCCCACCCCAACCCTCCCCCGTCAAGGGGGAGGGGGTAAGAAGAACAGGCTCACACCTCCTTTTCCCTCCCCCCTTGAGGGGGAGGGTGAGGGAGGGGGGGTCCCCCAGGCCGCCGAAGCGATGAAATCAGACCTGTCCTAATGAGAGGGCCGCGAGCGATCGCGGCCCCCTCCGAGATCAGTCCATCACGAACGTAGGACCGTCCTCAATAGTCCGGCTCGCCGAGCAGCGCGGACGAGAAGCCGAGCTCCGGCGTGTTGGGCGACCAGAAGTCGATCGCGTAGTCCGGCGGCACGATGCCGGGCGCGATCGTGTTGCAGCCGGCGGCAAACTCGGCGGCGGTGCCGCTCTCGCAGATCTTTACATTGTCCTTGGTCACGTGAACGATCGCGTCGTTGTAGAAGATCGGGTTCGACGCGGGTTTCTTGCCGTCGAGCACGTCGACCGCGACCTTGAGAAGATAGGCGACCGCCCAGAGGCCCGAGCCCGAGGACAGGCCCGCGCGACCCAGCGCGCCCTCGACATTGGAGTCCGGCGGCAGCATCTGCAGCCGCCCACCGTTCGAGGATTCGCCCGAGCATGGGATGACTGGATTCTTCGGATAGTAGCCGTCTTCCACCTGCATCAGCGAAAGCGTGTAGCAACCGGTCTGCGCCACGATGCCATCGATGTCCTCCCACTTATGGGTGGCGAGGAACTCCTTCATCTTCACGCGCGCGAGCGACTGGTCCCACATGCCGACCAGCTCGCCGATCACCTTGATGTCGGGATACTTCGCGACCGTCTCCTTGAAGCCCTGATGATGCTCTTCATTGTAGGAGACGCCGGGCACGCCGGTGATGGCGACGATGTTGCCCTTGCCGCCCAATTGCTTGATCACCCACTCGGTGCGCTCCGCGCCGAGCTTCACGCCATCGACCTTCACGACATAGGCGCACGGCTCGGTGACGCCGTTGATGACGACGACGACGACGCCCTTCTCGCACGCGTTCTTGATCACGCCATTCAGCGCGGTCGGTGAGATCGGGAAGGCGAGGATGGCATCGGCGCCCGCCTGGATCATCGCGTTCATCTGCTGGATCTGTTTTTGCGCGTTGGCGCCGGCGGCCTGGGTGCGCAGCTCGACGCGATCCTTATAGGCCGCGGTCTTCGACATGGCGGTGACCGCGTTCTTCGCCTCGGTCTGCCAGGCGTTCCCGACATAGCTCATGCTGTAATAGATGAGGTACTTGCCGTCCTTGGTCTTGGCCTCGGCATGGTCGGCGCCGAGCCCGAAGGCGGCGGCGGCGCTCAAGGCGGTGCCGAAGGCGAGGCCCTTCAGCCAGCCGAATCTCCGTGCGCTCATGATGATCGATCCCCCTGTGCCTGATGATCCCCCGGACGCGCGCGGCGAGGCAGCGCCGCGCGACCGATAGTGAAGAAATATTCACCTTTGGAAACCGCGAGAGTCAATGTGGATTGGGGTGGCCGGATCACTCATGACACGGCGAGGGCGGAGACCATCCCTTTCGTCATTCCCCGGCGGCGTCCGCGCCGACCGGGGAATCCATCGACCCGAGCGCGCCAAGCCATGGGTCCCGGCTCGCTTCGCGGCCGGGACGACAATTGAAGAGTGCGTCAAGGCTGGTCTTTATTCGTCATGCCGGGCGCTAGCCGAGCCCGAACGCCGGAGGTGTTCGGCCAGCGAGGCTTGCGACCCGGTATCCATCGCGCCGAGAATACGCTGAGAGATGAGTCCCCCGGCCCGCGCGTTCCGCGCGCCCGGAGGACGAAGAGAAAATTAGCCGTGTTGCCTCGGCCCGCCTCTACGGCCACCCCTCCGACGCAAACGCGCGGAGCACATTCTCGGTGATGCGCGAGACGTTGTTGCCATAGCGATTCCAGCCCAGGCTGCCACACCAGGCGATCGAGCCGGTGGCGAACACCGCGCCGCCCTTCGGTGTCTCGTAGAACACGAGGTCGGCCTTGATGCGTGGGTTGTCGCGGCCCGAGATGGTGGGGATCGTCACCACCAGCTCCTCGAGCACAAGCAGATAGTTCTCCGAGTGCTTCTCGGACGTGGCGAGCACCAGCGCGTGCGGCGGCGTGCCGAGCGCGACATCGGCGCAATCGATCTCGATGCCGGCCGCGCCGCCGCCCTGAAAACCGAAATCGCCGATGATCTCGTCCTTCACGCCCTCGAAGATGAAGCGCGCGCGTTTGCTGTGGCTCGCCTTGGTGCGCCGGTAATAGCTCGACGCATCGAAGCCCTCGGAGACAAAGCCGACACCGCCGATCGCCTGCGGCGCCATGCCGTGCTGGCGGAAGAGCCCGCCATCGAGTCCATCGAAGCTCTGCCACTGCTCGCCGGGCTGCGCGTCCCAGGCGCGGATCGCGGGGCCGGGGCGCCGCACCTCGATCACACCCGGAAGCGTGGGATGATAGGCGATGCGCCAATAGAAGCCGTTGCCGCCCATGTACATCAGCCGGCCGCCCTGATCGGTATAGGCCTTCACCGCCTGCCACATTGGGATCGAGTAGTACTCGGGGTGCGTGCCGGTCAGGATCACGCGATAGGGTGCCAGCAGCGCGAGACCCTCTTTGTGCAGGTCGTCGTCGGTGATCACGTCGTAGCGGAACTTTTTCGCTTCCAGCCAATCGATCAGATGAAGGTCGGCGTTGAAGCCCCAGAGCGAGGAGCCCATCGAGCCGTTATAGCTCATGACCTTCGGGCGGAAGTCGAGCACCGGGCGGCGCATCGAGGAATAGCAAATCCCGCTGCCATCCGAGTGCGCGTCATAGAGCGAGGCGCCATATTCGCGATGCACATTGAGGAAGATGTCCTGCTTCGACCAGGAGGTGAGGCGGCCCATCATCATCTCGGCCCAGCGCGCATCGGTGCACATGCGCTGATTGGCATAGGCGGCGTAGGAGGCGGTCGGTGCAAGGAAGGCGATTTTCGCCGTCGCGGCGCCGCGCTTCGGGCGCACATAGAACGGCACATAATCTTCGTCCGCGCCTGCGCGCAGCCGCGCAGCATAGACGCCGCTTTTCAAACCGTCGGGAACGGTGAGGGCAAAGTCCTCGTCCCAGCCGGCGTCATAGAGGTCATCGTCATGGAAGTGGATCGCGCCATAGTGCTCGGGGTGCGTCGCGGGCGATTGTCCCGTGCCGCCCTGCCAGGCATGGCCGGTCATCGACCGCGCCGGCAGGTTGACGAGCACGCCGTCCAAGTGGTGATGGCCACAGTCGACGATTCGGGTCGAGCTCATGTCGCGGCCGAAGTCCCACGCCGCGACGAGGCCTGGCGTCATGCCGCCCTTGCGCGCGCGCGCTGCGGCGGCTTCGAGCGCGGCCGGGCTCAGCGCGCGATCGGCCAGCGCCGGGGCCTCGAGCTTGCCGTTGTAGTGCCGGCTGCTCCGCGCCTTGCCGCCGCCGATCGCCACACCGGCCGCCATGGTGAGGGCCGCGCTCGGCAAGGGCGGCGGTTTGCGCGCGAGCTGCGCGGCGGCTGCGCCTGAATCCCGCACGGTTGGGGGGGGCACGAGCGCCTCCTGATAGACCGTCGCGGTGTTGCCCTCGAGCCCGCCGCCGACCCGATACCAGCGCTTGGCGAGCAGGGTCTTGCCGGTCGAGATCACCTTGCCGCGCGCGCCATCGCCAAACCTGACCGCGACCGCGCCGTGCTCGTCGATGATCAGCTCGAAGCCCTTGCCGTTCTGCCAGCAGGCGATCAGCACTTGCTCGCCTTTCACGGGCGTGGTCGGCCAGATCAGCGCCTGCACCGCGAAATCCGTGAGCCCGCCGATCGCGCTGTGGGCCGGCACGCAGGCATAGGAGCCGGTCGCGATGGTTTGTTTACGGCCCTTGTATTGCTTGTTGGCCGCGGTCTTGACCACGCGCTCCTTGTAGCCCGGGCCCTTCGGGTTCAGATCGCCGCAGATCAATTGCACGATGTCAGCGCGATAGGTCTTCGGGCCATCGCAGTTCACGAAGAAGCGAATCGTCTCGCCGGGCGCGACGCTCAGGCGATCAGCGTATGCGGTGAGTTTCATCAGAATCTCTCCGGCAGGGTCTGGCCGGTCGCGGCCTTCCAGCGCAGGCGGAACACGGCGCGCTCGGCGTCTTCGAGTGTGCGAAAGATCACGCTCTTGTGGAGCTTGAGCGGCTTGCCGGGCCGCCCGTCCATCTGCGCCAGCATCCACTTCCGATGCGGCTCGAGGCAGACCAACACGTGCTTGCCCGCCGGGGCTGAGCCGCGGAACAACCAGAGGATCTGCTGAAGATCGGGGCTGTGCGGCCCGATCGGGTTGGCCATGAACTCGGCCGCCAGGTCGAGCCTCGCAGGATCGACGGTGATCATGTGGCACCCCCTTTCCTCACGACGGCCTCATGGTTCGACAGGCTCACCATGAGGACTTCTGTTATCGCCTTATCCTGGGCCTCCTCATCCCGAGCTTGCCGAGGGACGAAGGATGAGGACCGATGTGTCCGGCATTGCCCGCCGCGCGATTTCGTTGTTCAAGTATGTTTGATTAGAGGGCGGTCAGGCCCGCGGGTCAACCGAGGGATCAGCTTTTCATCCTTCGAGACGCCCTGTCGCCTCAACCTGAGGAGGCCGCGTCGCGGCCGTCTCGAAGGAGAGGTGACAAGGCTCCTCAGGATGAGGGCGAGAGGAGAAGGGGGGAAGAATCATCATGGCGATCGAGCTCGGCGAAGGCAGCGGCGTGATCTATGAGCCGGACGTGCCGATCGCGATGCGGGACGGCGTGACTCTACGCTGCAACGTGTTTCGCCCGGCGGGCGGCGGCAAGGTGCCGGCGCTGATCCAGCGCCAGCCCTACAACAAGAACGCGGCACAGTGTTACGTCTATGCGCACCCCGCCTGGTATGCGCGCCACGGCTACGCCACGATCGTGCAGGACACGCGCGGGCGCTACGCCTCCGAGGGCACGTTCTATCCGCTCCGGCTCGATGCGGAGGACGGCTATGACACGATCGAGTGGGCCGCGAAGCAAGGCTGGTGCAACGGCAAGATCGCGAGCTTCGGCTTCTCGATTCCCGGCATCAACCAGCTGCTCGCGGCCTCGGAGAAGCCGCCGCACCTCGTCACCGCGATGCCCGGCTTCTACCCGGCCGGCATGTATGAGGGCTTCACCCATGTTGGCGGCGCGTTTGGTTTGGCGGCGGTGATGGACTGGGGCATGCTGCTCGCGCCCGAGGAGGCGCGCCGCGCCAACCGAGCCGATCTGCTTCCGGCGATCCGTGCGGCCGCCGGCTGCGTCGGGCGCTGGAACCCGACCCTCAGCCTGCGCGAGATTCCGTTTCTGCTCGATCCGCCGCTGATGCCGTTCATCCGCGACTACTTCAATCACCCGATGTATGACTCTTATTGGCAGGAGTTCGCGCTCGATCGGCGTATTCCGAACATCGATGTGCCGTGCCTGCACATCACCGGCTGGTGGGACAGCTTCATCGACCAGACGATCGAGAGCTATGAGCGCTTTGTCGAGCTGGGGCGCGCCGATCATTGCCTGTTGGTCGGCCCCTGGTATCACATTCCTTGGACCCAGCAGGTTGGCTGCATCGACTATGGCGAGGACGCCAAGAACGTGGTCGACGAGGTGCAGCTCGCCTGGCTCGATGCGCAACTCAAGGGCAAGAAGAAGGCGCTCGAGGCGATACCGCCGGTGCGCCTCTTCATCACCGGCGAGAACCGGTGGCGTGACTTTCCGCGCTGGCCGTTGCCCGGCACGCGCAGCGAGAATCTCTATCTGCACAGCGAGGGGCGCGCCAACTCGCTCTCGGGCAATGGCACGCTTTCATTCGAAGCGCCTTCCGACGAGCCGCCAGACTTCTATGTCTACGGGCCCGACAATCCGGTGCAGAGCGCCGGCGGTCATTCCTGCTGCATGCCGCAGAACACGCCGATGGGCCCCGCGGATCAAAAGGGCGTCGAGCTGCGCAACGACGTGCTGGTCTACACCTCCGAGCCGATGGACAAGCCGCTTTTCCTCGCGGGCAAGGTGATCGCGCATCTGCATGCCGCGACCACCGCGGCCGACACCGACTGGGTGGTGAAGCTGTGCGACGTGTCGCCCGAGGGTCAGTCGACCAATCTTCAAGAGGGCGTGATCCGCGCGCGCTATCGCGAAGGTGTTACCGTCGAAAAACCGATCGAGCCCAACAAGGCGCTGGCCTATCGCGTCGCGGTCGGCGTTGTCTGTCACGTCATCAAGCGCGGCCACCGGATTCGCGTGCAGGTGACGAGCAGCAACTTCCCGGCCTGGGAGCGCAACCCCAATACCGGCGGGCCGATCGGCAGCGAGCCGCCGTTCAGCCTCGTGGTCGCAAACCAGACGGTGTTCCATGATGCGCGCCGGCCCTCGCGGCTCGAGCTGCCGGTGGTGCGCGGTTGAGCGCTGGACGAAGCCGCCGCGACGCGTGTTTACTTGGGTGTGTCAGCCGCGCCGCGCGAAGAGGCTGAGCGCAAGAGCCGTGACTGGGTGGGCGCGGCAAGGGAGGGGGCGGTGCAAGCGGACGAAACACGCTTCGGGGATGTCATCGTCCTCTGTCCCCCGTCATCAACCGAGAGACAGATTGAGGGGATAGGCTAAAGGAGGAATTCTGGGTCATCGGAGCCCACCAAGGAGCGCAGATGAGACAGAATTCCGGGCCGTTGGAGACGGCCGAACAGCTTGTGAA
>VGET01000089.1 GCA_016869195.1 Alphaproteobacteria bacterium | reverse complement strand
GGCGAGCGCGACCAGCGCGACGATCTGTACCGCAATCTCCATCGCTCACTCCTTGCAGGTGATCAGAACTTGCGCCGAAGCTCGACCCGTGCGCCGGTCAGATCGTCATCTTGATCACGCAGGCCATGCATGGCGTCCGCCCGGAGAAGCAGATTCTCCGTCAGTGGCAGCTGGTAACGCAGGCCAATGGCGTACTCGTTACCCTTGGCCGAGCGGCCGCCCTCGTTATCGCCCTCGATCACCTGATTGGTGGCGACTTCGACCACAATCTGCTGATCGAGGTTGAACAGATATTGCAGCCCGATGGCGCCGCCGAAGGTGTTGTGGCCAGTATCGTCGAGCTTGGGGAAGCCGGTCAGACCGTCGGTCTCGAAGTTAATGCCGGTGTTCTTAAGAATGCCGCCGGCGCCCCCCGCACGCGCCGCCGATTGCGGTCGATCGAGGCCGACGAAGAAGTTGGCATAGGGCACCAGCGTCGACGGCAGGCTGGTGATCAGCGAGTTCTCGACCAGGAAGATCACGCCGTCCGCGGTCTGCTGCAGGTTGTTGTCGCGGTCCTGACCGGACGTCGCGACCACGCGCATGCTGTTCGAGATGCGGCCGAAATAGCGCTTGGTGAGGGCGAGGGTGAAGCTCGCATAGCTCTCGTCCTCGAACTGTTCTTCACCGTCGATATAGGCGAGGCCACCTTCCCAATAGCCCTGCAACGCCTCGAGGAAGAAGGTGGCGCCGAAGATATTGACGTTATGGTCGGTGTTCTTACCTTTTTCGTTCTTGATCGCCGGTGTGGTCACGTTGTCGACGCCGACGAAGAACGTGAAGTCCATATTCGAGATGTCGAGCACCGGGCTGTTGAGCGCCGGCACGCTCGCCGCGAGACCGGTAAACGCGTCCTCGATCCAGATGCCGTTCTGGAACAGTAGCGGCATCAGGCCGAAGGCGAAGGGCAGGTCGATATTGTTGTACTCGCCGCTGATGCCCTGAAGGATCGGGCCGAGATCGCCCTCGAAAAAGAGCGCATCGACATTGCCATCGATGTGCTCGTCGCAGCTTTCGTCGGCTTTGGCCCCGTCATTGCCGAAGAACTGGCAATTCACGAAATCGCCGCCCTTCTCGAACGGCCCGAAAAACGCATGGATGCGCTCGGTGCTGGTGAAGCGATAGTCGACGTCGAGGTTCAGGCGGGTGGCAATCAAACCGACTTCCCTGTCGCCATTGTCGTTGAAGGCGATCGCGGTGCGCCAGTCGCCATAAATGTAGAACTCATTGAAGGTCGGGTTCAACTCGCCAAGCGCGGTGCCGCCCTGGCCGATCGGCCCACCCTGATAGAGTTCACGCCCCGCCTCGATCAGGGGGCGGGTGACCGGAAACGCGGTCTTGCCGCCATAGATCTTGAGCTGCTCCTCGACATCGTACGTGTCTTCATACAATGGGTCCGGGCCAAAGACGTTCGGATCGTGCGGCTGGATCTCCGTTCCGGGCGACCGCTTGATCTCGGCACCCTCAGCCGCCGAAGCGGGCATGTCGGCGCCCGCGATGAGCGCCGCCACACCGATGACCGCTCCACCCTGCATGGTGGCTTTGATGGTTCGCCTGAACCCTCCGTGACGAGTCACGGCCTCCCCTGTCTTCACTGTGTCAGCCCTTCACCTCAAATTCGACCTGATAGGCGTGGTAGTCGAGCATCCACTCGTTCATCGAGCGCTTCATGTCGTTGGTCGCGCCGACGAAGGTCATGAAATAGATCGGCTCGGCGCGACTGCGCACGCGGAACGCAAGCTTGTACCTACCGGGCTTGGTGAGCAGCTCGCCGGGCACGGAGTAGTTCGCATCACGCTTGCCGAGCGGCGGAATGCTGCGTGCCTCCATGCGCACGAACGGTGGATGGTTGAGCACCGTCGTCGGCTGCGCCGGCGGCCGCAGGAACGGCAGCTGGTCGATATCGACGTTGACGGGCAGGTACATCTCGCGATCGGTGCCCTTGACGTTCGTGGTCAGGAATTTGGTCTGCAGGTTCACCAGCTGGTCGTCATACGGCACCTTGCCGGTCAGCACGTCCTGGCTGTGATTGTCGGCCATGTCGCCAACGCTATCGACATACCCCGACTCCCAAACGTTTTTGCCATCTGGGTCGATGAGCGCGACGTTGAGCCATACCTCCGGCTGCGCGCCGAGCGAGCCCGAGGGCAGGTTGTGGCCGTTGTTGGTGTTGTGCATCACATAGGTGAAGTCGAGGTCGCGGCCGATGCGCGGCTCGCCGTCGAAGAACGGGCCATCGACATGGGAGCCGTTCTCCATCACCGCCCGACGCAGCTCGCGCTTGCGCTCGATGCCCTCGATGTTCTCGTTGATGATCTCGCGCGCCTCTTCGCGGTCAAAGCGGTCGGACCAGACCTCGGGGAACTCAGGCGCCGCGATCTCGCCTTCCTCGACCTTGTCCTCCCACTCCGAATCGCCCCAGGGCTGCCGGTAGTTGAACAGGAGCCACTGATCCATGGTCCAGCGCTCGGCCTTCGGGTTGTGCGGGAAGATGCCGGGGTGCGCGGTCGGATAACCGGGGCCCGGGAAGGAGTGATCGTGGTGGACGCGATTCTCGTTGATCGCCTGGCCGTTCACGACGGCCACGGGGCCCGTCTTGTAGCCTGAGGGCACACCGGGCTCCTTGCCCATGTGGCAATCCTGGCAGGAGATGCCTTCGGCCAGCGCGGGCGAGCCGCGATACTGATCCCACACCACCTCGAGCTTGATGCCGAGATTGACCGCCACCTGATGGCACGAGACACAGAACTCGGACTTCGAGATCTGCGGGAAGATCTTGCCCTCGGTGTGGATCTGATTGCCGCGCTCGTTCTCGTTGGTGGCGACCTTGTAGCCATCCTTGTTCTTGACCACCTCGGCGACGCCGTCGCCGCCGATCGGGCCATAGACCGGCTCGAAGATCTTGCCAGGTAGAATGTTGCGCGAGGCATTGACCTTGTAATAGGCCTCGTTGACGCGGTGGCAGGTGATGCAGGTGACGCCCTCGCGCGACACCTGTGAGCGTTCCCAAACCGGCATCTCGCGCGGCTCGCCCATCGTGGTGCCGACCGCCGCATGGCAGCGCACGCAGAAGGTGTTGATGGTCGGCGCGATCGAGTTGATGGTCTGCTCGAACTTGTGGAACATGGGCGAGATCGAGGCATAGGCGTGGTTCGACGACGCCCACTCCTTGTAAATCTCTTCATGGCAGCTCATGCATTTCGACGCGCTCGGAAACACCTCAGCGTCGAGAATCTCGGAATGCATCTGATCGGCCGTCTTCTCGGTTGCCGCTGCCGCCTCTTCTGCGCGCGCAGCTCCGCCGACGGTGAGGAACGCGGAGATCAGCCCCGCAGCCGCCACCCCGATCAGGGCTCGGCGCCAGCTCAACTTCACAAGGTCATTTCGCATCTTTGGCCATCCTCAGGTCGAAACCTGGCTTGAAATGATAACTGTGGCAGGTCTTACAGTCCTGGCGAACCTGGCCCCTGTTGTGACACTGGGCGCAAGTTTCCTTCTTTATCGCCGCAAAGTTGCTCTGGAAGTCATGTGGATCACTGCCGTCGAACGAAGCTTGGTACTGTGCCTGATCATTGACCGTGTGGCAGGTGCGGCAGCCAGCACTCGGATCCACCAAATTGACGCCTTCAGGGTTAACCAGCGTCAAGTGTAGCTGATGATCGAAGCGCGTAAAAGGGTTGGCCTTGGTTTCGCGATAGCGCCACTCGATCTCGAGCCCGCCTTTGCCGTCATCGCTGACCGCATGGCATTTGGTGCAGGCGCCGACACCCTCGGTGCGGCTAAGCACCACCTTGCGCATGACTTCCGCGAAATCGACCAGCACCTCATCCTTCTCGCCCTGGCTCGCGGCCGCGAAGAGCGCCCACTCATAGGCCACAGGGTCTGAGTGGTTTCCCGAGCTTGGCGGGCGGTATTTCAGCTCGAGCCCATCGCCATACCAGCCGCCGAACTCCGGATCATTGGGCGGCGAATACTCGACGTTGCTGGCCCACGCGCACGCGACGCGCCGGACAAGCTCGGGGTTCAGGCCCGCCAACAGCCGGTTGGACACCTTCTTGCCGGCGCGCTGGTCGATCAACTCCGCGATCGGCGCCGATCCTTCCTCGATCAGGCGGTTCAGGAACTCCTGCATCGGCTTGGTGTAGGTCTCGGGGTCGTCGGGCGCCATGCCGAGGAGGTACGCGCTGACCGCGCTCGCCTCTTCGGTTGAGACCGGCTCAAATTCCTCCTCGCCGGTCATCATGCTCTTCATCTCTTCCATGTCGCCTTCTTCACCCGACATGGCCTCCATCATCATGTTCCACTGATCGAGCGTCGGCCCGCAGGTCCCCATCACCTTCTGCTTGTCGAGCAGGTTCTCGCTGAACTCGGGCAGGCGGAGCAGCACGAGATCGCGCGAGGAGATCGCGTCGCCGTGACAGGTGACACAGGTCTCATTGAAGTTCCGGGGCTTCACCGATTTGACCGCGTCGGCCATCTCATGACAGGTCGTGCAGTTTTCCGGCGCCGAATCCTTCACCCGCTCGTTCAGGAAGTGCTTGGCGAAATGCGAGGTGTGGTCGAACACGATGGAGGTACGCTGCGCGTGCGGGAAGGTCTCGCCGAACTGCGGGTGATTGACGCTGAAGCCGTCCACGCGCGTCTTGTGGCAGGCATTGCAGGCCTCGTCCGGCATCATGACGATGTCGAAGCTCTCGCCCTTGTGCTCCGTGTGGCACTCGGTGCACGAGGTCTCGCGACCCCGCGGCGTGGTCTCGGCGGCGGCGTTGTGACCGAGCCGCGGATCGCCACCGAACGTGTGGCAGGTGAGGCAATTCGGCGTCAGGTCATCCTCGCGAAAAGCCGCAAGCACCCAGCCGCCAACGTCGCCATTGTGCGGCGTGTGGCAGGAGACACAGCCAGACTTCGCGGTGAAATTGGCGTGGCCGCCGGTCAGCGGCCCGGCGGAGGTGATCGCGCGGCTGCTTGAGGGGCTGACGGTCAGGAACACCGCGATGATCGCGACCACGAGGGCGAAGGCGCCAACCGCCAGGATTCCACGAACGCTGCGAATCGTGCGCCGTGGCCGGCAGGGCGGGCGGTGCTGCGAGCACGCGCCGTCAGATTTCGGGCCATCGCTGCAGGGGCCGCCTGCATAGGCGGGGCGACGACATTCAAAGCGGTCACCGACCTTGGCCGGGTGGCATTCGCTGGTACCGCCGCACTGGCCCTTGGTCGTCGGTCCTAGCGGGCAGGGGTCACCCCATTTCGCGCCCCGACCACAGCGATAGCGCAGGTTCGGGCGCTCATAGCGGCTCGAATCGTGTCTGAATTTTTCCGGGTCCATCATCGCGCGTACACGTTCACTGCTATGATGTGCCAGAACATCAGCGCCAGCAGGGCGGCGGCCAGCGGCACATGGATGAGCAACCAGTACTTCATCACGCTCTGCAAGGCATAGTGCAGGTCGATCTTGTCCTTGTACAGCGCGAGGCCCTCGATCTTGGTGAGCTGGGCGCGCTCGGCCGCGCTCAAATAGCGCTCGATGGTCTGAACCTGGAACCGGATCCAGTGTTGTCCCGCCTGCAGGCCGAACAGGTGCGGCACGAAGAAGCGCGGCCGACGGAAATACCAGGACAGGGACTCGAGATAGTGACGGCCGAGCGTATCGGCGCCGGATTCCTTGGTGCTCTCGAGCACGATGGCCTGCACCTTGCGCCGCACCTCGGCGAGCTCCGCCGGAATTCGCTCGTAGATGATCTCGAGGTCGGCGGCGGCCAGGCGCCGCGGGCTGATGCGCTGGAGCGCATAACCGGCCAGACCGCTCGCGGTCACGAGATAGACCATCATGGCGAAGGCGCGCTCATAGCCGCCCTCGGGCCAGATCGTCTGGGTGTGAACGAAATAAAGGCCGATCAGCATGACGCCGAAGAAGGCATGGCCCGCGAGCCAATAGGCGGCGCGGCCGATCGGCACCATCGAGAGCTTCTTGCGCACATTGAGCAGCGCGACCAGAAGCATCAGCCCGAACATCACATAGCCGGTCAGGAACTCCGGCCGCTGCAAGTGGTTCGGCATCTCGATCGCATGCAAGGTGAAAGCAATGATGGCGGCAACGAAGATCCCGAGCAAAGTGAAGTAGCGGATCGAGATGGCGTGCTCGGCGCGCATCAGCCAAGGCTCCGGAAGATGTCGCCACTGCGGAAATCGACACGCCGCAGCGCATCATGCGGGCACGCGCGCACACAGGCGGGTCCGCCCGGGTTGGTTTCGCACAGGTCGCACTTGGTTGCCTTGAGGATTGGCTTCTGGCTGTCGGGATCGCGGATCGGCCTGCCGCCCACGTCGCGGATTTCGACCAGACGGATGTTGTTGTAGGGGCAGGAATTGGCGCAGGTGCCGCAGCCGATGCAGGTCGTGTCGTTGATCACGACCGCACCTCTGCTGATCGAGCGGTGAATCGCGCCCGTCGGGCAGCCGATCATGCACACCGGATCGGCGCAATGCATGCAGGCATTGGCCACCATCCAATGGTCGAAGGTAGGGCCGTGGCGAATGAAGCGCGGATTACCGCCATGGGTCGAGGCGCAGGCGCGCACGCAGTCATCGCAGCGCACGCACAGATTGAGGTCGATCAGCATCGACTTCGTGCCGTTGATGAAACGCTGCTCGACCGCCCATTCCATCGGGGCGTCCTCGGTCAAGGGGCGGCCCGCCCGCTCGATCAACGGCGCGGGCGGCGCCTTCATCTTCGGGAACACGAACTTCTCGAGGATCGGTGCCGGCACGCGCAGCACGTCGACATAGCCGAGCGCGATCAGCGAGGTCTGCAGCGACACATCCGTGCCGTCGCGCCCGGCCCAAAGCTCATCGATGCCGAAGGTATCGCCGGCACCAAGATAGGTGAGCGTACGCTGGCCATTGCCCATTTTCGCGGCGACACGGGCAAATCCGGCCCGGATCATCAGCACGCCGTCGGGATATTCGCCCTCGCGCGCGATCACCGGCTCCTGTTCGGCCTTGCCCTGCTCGCGCATGCGCTTATACGAGACATGCCAATCGAAGCTGCCATAGGTCTCGAACAGCGTCGCGTTGGCGACCTCCTGGAGCTCGGTTTCGTTGAGCCCTTGGAACAAGGGTGATTCGCGCAAGGCCACCTTGAGCGCGTTCTGGCGGTAGCGCTCGTCTATCTTGCGGCGCCAGCCGGCGTCATATTTGCGCAGCTCGCGCAGGCCCTGCCAGCGGATCTCGAGAAGTTCGGCGCCCTCTTCCGCGAAGATGGTCGCGGTGCGCGGCACGCGCCCGAGCGCAGCCAGCTCACCGAACAGCGTTCCCGGGCCAAGCTCGGCCGTCTTGTGGTCGACGAGCACGGCGGGCACGTCCTGCAGAAAGACTTGGGAGCGCGCCAGGTCCGTTGCGCTGCCGCGCAGCTTCTGGTCGGTGTAGCGCTGCGTGTCTCGCACCTCGGGGATCACCCGGTTGGTCCAGATCTGCGACAGCGCCTCCAGGAGCCCTTTGCGGCGGCTGCTCTGCCGGCCGATCAGCTCGCGCGGCAGCTTGGGCGCGAGGACAACGCGGAGCTTGCCGGTGACAACCAGGAACGCCGAATTGCCGTAGTCGCCTTCGCGTACCACGATGTCTCCGGCCTCGAAGCGCACCAGCCGCGAATCATTCTTGATGACACCGACAAGGGGCGTGTGGTTCGGAAATTTGCCGCGCTCGATGGCCGCAATTTCGGGCAGGGTGAGCAGGCGCTCGACGTCGGTGTCGGTCATTTCCGGGCCGAACGGCGCGTCCCATCTTTGCGGGCGCGCCATGATTGTGGCTGTTACCACTCACTTCCCCCCCTGGCTCGGGTCCCCCGGGCCCAACGTCTCAACCGGCGTAGCGGGGAACAATCCCACCAGCCGGCTTCATCCGTCTTGGCCTACAGTCACCACGGCGCCCGCCCAAACAGCGGTGCGCCATGCAATCATGCCCGAATCAGCCTGGGGGCGGCCGCTCGCGCGGCGCCCCCAAGCCCCAACCAAAGCCTATTTGTACGTGCCCTTCGCCGGCAGGTCGCCGCCGACCGCACCGCTCAGGTCTTTTTCCGCAATCGCCGCGACCAGCTTGCGCGCATTGTCAACCGTCGGCGCATCGATCAGCGCCTTCGCCTCAGGCACCTTGGCCAGCGCCGCCTTGGCCAGGTCGATCCGCTTCTGCTGGAATTCCTTGTACTTCGGATTGTCGACCTTGCCGATTGCCGTCGCGGCCGAGACCAGCTTCGCTGCCTGACCTGTGACGAACATCCGCGCCAACTCGGGCGGAGTCATCTCGGCATTGGTGGTCATGTTGGGCGGATAGAAGCGATGCCGCACCGAGCCCTGGGAGTACTGAACCAGTTCCCACTCCGCAATCGCGGGATGGCCGGCATCGAGCATCTTCGAGAGCGCGTCCGCCGGAACCTTGGGATTCGCGAGGCCGTGGCACTCCGTGCAGTTCTCTGCGATGCCATAGCGATCGCTCGGCCAGAGCATGCCGGCCTTGGCCGCATTGGCGATGCGCGCCTCCTTGTGGTCGGCCGCTTCGTCCTCGCGCTTCACCGTCGGGCCGCCGTAGTCGTTGTGGATCTTGAACCACTCCGACGAGGCGCCATGGCAGCTTTCGCAGCTCGGGCCGGCCTCCGCCTTCTTGTCTGCGCCCACCATCGTGTAGTGGCACTGGGTGCAGACTTCGTTCTTCTTCATGTTCTTCTCGCCACCGACCGCGGCGATGATGTCTTTCGCCTTCGGTGACTTATGTATTTCTTTGAACGACTTGGAATGCTGAGTGCCCTCCCAAATCTTAAACTCGTCCTTATGGCACTCAGAGCAAACCTTCGGCCCCTGGTTAAGGGCTTCAGCCTTCGCTGCTGAAGACATCACGGAAACGCCCAGGCTGAGCGCCACCGCACAAAAGACAACCGTCAGCAATCGCATGGACAACCCCCTCCTCGTGCCCTTGGTTAGGCACCGACTCAACCAGCATCATGCGGCAATCGATCTTTTCAGACAAGTCTCTTTGAATTGTTAACGGCCAGTAAAATGTTCGCTGAAAAAAGAAAACCGCCCGTTGTCAATCTTACGCGCGTTACATCGCGTGACCTTCAGCCCAGCACGATGCGCATGTTCTCGCGAGCGACGAAGGCATCGCGCCAGAGCGCGCGCGCCTCGGACTCGATCTGTTCCATCACCCGGTCCTCGTGATCGGGGTCGTGGTGGAAGATGGCATAGGATTTCACATGGGCGGCCTGGGCGAGGCGGACGCCCTCCTGCCAGGTCGAATGGCCCCAGCCGACTTTCTGCGGGAACTCGGCATCCGTGTAGGTTGAATCATAGATCAGAAGGTCGGTGCCCTCGATCAGCCCAAGAATATTCTGATCGGGCTGGCCTGGCAGGTGCTCGGTGTCGGTCACGTAACAGACCGATTTGCCACCATGCTCGATGCGATAGCCGGTGGCGCCGTTCGGGTGATTGAGCGGGGCGGTTCTGATCGTGACGCCGGCAAGCGGTGACCACCGGTCTCCAGCCTCAAAGTCCTCGAAGACCAGTTTGGCGCGCATGGCCTCGAGCGGTACCGGGAACATCGGGTTTGACATCTGGCCCGCGATCACCCGCTGCAGCCCGCCATGGGCGGTCAGGTGGCCAGCCATCATCTTGAACTCGTGATCGGGGTGAAACGCAGGTGAGAAGAAGGGGAAGCCGGTGATGTGGTCCCAATGCGTGTGGGAGAACAGGAACGTCCCGCGATGCGGGCCTTTCCGGAAGATCCAGTGCCCGAGATTACGCACGCCCGTGCCGGCATCGAGTATGAAGCGATGGCCGCCCGCCGATACCTCGACACAGCTCGTATTACCCCCAAATGAAATGTGGTTTGGGGAGGGGCAGGCAATGCTCCCGCGGACGCCCCAGAACTTGACCTTCAGGCTCATTGCTCGTTCGCCGCAATCCAGCCGATCGCGCCTTTGGCCGCATCAGGCGCATCTGGCTCACCGCCGCTCATATCGACCAATCGCATCCGACATCGATGTGACACTGATCACAGGTAGCATCCGCCCTACGGACATGCAGGGCGGATGCTGGCTAGGGGGCTGTCTGACGGTTCCTTGACTAGATGGTGAACTCGATCTCACCGAGCCGCTTGGTCAGCTTGCGGTTCTCGGCATAGTCGATCGGAACGCCGATGACCGCTGGGCCCTTCTGCTTGAAGGCCTCTTCCAGCGCAGCGGGAAGCTCCGCCGCTTTCTTGATGGTTCGGCCCCAAGCGCCGTAGGACTTCGCCCACATCTCGATGTCGGGGTTGCCGAAGGCGAGGTCGCTATGCTTGCCGTTGAACGAGTTCTGCTGCTTCCACTTGATCAGACCGTACTCGCCGTCGAGCCAGATCATCGCTACCACGTTCAGCTTGAGCCGCACCGCGGTCTCGATGTCCTGCGCATTCATGAAGAAGCCGGCATCGCCGTTGATCGAGAGAATTTTCCGGTCCGGGAAGGCGAGCTTGGCGCCGATCGAGCCTGGAAAGGCGAAGCCCATCGTGCAGAAACCATTGGAGATCAGGCAGGTATTTGGCGTGTCGCACTGGTAATAGCGGGAAATCCACATTTTGTGGGCGCCGACGTCTGACAAGAGGATGTCAGACGGTCCGAGCGCCTGGCGCACGTCGTAGAGCACTTTCTGCGGTTTCATCGGGAAGGACGCGTCGTCCTTCTCCATCTCTAGGTCGTTCTTGATGGTCTCGCGCAGCTTGGCGCGCTTCTTGATGTCGAACAGCGGCAGCTTGTTCTTGTGCTTGCCCTCGAGCAGCTCGTTGAGCTGCCAGAGCGCGTCCGCCACATCGCCCGCGATCTCCACGGTCGTTTGGTAGTGATCGTCGATCTCGGCCGGCCAGAAATCGACGTGGATGATCTTCTTGGGCGTGCCCTTGTTCCAGAAGGAGGGGCTCCACTCCACGAGGTCATAGCCGATCGAGAGCACGACATCGGCCTCACGCAGCGCGACCAGGATGTGGTCCTTGCCCTGCAGGCCGACCGTATACATGCAGTGCGGGTCCTTGCGCGGCACCGCGCCCTTGCCCATGAAGGTGTTGACGACGCCGATGCCGGTGTTCTTGGCGAGGCGCTGAAGCTGGGCGGCTGCGCGTTTGCGGACGGCACCGTTACCCGCAAGAATCAGCGGGTTTTTCGCATTCATCAGGAGATCAAGCGCCTGGGCCACGGCCTTGTGGTCGGCGCCTGGCCGGCGGGTCTTGCTCACTGGCAGTGGCTTGCCCTTGGCCTCGTGCTCCATCAGGTCTTCCGGCAGCTCGAGCACCACCGCGCCCGGCTTCTCGGCCTCGGCCAACTTGAAGCCCTTGCGCACGATTTCCGGAATATTATCCGGGTGGTAGAGCGACTGGGCCCATTTGGAGATCGGCCGGTACATGGCGATCGAATCCATGTTCTGGTGGCTCTCCTTGTGGAGCCGCTTGGTATCGGCCTGACCCAGGATGCAGACGAGCGGTGCGCGGTCCATATTGGCGTCGGCGACGCCGGTGACGAGGTTGGTCGCGCCCGGCCCAAGCGTTCCGAGGCACACGCCGGCCTTGCCGGTGAGCCGGCCATAGGCATCGGCCATGAAGGCGGCCGCCTGCTCATGGCGGCACAGCACGAACTTGATCTTGCTGTCCATGAGCGAAATCATGACATCGGCATTCTCCTCGCCCGGAATGCCGAAGATATGAGTCACCCCTTCGGCTTCGAGACACTTCACAAACAGGTCCGAAGCCTTCATGCCGCTCTCATCGGATTTCGCTGCCATTGGTTCCCCCCCGGTTTTTGCCGCGAATCGGCCACGGCTCGACGCGCAGCGGAGTATCCGAGCGCCGTACTGAGCCGTCAACTGACGCTAGTCGAAAAGAGGTGAAGAGATTGTG
>VGET01000088.1 GCA_016869195.1 Alphaproteobacteria bacterium | reverse complement strand
AGGGTTTGGCCGATCGCGGCGCTCAGCGCATCGGGGGAACGCCTTGCGGCGTGGCGCAGCCAATGCTTGAGCTTGGCAAATAGCTGCTCGATCGGGTTCAGGTCGGGCGAGTATTTCGGCAGGAAGAAGAGGTAAGCGCCGACGGCGCGAATGGCGCGGCGTACGGCGTTGCCCTTGTGCGAGCCGAGATTGTCCATGATCACGATGTCGCCGGGCTTGAGCGAAGGCACGAGCACCTTCTCGATGTAGAGGAGGAAGCGCTCGCCATTGATCGGCCCCTCGATCAGCCAGGGCGCCTCAACACGATCGCAGCGCAACGCCGCGAGGAACGTCAAGGTCTGCCACTTGCCGTGTGGCACGTGCGCTTTAAGCCGCTGCCCGCGCGGCGCCCAGCCGCGCAGCGGAGCCATGTTGGTCTTGGTCCAGGTCTCGTCGATGAAGACCAGACGCGAAGGCTCGATGCGGCTACGATAGGTCAGCCATTGGCGCCGTCGACGTGCTACATCCGGGCGCGCTTGCTCGCTGGCGACCAGCGTCTTTTTTTATGCGTAAGCCCTTCGGCGTGGACGAACTCCCAGACCGAGCGATAATCGACTTTCACGCCGCGCTCGGCCAGTTCCGCCACCAGACCGCGCAGCGTGAAGTCTCGCTCACGGCAGCGCGCGAGCAGCCAGTCGCGATGGCTGCCTGACAGCGTCCTCGGCTTGTGCCCGCCCATCTGACCGGGTGCCACATTGCCGGTCGTTTGCACCCGTTTCAGCCAATTGATCGCCGTGGCTTCGCCGATCCCGAACCGGGCCGCCGCCTGCCGCCGCGACAGACCCTCCACTGCGACCGCTTCAACCACGCGTTCGCGAAGATCCATCGAATAGGGTTTGCCCATCAGACGCTGGCCTCCACCCCAGCCAGCATCTTGAATCAGACTCGCGCCACTTTGGGAACCCCTTCCGATTCAGGCTAATCTCATTCCGCTCTAGCGGTTCGATCTTGTTGTTGAGGGTCGCCATGCGCTTCGCCCAACGTCACGCCATCACCGATATCTGCCTGCTGGTCGAGAGCGTCGAGCGCTCGGTTGAGTTCTATGTCGGCAAGCTTGGATTCAAGCTACGGCGACGTGCCGAGGGATTTGCCGACTTCTCCGGCGCCGGCGTGACGCTTGCGGTGTGGGAGCGCGACCACATGAGTCGCAACACGGGCGTGGCCACCCGCGCTACGACGCCGGCCGAACGCAAGGCGATCGTCGCGCTGGAATTGCCCGCCCCCGCCGCGATCGATGAAGCCCATCAAGAACTAGCGGCCGCCGGCGTCACGTTTGAGCAGGTGCCGCGCGACTATCCGTGGAACGCCCGTTGCGCCTATTTTGCCGATCCTGACGGGACCATTTGGGAGCTCTACGCGTGGCTCGGTGGCGGGCCGGAGGCCAGTCACACGATTATGGGCTAGCTGGGCTCGTTGCCCGGCAGCGCAATCGTCAACATCAGGCTGCTCAGGCTCTTGCCGTGAATGTCGAGTGCCGCGGTCGCGGTCACGCCGCCGCCGCGCAAATGCTCGATGACGAAATTGAACGCCTTGACCTTTGGCAGGTCGTAGCGTGTGACCGGGCCGTCGGCGAGGGCTGTGAATGCCGCCATGACGCGCTCCTCGGTGAGCTCACGGGCCAACCTGTCATAACCGGCCGAGTCATAGGCGATGACCGAGATGTTGACCGCGTGACCCTTGTCGCCCGCCCGGCAGTGGGCAAGGTCGCGGACCGTGAGTTTCACAACGGCCCCACCATCTCGACGCGCGTTTTGACCAGCTCCCGCGGCAACAACACGGACTGAACGGCGAGCACCTCTCGCACCTGACGGAGATCGCCGGCGCCACCCGATGGCCCGTTCGTGTAAAGGGTTTCGACCTCCCAGCCGATTTCCTCAGCCGCGCGCCGATTCGGCGTGCGGCCGACCACGCGGAGCCTCACCTCATAGGGCTCCGGCCGGTTATCGGCCGAGCCGTGAAGGCTGTCGATGCCGATCAACTCAACGCGCAGCTCGTCATAGTGCAGCCCGCGCTGCTTGAGCCGCTCGCGCACCACCTCGCCGGCGAGGCGCGCGCGCGCCACCGCGTTCGGGCCACCATAGGACAGCTGGCCCTCGCCGAGATAGCCATCGAGATAGCCGATGCTGACCTTGTAGGTCGGCGTCCGCGGCCGCGCGACGGCGCCTTCGATCGCAACGCGATCTCGCCCCGAGGCCCGTAGGCTGATGCCCGTCATGTCGAGCACGCAGTCGGGCGTAACGTAGGCGGTGGGGTCATGCACCTCGTAGATCAACTGCTCGGTGCAGGTTTGCACATCGACACGGCCGCCGGCCTCTTCGACCTTGCCGATCACCACGGTTCCGTCCGCTCCAATCTCCGCAAAGGGAAAGCCAAGACGGGCAAGCGCCCGCACGTCTTTGACTCCGGGGTCGGCGAAATACCCGCCCGTCACCTGGCCCGCGCATTCCAGCAAATGGCCGGCCGCGCTCGCCTGGCCGAGCACGCCATAATTGTCATAGGACCAGCCGAGCTCGTGCAGCATCGGCCCGATGAAGAGTGAGGGGTCAGCCACCCGACCAGTCATCACCACCTGCGCGCCGGTGGTCAGCGCATCGCGCACGCCATCCGCACCAAGGTAGGCGTTGGCCGCTGCGATGCGTGGCACAATGCTCTCGACCGGATCACCGGTCTCGAGCAGGCGCAGATCGGGCTGCGCCGAGACGAGCTCGGTCACGTCATCGCCGAGCAGGACCGCGCATCGAAGGTCTTGTATTCCAGCGGCAGAAGCGATCTCGCAGGTCTTGCGTGCGGCCCCTAGCGGATTGGCCGCGCCCTGGCTCGTGACCAGCCTCACCCCATGGCGCGCGCAGGCCGGCAGCACCTCGGCCATGCGGTTCTCCAGGCGCGGATTGTAGCCGGCGCTCGGGTTCTGTCGGCGTGTCAGCGTTTCGCGCGCAATGGTACGCTCAGCCAGGCACTCGAACACGATGTAGTCGATCCCCGCGCGTTCGATCAGCTCGATCGCGGGCTCCCATCGGTCACCCGCGAAGCCCGCGCCAGCGCCAATCCGAACCGATGACTTGGCCATGCCAATCTGCCTTCTCGTCACCAAGTTTCAACAATCGCCGCGAAGGGGCCGGTCATGCAAGGGCCCGGCGCATTCCCGCTGACGAAACGGCGGCCATGATCTAGGCTCCGGCCGTGGTCATTCTGGAGGATGAGACGTGGCGGAGTTCGATTACGTCATCGTTGGTGCCGGCTCGGCCGGCTGTGTGCTGGCCCATCGCCTGAGCGAGGACGGCCGTTCGCGCGTGCTGCTGCTCGAAGCCGGTGGCCAAGACACCAATCGCTGGATCAAGATTCCCGCCGGCTACGTCAAGACCATGGTTGACCCGACGGTGAATTGGCTGTTTGACAGCGAGCCCGAGCCCTATACCAACAATCGCGCCATCCCCATTCCACGCGGCAAGGTGCTCGGCGGCTCAAGCTCGATCAATGGCATGATTTATGTGCGCGGCCAGGCGCAGGACTATGACGGCTGGGCACAAGCGGGCAATCTCGGCTGGTCGTTCGACGACGTGCTGCCCTATTTCAAGAAGGCCGAGAACCGCGAGAACCCCGAGGGACCGCATCGCGGCGTCGGCGGCCCGCTCAATGTCGCCAATCAGCGCGAGACCGATGGCCTGCTCGATGCCGTGATTGCGGGCGCCTCCGAGATCGGCCACCCGCCGAACCCGGATTATAACGGCGCCAACCAGCACGGCTTCGCCTATTTCCAGGTGACCCAGAAGGGCGGACAGCGCTGGAGCGCGGCCGATGCCTATCTGCACCCGGCGCGCAAGCGCCCGAACCTTCAAGTCCTCACGGGCGCTCAGACGACCGGCCTGCTGTTCGACGGCCTCAAGGCCTCGGGCGTGGTCTACCGACGGAACGGACAGTCCCAGGAAGTTAGGGCGACGCGCGAAATCATCCTCTGTGCCGGCGCGGTACAGTCACCGCAGATCCTCGAGTTCTCGGGGGTGGGACGCCCCGAGGTTTTGAAGGCGCAAGGCATCAATGTGCGGCACGCCTTGCCGGGTGTCGGCGAGAACTATCAGGACCACTATATCGCGCGGCTGGTCTGGCGCGTGCAGAACACGGTCACGCTGAACGAGCGCATGCGCGGCCTGTCTTTGGCATCGGAGGTCCTGAAGTACTACCTGTTCAAGCGCGGCGGCCTCACCTTGACCGCGGGCGTGCTCTGCGGCTTCGTCAAGACGCGACCCGAGCTCGCGACCCCCGACGTGCAATACCACATTGCCCATGCGAGCTTCCGCGACCCGAAGAAGCGCACGCTCGATCATTTTCCAGGTCTCACGCTCGGACCGTGCCAAATGCGCCCTGAAAGCCGCGGCACGATTCACATCCGCTCGGCCGATCCGCTCGCGCCGCCGGCCATTAGGCCGAATTTCCTCTCGACCGAGAACGATCGCCGGACGCTGGTCGACGGCATGAAGATCGCGCGAGCCGTCACCGCATCAGCCGCCATGAAGCGCTATGTTGTCGAAGAGAATCTGCCGGGCAAGTCGCTCCAGCGCGACGACGAACTGCTCGACTATGCGCGGCGCACCGGCGCGACGCTGTATCATCCAGTCGGCACCTGCAAGATGGGCTCGGACCCGCTCGCGGTGGTCGACGAACAACTCAGGGTCCGCGGCATTGGCGGCTTGCGCGTGGTCGACGCCTCGATCATGCCGCGGCTCACCTCCGGCAACACCAACGCGCCGGTGATCATGATCGCAGAGAAAGCAGCGGACATGATCCGGGGTCGATCGCCCGCCCACTGACAGCCGATCGCTCGAAAAAACCGGTCGCACCGGGTTGGACATAGAGATGCCCGATGCGACCGTCCCCTACTCCTCACGCGCGGGTGATCACGACCTCGAGGTATTCGCTCGGGACCACGAGGCCATCGCCTCCGCCCCGGTCGAACGTTTTGAGTAGCGTCAACAAATCGCGCTCAAGATCGATCTGACGTTCCGGTGCGAGAGCCAGAAACGCCTTGTGGGTCGGGCCGTAGAAGCGCCGGAACACGTCGACCCAGTGTTCCGCCGAGCGATAGCGGAACTTGAACATGCGGCGTGTCACGGACATCGACGTCGCGACATCGCCGAATTGCAGGCGGAGCCACTCCTCATTGCCCCAGAGCGCTGGTGACTTTACGCCCGGCGCCGGCGGCACATAGCGACCAACCACCCGGAACAACTCGCCGATGAAGCCCTCGGGCGTCCAGTTGGCGAGACCGATCTTGCCGCCCGAACGGCAGACACGGATGAGCTCGCTCGCGGCCTTCGACTGATCCGGCGCGAACATGACGCCGAAGGTCGAAAGCACAATATCGAAGGACTCGTCGGCAAACGGCAGCGCTTCGGCATGGGCCGGCTGGAACTCGACCGACAGTCCCTCCGCTTGCGCCCGCGCGCGGCCCCGCTCCAAGAGCGCAGGACTTCGAGGCGCGTCAGGATCGCATTGCCGAAATGGGCGTTCGGGTGGTTGCGGGTCAGACCCTGAAGCACCCGATAGCCGGTCAGCCGTGCCAGAAGGTCGAACTGATCGACGCCCGCCTGCCCCCGAAAGTGCCAGCCGACCTCCTGCAGTGCGATCACGTCCGCTTTCAAGGAGAGGATAACGTCGGCTATGCGATCGGGGGCAAACCGACGGTCGGTCCCGATCGAATAATGAATATTGTAGGTGGCTGCGGTGAGGGAGGGATTGATGGCTTCGCGCATGATTGCACGGCAGAAGTTGGACCGCGGCGCCGCACCGCGGCGGTCTCACCAAACGTCATATCGTGCGCTCGCTCGCACTATGCAAGGATGCTCCCACGCGATTTTCGGGGATTGCGGGATCTTGATCCGTGAATGGCTCTTCAGACCTGTGGACCTACGCTTTGGCTGCGGCAAATGCCGCGATCGCGGTCGCCGTGTCGATCCACATCGTGCTGCGCAAGGAGGAAGACCGGGCGGCCGTCGCTTGGCTTGCCATGATCTGGCTGTCGCCGTTCGTCGGGTCGGTGCTGTACTGGCTCTTCGGGGTCAATCGGATCAAGCGGCGCGCACTGAAACTGCGCGGAACCCAGCGCGATCAGGATTCGGCCGAACCAGCGGCGGCAAGACCCTCGGATGCTCAGATCGCCGTCGATCGCTTCCACACCAACCAGGCGAGGCTGGTTCGCCATGCCCCCCTCGCGCTGGATTTCTCCGCTAGCAATAGGGTGCAGCTCCTCCGCACCGGCGATGTTGCCTATCCTCAGATGCTTGCTGCGATCGACGGCGCCCGTACCTCGGTGGCGCTCGCCAGCTATATCTTCAACAACGACAGAGTCGATCTTCAACAACGACAGAGTCGGCCGACGTTTTGCCCAGGCGCTGGGTGAGGCTACCGCGCGGGGTGTCCAGGTTCGCGTGCTGATCGATGGCATCGGCGCGCTGTATTCGCTACCCACGGCCATTGGCCTGTTGCGCAGCCAAGGGGTTAAGACCGCTCGCTTTCTTACCTCCATCCTCCCCTGGCGGATGCCCTATCTCAACCTGCGCAACCACCGAAAGATCCTCGTGGTCGATGGTGCGATTGGATTCACCGGCGGCATGAACATCAAGCACGGCCACATGCTGTCGGAGCAGCCATCGCTGCCGACCCTCGATGTACAATTTCGCATCGAGGGGCCCGCGGTAAGTGATCTGATGGCCACCTTCGCAGACGATTGGAGCTTCACCACGGGTGAGACGCTGGCCGGCGCGACCTGGTTCGCCAACCCCAAAAGCGATGGCACGACAGTCATGCGCTGCATTGCGAGCGGGCCAAATGAACGGGTCGGCTCGCTTCGCCTCACTCTGCTCGGGGCGTTGACTCAGGTCGAGCACTCGCTCCGCATCGCCACACCCTATTTTCTGCCGGACGAGGAAATTACCAGCCTGCTGGTCATCGCCTCGCTCAGAGGCGTCGCGGTCGATGTCGTGCTGCCGAAACGGAGCAATCTGTTTTTCATGAAATGGGCGGAGACGGCCTCGTTTCGCCGCCTCATCGCTGCCGGCTGCCGGGTTTGGCTTGAAGCGCCGCCGTTCGACCATTCCAAGGTCGCCGTGGCAGACGGCCGCTGGGTGCTATTCGGCTCGTCAAACTGGGACAATCGCAGCCTGCGCCTCAATTTCGAGCTCGATTGCGAGGCCTTTGACCCCGCCCTCGCCCAGGAAATCGAACGCCTAATCGATGAGAAGATCGCCCGCTCCGAGCCCGTGACGCGCGAGCGCCTGAGCGCGCGCCCCTTCATCCGCCGACTGGTCGACGGCATCGTGCGGCTGTTCAAGCCGTTTCTGTGAGCGGCGCCGGCGCCGATCAGCAATGCGGCTATGCCGGCGCGCTTCCCTCGATCAGGATGCGCATCATGCGCCGGCGGTGGTCGCCATAGTCCGCCGAGGCCTTGTGCATCGTGCAACGATTGTCCCAGACCACGACGTCGTGAAGGCGCCATTTGTGGGCATGGACGAAGGTCGGCTGGATCGAATGGGCAAACAGCTCATCGATCAGGGCATCGCCATCCTTGAGCGGAAGCCCCTCGACCGAATCTATGCGATTGAGGTTGAGATAGAGCGCTTGGCGGCCCGTCACCGAATGAGTTCGCACCAGCGGGTGGCTGACCTTGGGTGACTCCCGTTCCTCGTCCTCCGTGCGCGTCGGCACCGGATTGACATTGCGGCGCGACTGATAGGCATGCACCGCGCGCATCGCGTGAAGGCGGGCTTTCATAGCGTCGGGCAGAGCTTCGTAGGCCCGATACATGTTAGCAAAGAGCGTATCGCCGCCGACCGGCGGAATGACGTCGGCATAGAGCAAGGTCGTCGAGCACGGCTTGGCCATGTAGCTATCATCGGTGTGCCAATGCTCGCCGAACACAATGCGCTTGCCATCGCCGCGGGTGTCACGTTGCGTGTTCTCGATGTAGGAGATCTCGGGGTGTGCCGCGTCGCGGAATTCTCTTAGCAGCTGGACCTGGATCGCGCCGAACACGCGCGCGAGACGCATGAACGCATCCGGGCTGAGCGCCTGCCCTCGCAGGCACAGGACCGGGCTCTCGGCATAGAGGCGGCGAAGCAGTTCCTCGTCATCGGTGGCGAGCGCCTCCGAATCCAAGCCCTCGACAATGGCGCCGAGACCGGACGGGCCTGCCTTGGTGATGCTGATCGCCATGCGTTCGCCTCCGCGCCACCACGATCCGACTTGTCACGGGGCGGTTGAAAATCTTACCGTGTGGCTCGCGCCAAGGTCCATAGGCCCACCCGAGCTCCAGGTCGGCAGGGCTCCTTCGGGCGACCAGGGGCGGACCAATGGCGAACTCCGGCACACTCTACGATCTCGAGACCCGCGCGGTACTCGACCTCTCGGGTGGGCGCCCGACCGACTGACCATGACCCTGCAAGAGCAAACCGCGGCCGCGACACCATCGATCGCGCTCGACAGCCGGTATTCATGGTTTCGCCTCGCGGTCTCGCTGGCCGCGGCGACCGTTTCGGGCGTCGGCATGTGGGCGGTCATCCTGGTTATTCCCTCGGTGCAGGAGGAATTTGGCGTCGATCGCTCCGCCGCCTCGCTGTCCTACACCTCGACGATGCTGGGCTTTGCGCTCGGTAATTTCGCGTTCGGCCGCATGATCGACCGCTTCGGCATCACGCCGGCCCTGATCGTGGCCGTGCTCATGATCGGCTCCGGCTTCGCCCTGGCGGCGGCGACCAGCGCGATGTGGCAATTTGCGCTCGTGCAAGGCGTGCTCATCGGGGCGGGCACCTCGATCGGCTTCGGGCCGCTGATCGCCGACACCTCGCTCTGGTTCAACCGACGCCGCGGCATCGCAGTCGCGCTGGTCGCGGCGGGCAATTATGCGGCAGGTGCGATCTGGCCGCTGATCATTAAATCGACGCTGCAGACCGATGGCTGGCGCACGACGTACTTCATCATTGCCATTGCCTGTACCGCGATCATCATTCCGCTGGCGCTGGTGCTGCGGCGCCGGTCACCGATCAGGACGAAGGCGGGGCGCGACAGCCTCGCGGCCAGCCAGCCGCCGCTGAAGCCAATCAGCCTGTCGCCGCGTGCCCTGCAGCTGATCCTCGTGGTCGCGGGCGTGGCCTGCTGCGTCGCCATGTCGATGCCGCAGGTTCACATCGTCGCCTATTGCGGCGATCTGGGGTACGGACCCGTGGCGGGCGCCGAGATGCTGTCGTTGATGCTGGCCGGCGGCATTGCGAGCCGCCTGACCTCGGGCTTCCTGGCCGACTATATCGGGGGCTTGCGCACCGTCCTGCTCGGCGCGGTGCTGCAGGGGGTGGCGCTGCTGCTCTACCTTCCGTTCGACGGCTTGGCCTCGCTCTACGTCGTCTCTCTGATTTTCGGACTGTCGCAGGGTGGCATTGTGCCGAGCTACGCGATCGTGGTGCGCGACCACATGGACGCGCGCGAGGCCGGCCAGCGGGTGGGCCTCGTGATGATGTCGACGGTGGTTGGCATGGCCTTCGGCGGCTGGCTCTCGGGCTTCATCTTCGACCACACCGGCTCCTATCAAGCCGCCTTCTTGAACGGCATCGCGTGGAATCTGCTCAATGTCAGCATCATGACCACTTTGCTCTGGCGATCGCGCCGCCCTCGCTTTGCGTAGGCCGGGACTGTTCGGCGGCGCCCAAAGGGGCACCAACGTTGTCTAGGATTCGCTATTTCTTACCTCATGACCGTCGATACTGAGACCCATGCGACTCCTTGAGTTTCGTGCCTATCCCGGACCAAGCCTCTACGCCCCACGGCCCGTGGTCGCCATCGTGATCGACATGGGCGAGAACGCGGCATGGACCGTGGCGAGCTTCGACCCCGGCCGCCGCGCAGAGCTCGGGTGGGCCTTGCCGGCGCTCGACCCAGCGGCCCTTGCCGACTCAACGCCGCTCGCGGATCTCTACGCGCAGCTGGTCGCCGCGTTGCAAACGCAGGCCGGCCGTGCGCGCGCCACAGCTTGGACGCTGGCGGTCAACGAGGCGCAAGTGCGCGTCGTGATCTGCAGCTACGAATCGGCCCCACTTGCGCAACAGGCGGCGCTCGTCGGCGCCAGTTTGGTCGAGTGGCTCTCCGGCCGGAGCAAAGCGGGTGGGTCGGTGAGCGGGACCCTTGATCCATCGTCGCTGATAGGTCGGCTCGAGGCGCAGGCCGCCACTTGGCTTCTCGATCAAACCACCGGTGCGCCGGTGAAGGAGGCCGAGCGGCGCGGCATTCCCTGGTTTCGCGTTCTCGAGTCGGATCGCTTGGTTCAACTTGGCCAGGGCCGCTTTCGCGCGCGGCTCCGCGAAACGCTCACCGATCACACGACGTCGATTGCGAGCTCGCTGACGCGCAGCAAGCGGCGGACGCATTTGTTGTTGGCCGAGCTCGCACTGCCAACCACGCGCCAAGAGGTTGCGGGTGGCGAGGAACACGCCGTCGCCATGGCGGAGCGGATCGGCTATCCCGTCGTGATCAAGCCTGAGGATCGCAGCAAGTCTATCGCCGTAAGTATCGGGCTCAAGGACCGGGACGAGGTGATCGCCGGCTATCGCAAGGCCAGGGCGGTCAGTCAGTTGGTGCTGGTCGAGGCCGTCGTGCCGGGCGAGGACCATCGCGTCCTGGTCGTCAACGGCAAGATGGTCGCTGTTTCCAAGCGCGTCGCAGCACACGTCTTCGGCGATGGACGAAGTACGGTCGAGGAGTTGGTCGAAGTGCTCAACCGCGATCCGCGCCGCGGTGTCGGGTTTACCAAAACATTGGTGCGGATTGACTTGGACGATGACCTAGACCGAATGCTGGCCAAGGTGGGGTTGACGCGTGTCAGCGTCCCACCTCCAGGCCAGAGAGTTGTCCTTCGGGGTGCGGCGAGCATTTCCGCCGGTGGCACGGCAGTCGATGTCACGCGGGAGGTGCATCCCGACAATCGCATCGCGGCGGAGCGGGCCGCGTGCGCGTTAGGCGTGGACATCGTCGGAGTCGATTTCATGACACGCGACATCCGCCTCTCATGGCGTGATGTCGGTGGCGCTATTCTCGAGCTCAACACCTCGCCTGGTCTTAGGCCACATCGGGCGGCAGAGGGTTGACCCGACGTAACGGCGGCCGTCATGGATTCGATCGTGCCGCCGGGCGCGAAGACCCGCATCCCGATCGCCGCCATCACGGGTTCCAACGGCAAGACCACCACGACCAATCTCACCGCTCATATTTTGGGGATCAATGGTCGCATCGTTGGCATGGCGACGACGGAGCGCGTGCGTATTGGAAGCGATACCGTTGCCCATGGTGACTTCGCCGGCATCAGTGGAGCCAAGATCGTGCTTCAGGACCCGCGCGTGGAAGCCGCCGCCTTGGAGACGTCGCGACGGGGCATCCTCAGGCGCGGCGTCTATTTTGATTGGTGCGACGTGGCTGCCGTGATGAGCATCGGCACTGATCATGTCGGCATCGATGGCATCAATTCGAAGGAAGATCTCGCCAAGGTGAAACGCCTTTTCGTGGCGCAGGCGCGGCGCATGGCCGTGCTCAACGCAGACGATCCGCTGTGTGTCGGCCTCGCGGCAGGCTTGACGGCCGCGCGCCTGTGTTACGTCAGCTACGCGCCGGACAACCCACACATCAGGCGCCAGATCGACACCGGCGCGCCCGCCGTTTGGCTTGATGAAACGGGGAGCCCGAGGATCGCGCTCTTCGATGGCGCATCACGCCATGATTTGATTTCGATTGCCGATCTCCCGATCGCGATGGGTGGCGCGGCCCGCTAAAATGTTCGGAATGCGATGTTCGCCTCCGCCCTTACCTTCGGGCTCGGTGAGTCGCTCGAGACGATTCGACAGGGGCTTCGAACCTTCAGCAGCGATCGATCGTCAAATCCGGGCCGCT
>VGET01000087.1 GCA_016869195.1 Alphaproteobacteria bacterium | reverse complement strand
CGCCTGAAACCAAGGGCATACGGGTTCAGCTTCTGCTGTCGCGGCCGGGCCAGGCCTTGCCCCGACACCGGCATTTCGGCACGGAGATGACGCTCGTGCTGACTGGCGGGCTCAAGGTCGACGATGCGCACTATGGGCGCGGTGACATGATGGTGGTTGAGCCGGGAATGGAGCACCAGCCAGTCGCAGAGGAGGGCGAGGATTGTCTCTCGTTCGCGGTGGCGGACGGGCCGTTGCGCTTCACGGCGCTCGTGCCGCGCCTCTGGCAGATCGCGACGCGGTACTAAGGTTGGGGCTTATTCCGCCGCTGGTGCCGCGCGCGCCCGGCGTGGATAGCGCTTCGACACATAGTCATCGACGATCTTGCGAAATTCCTCTGCGATATCCTCGCGGTCGCCATGGAGCGTGCGGAACTTCTGGCCGTCGACGAACACGGCGGCGTTCGGCGCTTCGCCGGTGCCGGGCAGGCTAATGCCAATATTGGCGTGCTTGCTCTCGCCCGGGCCATTGACGATGCAACCCATGACCGCGAGCTGCATGTCCTCGACGCCTTCATGGTGCTGGCGCCATTGCGGCATTTGCGCGCGCACATAGCCCTGGATCTTCTCGGCGAGCTCCTGGAACACGGTCGAGGTCGTGCGGCCACAGCCGGGGCAGGCCGAGACCAGGGGCGTGAACGCCCTGAGGCCCATGGTCTGCAGAATCTCCTGCGCGACGATCACCTCCTGCGTGCGGTCGTTGTCGCGCGGCTCGGGCGTCAGTGAAACTCGAACGGTGTCGCCGATGCCGCGCTGAAGCAGAACGGCAAGGCCTGCGGTCGAGGCGACGATGCCCTTCGAGCCCATGCCCGCCTCGGTCAGACCCAGATGCAGCGCGTAGTCGCAGCGCGCGGCCAGCGCGTCATAGACCGCGATCAGATCCTGCACCTGGCTCACCTTGCAGGAGATCACGATCTTGTCGCGGCCGAGGCCGATCTTCTCCGCGAGGCCCGCGCTGTTGAGCGCGGACGCGATCAGCGCTTCGCGCATCACGACCGACGCGGGCGCCGGTTTGCTCAGCTTGGCGTTCTCGTCCATCAAATGGGCGAGCAGCTCCTGATCGAGGCTGCCCCAATTGACCCCGATGCGCACCGGGCGATCATATTTGATCGCAACCTCGACCATGGTCTGGAACTGGCGGTCGCGCTTGTCGCGAAAGCCGACATTGCCTGGATTGATACGATACTTCGCGAGCGCCTCGGCGCAGGCGGGCACCTCGGTCAGGAGCGTGTGGCCGTTGTAATGGAAATCGCCGATCAGCGGCACCGTGCAGCCCATGGCGTCGAGCTTGGCGCGGATGTGCGGCACCGCCTCGGCGGCCTCGCGCGTGTTGACGGTGAGGCGCACAAGCTCGGAGCCGGCGTCGGCCAGCGCCTTCACCTGGCGTGCGGTGCCGGCGGCATCGGCCGTGTCGGTGTTGGTCATCGACTGCACCACGATCGGCGCGTCGCCCCCGATCGTGACATAACCAACCTTGACGCCGACGCTCCTGCGCCGGGCGTTCGCCGCCTGTGCTCCGCTCATCGCCGAAATCCGTCCTCGTTGCCGCGCCCTCCTTTAGCATAGGGCGCGGCCGCCATATAGCGAGCCAAGACCCCAGCGTGGGAGGGGTAAATCAGCCCGCGCGCCGGCCGATCTGCGCCATGCGCTCGAGCACGGCCGCGCGGCTGGCGGCGCTCAGTGCCTCGACCTGGCCGATCAGGCTGGCATGGATCGGGCCGATGCCGGTGAGCCCCAAGATGTTGCGCCTCAGGTTCCTGAGGCCGTGGGCGCCGAAATAGAAACGATAGGCCAGCGCGGGCATGCCCATCGTAACGACCACGCGCGCCGAGCGGCCGCGGAGTCGCCGTTTGGGCCGGCCGCGCCCGCCTGTTCCAAAGGCGAAGCTTGGCCGCATGAGCTGCTCGAAAAAGCCTTTCAGCAGCGCCGGCATCTCGCCCGCCCACAGTGGAAACACGACGACGAGATGGTTGGCGGCGAGGACCGCCTCCTGCGCGCGCTTGATGTCGGCCGGTGGCTCGCCGGTTTCGTAGTCCTCCTTGGTGCGCAATAGGGGAAACTCCAGGCGCGCGACCTCAAGGCGCTCAACCTCATGCCCGCCGGCCGTCGCGCCGGCCGCATAGGCGTCGGCCAGTGCGTGGCAGAAATGCCCGCCGGCGGGATCCGGGTGACCCTGAACGATGAGGATGCGGCGGGTCATGGCGGGACTCCGATGTAGTCGCACCAATCATGCGGCGACGGCGCGCACCCTGGCACTCTCGGTCATAATGGCGGCATGGGCGGACGCGAATCCATGCTTGATCAGTCGTGCGCGGTGATCGCCGATGGCGAAGCGCTGGCCGATGCCATCGCGCGGCTTGAGCGCGAGGACGCGCTGGCCCTGCCTTGGCTCGCGCGTGACACCTGCGCGGCGCTGATCGAGACCACACGCACGCTGCCGTTTCGAAAAGCGCGTTCCGTGGTCGGTGAGGGCGACCGCACGGTCCATCAGGATTTCGATATCTGCATGCCCGTGTGGGCGGGGCATCCCCTGCATCGGCTTCGGCAGGAGACGGAGAGCGTCCTGCAGACGGGGCTCGCGACCCTGGGTCAAGCCGTGCTGCCGGAGCCGCTTTGGCTCAACGACCTCGTGGTGCAGCGCTATTCGCCCGGCTCGACAGGCATCACGCCGCATCGTGACCACGTCAGATATGTTGGGCTGGTGGCGATCGTCCTGCTCGCCGGGGACGGCGCGTTCTCGGTCTGTGAGGATCGGAGCGGTGCGGGTGATCGTCTTGTCGACGCCCGGCCTGGCGATCTCATCCTGATGCGCGCGCCGGGCCTGTTCGGTCGGCGCGACCGGCCATTTCATCAACTGAAGTCCGTGACGCGCGAGCGCCTCACAGTTGGCCTGCGTCATGATTCAACGAAACCGCCTGGGGAGGAATCAAGGTCATGAGCGAGTTCGCCACGATTCATTTGCCGAAAGAGCCGACTGTTCTTGCGCCCGACGGCTCGGCGGTGCGTGTGTTGCTCGCGCTTGGCCGCGGCAGCATGGCGCACTTCTCGCTGAAGCCGGGTGAGGTGTCGCACGCCGTCACGCACCGGACGGTCGAGGAGATCTGGTACGTCACCGAGGGCAAAGGCGAGCTCTGGCGCAAGGCCGGAGTGCGCGAGGAGATCGTGTTGCTGGAGCCCGGGGTGAGCGTCAGCGTGCCGCTCGGCACGCATTTTCAGTTCCGCGCGGACAAGAGCCAGTCACTTGGCTTCATCGGCATCACCATGCCGCCCTGGCCGGGGCCGGACGAGGCCATGCCGGTCGGGGGGCCGTGGCGCTCGGGTGTCTGAACGCGCAGGCGAAAATACCCACTAGTTTCCGCGTCAGCCGAGCCAAGACTTGATCGGACTGCTTATGGCTCTCGTGGTAGATTTCAGCGCTGAAGGGAATGATCGCGTGTCGGCTCGGAGCTCTTCGTTCCGACCAACGAAATCCTAGGGGTTGTTGATGGCTCGTTGTGCAGCACGCTGCGCATCTTCGGCTCTTGCAGGGCTCGTCGCGCTCAGTCTCGCGCTCAGCCCGCCGATCCGCGCCGCGGATCCGGTTACGCCGGAGGGGCTGGTCTGCATGTCCGATCAGCAGCTGCGGACCTATCTGACCTACACCACATTAGTCGTCATTCACGAGTATCTCGATTTCTGCCTGGGCAAGGCGCGTGATCGGAAGGTCGATGTCGAAGCAGCATTGCTCAAATATGGCACAGCGGCCTATCCGCTCATCGAGCGCTTGAGAGACGAGGTGACGGAAATTTATCGGCCGACCTACGGCGACAAGGCACAAGAGATCACCGTCGCAGTGCGCAAGATAGAACAAGACCGTGCGTCGAGCCTTGCCAATCGATCCTGGGGCGTCTCCGACTGTCTCAACCTGATCAAGAGCGCGCGAACGCTTGCGGCAGAGATGACACCTGATGAGCCCGGCCCAAGTGTTCGCACCTGGGTTGAGAAGCTCATTCCCATTCGGCGCGCCTACGTAGCGCCTTGCCCGGGCTAAACTAGGCTCCCGCGCTCAGCCGGAGTCGAGCTCGGTGTCCCAGTAGAGATAGTCGCGCCAGCTCTCGTGCAGATAGCGCGGCGGGAAGGCGCGGCCGGCCTCGTGCAGCTGGTGCGTGGTCGGTGCGAACGGGGCCTGGCGCGGGTAGAAGCCGCATTCGCGCGGCAGCATGTTGGCCTTCCACAGATTGCACGAGCTGCAGGCGGTGACGACGTTGGTCCAGACCGTGCGGCCGCCGCGCGAGCGCGGCGTCACATGGTCGAAGGTCAGGTCCTCGACCGGGCGGCCCGCGCTGCAATATTGGCAGGTGAAGCGGTCGCGCAGAAACACGTTGAACCGGGTGAAGGCCGGCCGGCGCGAGAGCGGCACATATTGGCGCAGTGCCACCACGCTCGGCAGCTTGATCTCGAGGCTGGGCGAGCGCACCACGCGGTCATATTGCGAGACGATATCGACCCGGTCCATGAACGCAGCCTTGAGCGCGTCCTGCCAGGGCCAGAGCGAGAGCGGGAAATAGCTCAGCGGCCGATAATCGGCGTTCAGCACGAGCGCGTAGCAGCTCTCCAACGGCGGTGACACGGCTTGCACGACCAAGCCTCCCAATCCAACCGTCGCCATCCTTATCCAGCGACCCTTTCGACCGCAAGACGGTTTCATGAAAACCTACAACCGGTTGACAGCCGGTTACCCGGGCGTTGGCGTGCCCGCTGCGGCGTCATCGGGCTTCAAAGCGGGAATGGGCTTCGCTATGGTCGCCCCTCTGTCGGAGCCGGGGGCCAAGCATGTCGGTGAGCCAAATGCCGCGCGAGGGCGCGCTCAAGCACCTGAGGGTGCTGGATTTGAGCCGCGTCCTGGCCGGCCCCTGGAGCGGGCAGATCCTGGCCGATCTCGGCGCCGACGTGGTCAAGGTCGAGCGGCCGGGCGCCGGCGATGATACCCGCGCCTGGGGCCCGCCCTTCGTGACGTACCCGGACGGGCGCGAGACCCGCGAGGCGGCCTACTACCTTTCGACCAACCGCGGCAAGCGCTCGATCACGGTCGACATGGGCCACCCCGAGGGCCAGGCGTTGATTCGCCGGCTCGCGGGCGAGGCCGATATTCTGATCGAGAACTACAAGGTCGGCGGCCTCAGGAAATTCGGCCTCGACTATGAGCAGCTCCAGCCGCTCAACCCGAAGCTGATCTACTGCTCGATCACCGGTTATGGCCAGACCGGGCCGTATGCCGATCATGCGGGCTATGACCTCATCGTCGAGGGCATGGGCGGCTTCATGTCGATCACCGGCGAGCGTGACGACAAGCCGGGTGGCGGCCCGCAGAAGGCCGGCGTCGCGGTGGCTGACCTGATGACCGGCATGTATTCGACCGTCGGCATCCTCGCCGCCATCATCAGCCGCGGCCTGACCGGCCAGGGCCAGCACCTCGACATGTGTCTCTTGGATTGCCAGGTCGCCTGGCTCGCCAACCAGTCGCTGAACTATCTGATTGGCGGCAAGGCGCCGGTGCGGGTGGGCAACGCGCACCCGAACATCGTGCCTTATGGCGTCTACCCGGCGTCCGACGGCCATATCGTGCTCGGCATCGGCAATGAGGGGCAGTTCCGCAAGTTCCTCGAGATCGCGGGGCAACCCGAGATCGCCGATGATCCCCGCTTCCTCACCAATCGCGACCGCGTCGCGCACCGCACCGTGCTCGAGCCGCTTCTGGAGTCGATCACCAAGAGCCGCACGATGGACGAGTGGATCGGCCCGCTCGATGCGGCCGGCGTGCCGGCGGGCCCGATCAACCCGCTCGATCGCGTGTTCGCCGACCCGCAGGTCAAGGCGCGCGACATGGTGGTGCAGGTCATGCACAGCCTCGGCTTCCCCGTGCCGAACGTGGCGAGCCCGATCAAGATGTCGGGCACGCCGGTGCAATATCGCAACGCCGCCCCCCTGCTCGGCGAACACACGGACGAGGTACTCGCCGAGTGGCTGGGAATGCGCGAGTCGGAGATCGCGGCGCTCAGGGCGTCAGGCGCGGTCTGAGTGACGTCTACGATTTCGCTTCGACAGGTACCGCGATCACCGGCGGCCCGCGATCAGGCTGCGTCACTGCGTCAAATCGCTGACGATAGTCGGGGTGCTCGGTGCCCATCCAGCGGTCCCACCAGGTGAAGTAGAGGCCATAATTCGCCCCGCCATGTTCATGATGGAGATCGTGATGGGTCACCGCCGTGATCCAGCCGAACCAGCGACTGCCGACCATGCCGCTTGGAAACCACTCATGGCCCGAATGACCGATCGCGTTGCGCACGATCATGTGGGTCAGGAACAAAAAGATCGTCACGCTATCGAGCGGCACGACCAGCAGGAACAGCGGCAGATAGAGCGATTGCACGACGGCTTCCAACGGGCCGAACGCGTAGGCGGCGAAGGCGGTCGGCGCGCGCGAGCGATGATGCGCGCGGTGCACCAGCCTGAACAGGCGCGGGTGGTGCATCGCCCGGTGAGTCCAATAGAAATAGGCGTCGTGGCCGATAACGGATGCCACGAAGCCAAGCGCGATGGTCAGCGGGTCGATGGTCGCGCTGCTATAGGCCTTGACGACGCCGGCCTGGATGCCGGCGAACACCGCGACACCGACGGTCGAGAACACCAGTGCGGCGATCACCGAGACGCGGAGCTCGCGGCGAATGTCGGCGGCGCCCGCCTGCCGCGCTTGGATACGCCGCTGTATGAAAAACGGACGGCACAGCGTATGGATCAGCAGGAAGGCGATCGGCGCTGCAACCAAATAGCGGCCGAGATCGAAGGTGAAATTGTAGAGCCACGCCTCGGCGAACAGCTCGGCGACCCGGTCGAAGAACTCCATCAACGCTGGCGCCGCAACAGGAAGATCGCCTGCTCACCGAACAGATTGGCGAAGCGGCCGGCGCCACGGAAGCGCACCGCATGGCCACGCCGATTGAGCTGCACCGAGCGCTCGACCGCAATGCCAAGCTCTTCGCACAGATCGACGAAGTCCTTGATCGTGCACGGGTGGATGTTGGGGTTGGTGTACCAGCGCGCATTGACGAAGCCGACGCTCGGCACCTCGCCGGTGATCAGCAGATGGAGTCGATGGCGCCAATGCCCGAAATTGGGGATCGAGACGATGGCGCGTGTCCCGATGCGCAGGAGCTCGGCCAGCACCTCATTCGGGTTGCGCACTTCTGGCAGGGTCTGACCGAGGATCACATAGTCAAACGCGCCATCGGGGTAGTCGGTCAAATCGGTCTCGGCGTCGCCGTGGATGACCGACAGGCCGCGCGCGACCGCCGCGTTGACCCGGTCCTGCTCGATCTCGATGCCGCGGCCATCGACCGATTTTTCGCGCGCGAGCAGCTCGAGCAGCTCGCCATTGCCGCAACCGACATCGAGCACGCGCGAGCCGGGCTCGACCATGCCGGCGATCAGGCGCTGATCGGCCCGGATCGCGTGGGACGGGCCGTTGGTGCGCCGCGGCGACATCAGCGGATCAGGCCCCGGCGTCGTGCCGCACCATTGAGGAAGCCGCGCAGCGTGTCGAACATCACGGGCTCGTTCAGCAGGAACGCGTCGTGGCCCTTGTCGCTCTTGACCTCGACGAAGCTGACATTGGCGGCAACGGCGTTGAGTGCGCGCACGATCTCGCGATTGTCGGAGGTCGGGTAGAGCCAGTCGCCGGTGAAGGAGATCACGCAGAAGCGGGTCTTCGTGTCCTTGAACACCTCGGCAAGCTTGCCGCCATGGCGCGCCGCGAGATCGAAATAGTCCATCGCGCGGGTGATGTAGACATAGGAGTTGGCGTCGAAGCGCTCAACGAACGCTTCACCCTGATGACGCAAATAGCTCTCGACCGCGAACAGGTCTTCGAGGTCGTAGATCAGCTGCTCGCGGTGCTGCAGGCGCCGGCCGAATTTTTCGTGGAGCGCCGCCTCCGACAGATAGGTGATGTGCGCCGCCATGCGCGCGACCGCGAGGCCGCGCCGGGGCTTCGTGTCCTCGGCGAGGTAACTGCCGCCCCGCCAGTCGGGGTCGGCGAAGATCGCCTGACGGCCGACCTCGTGAAACGCAATGTTCTGGGCGGAATGATAGGTCGCGCAGGCGATCGGCACCGCGGTGAACACGCGCTCGGGGTAGCTCACCGCCCATTCCAGCACCTGCATGCCGCCCATCGAGCCGCCGATCACACAGAACAGCTGATCGATGCCGAGGTGATCGACCAGCATGGCCTGCGCGCGCACCATGTCGGCAATCGTGATGAACGGGAAGCCGAGGCCGTAAGGCTTGCCGGTCTTGGGGTCGAGCTCCTTGGGGCCGACCGTGCCCATGCAGCCGCCGAGCACGTTCGAGCAGATGATGAAGTAGCGGTCGGTGTCGAGCGGCAGACCCGGCCCGATCATGAGGGGCCACCAGCCGTCGCGACCGGTATAGGGGTTCTTCCCAAGGACGAACTGATCGCCGGTCAGCGCATGGCAGACAAGCACGGCGTTCGACTTGTCCGCGTTCAGCGCGCCATAGGTCTGATAGGCCATGGTGAACGGCCCGAGCTTCTGCCCGGCGTCGAGCACAAGCGGGTCACGCTCGCCGAGCTCGACCCGAAAGCCGGTCGGCGCGTTGCCCGCCATCGCCTGATCATCACCGCTTGCCATTGCACTCGCCATGCCCGGTCATGCACTCCCGCGCCCCAAACAAAGGGGCCACCGGAAGAACGGGTATACATAAGAGCGGGGCCCCGGCGCGGCAATCCCCATGTTTCCTTTGCAAATGAACAGGCCTTGCACTACCTCTGGCGCGCGGCGGACCAGGCCAATCGGCGAGGGCCGCGTGCGATCGAGTGCAACGACGCTACAGCCACGGGCCGGCCAAGGCCGGATCCTCCATGTCGGATGAGCAGCTGAAGGCCTTTCGCCGCGAGATCGATCGCATCGACGACGCGTTGATCGAGCTGTTGAACGAACGCGCTGAGGTGGCGCTCAAGGTCGGCGCGCTCAAGCGCTCGGTCAGTGCGGAGCCGGTGTTTCTCCGTCCGGGACGCGAGGCCGAGGTGCTGCGCCGATTGGCTGGCCGGGCCGACAACAAGTTTCCCGCCGCCGTGATCGCGCGTCTCTGGCGCGAGATCATCTCGGCGACGCTCCGGCTCGAGACGCCCTACAAGATTTCGGTCTTCGAGCCCGAGCCGCGCATCGAGGGCCTGAGCTATCTCGCGCTGGCGCGCGCCTATTTCGGGGTCGAGAGCACCTTGAAGCCGGCGCGCACCGAAGCGGGCGTGCTGCGCGCCATTCGCGATGGCTGGGCCTCGATCGGCGTGCTGCCGGTGCCGGTCGATGAGCTGCCGGGCGAGGTGCCGAAAGAGCCCTGGTGGGTCACGCTCGCGAGCGCGGGCGATCAGCGCCCGAACATCGTGATCCGCCTACCCTGGCTGCCGACACCGGTCGACGGGCCGCAGGGGCTGGCCGCGCTTGCGGTCGCCAGGGCGCCGACCGAGCCGAGCGGTGATGATTTGACCCTGGTCGCGCTCGAAACGGTCGATCAGACCAGTCGGAACCGCATTCAGGGCGCCTTCCGCGACGCCGGTCTCGAGCTCGCAGGGGCCGCGGGCTGGCAGATGCCGGCCGATCAGACGGTGCGCTGGACCCTGGTCGAGCTGGTCGGGTATCTCGAAGAGAGCGACTCCCGGCTCGCGACCGCCGGCGCCGCGCTCGGCAATGCGCTGCGCAAGCTCGTGCGACTCGGCGCCTATGCCCGCCCGCCGCTCGGCGGCGGGTTGTCGCCGGCGACCGCATAGGGTATCACGCTCGGCTTCGGCCCCGTCGGGCCGCCAAGGCCACCATGCTCACGCCGCGCCCCGGAATCCTGGATATCTCGCCTTATGTCGGCGGGCGCTCCCACCTCGCGGGGCGGGATTCCGCGATCAAGCTGTCATCGAACGAATCGGCGCTCGGCCCGAGCCCGCGCGCGGTTGAGGCCTTTAAGGCGGCGGCGGAAAAGCTCCATCGCTACCCCGATGGCGGGTCATCGGCGCTGGTCGAGGCGATCGGGCGGGCGCACGGGCTCGATTCGGCGCGTATCGTCAGCGGCGCGGGGTCGGACGAGCTTTTGCAGCTGCTCACCCGCGGCTATGCCGGGCCGGGCGATGAGGTGATCTTCACCGCCCATGGCTTCCTGGTCTACCCGATCGCGACGCGGGCGGTGGGCGCCACGCCGGTGGTCGCGCCCGAGCGCGAGCTCACCGCCGATGTCGATGCCATCCTGGCACGCGTGACGCCGCGCACCCGCATCGTGTTCCTGGCCAATCCCAACAACCCGACCGGCACCTATGTAGCGGAGCGCGAGGTTGCGCGGCTCCGCGCCGGGCTGCCCGCCTCGGTGCTGCTCGTGCTCGACGCGGCCTATGCGGAGTTCGTCGACGCGCCGGACTATCGCGCGGGAGTCGAGCTGGTCGATGCGGGCGATAATGTCGTGATGACCCGCACGTTCTCGAAGGTCTACGGCCTCGCCGCGCTCCGCCTCGGCTGGGCCTATTGTCCTCCGGCGATCGCCGATGTGCTGCACCGCATTCGCGGGCCGTTCAACGTGGCGACGCCCGCACAGCTTGCGGGGATTGAGGCGGTGCGCGATGTCGCGCACCTCGCCAAAGCGCGCGAGCACAATGCGCGCTGGCGCGAGCGCCTGAGCGCGGGCCTGCGCCAGCGTGGCCTCAATGTGACGCCGAGCGTGGCCAATTTCGTGCTGGTGCACTTTCCGCCCGACGATCCGAAGCGCAACGCCAAGGCGGCCGAGGCCTTTCTGCACGCGCGCGGCATCATCGTGCGCAATGTCGAGAACTATGGTCTGCCCCACGCCTTGCGCATCACGATCGGGCTCGACCATGAGATGGAGGCGGTGATGGAAGCGTTCGCCGCGCTGATGGCCTGACATGACCGACACCCCTCACTTCAAGCGCGTTGCGCTGATCGGCATCGGCCTGATCAACTCCTCGATCGCGCGCGTGATGCGGCGTGACGGTCTGGCCGATTCGATCGTCGCCTGCGCGCGTCAAAAGGAAACGCGTGACACCGCGCTCTCGCTCGGCATCGTCGATGCCGTGACCGACGATCCGGCCGAGGCGGTCACAGGCGCGGACCTCATCGTGCTCGGCGTGCCTGTCGGCGCGTGCGGCGCGGTGGCCGAGGCGATGGCGCCCGGCCTCGAGAAGGGAGCGATCGTCACAGACGTGGGCTCGGTCAAGCGTGCGGTCGTGAACGATGTGCTGCCGCACCTGAAGGAGGGCGTTCATTTCGTTCCGGGCCACCCAATCGCAGGCACCGAGCATTCAGGCCCCGCCGCGGGCTTCGCCGAGCTGTTCCGCGGTCGCTGGTGCATTTTGACTCCGCTCGCCGCGACGCCGCCCGAGGCGACCGAGAAGGTCATGGCCTTTTGGCGCAAGGCAGGCTCGATGGTCGAGGTGATGGATGTCGAGCACCATGATCGGGTGCTGGCGATCACGTCGCATCTGCCGCATCTGATCGCGTACACCATCGTCGGCACGGTCGACGACCTGTCGACCGCGACCAAGAGCGAGGTGATCCGCTATTCGGCGAGCGGCTTCCGCGATTTCACGCGCATCGCCGCGAGCGATCCCGTGATGTGGCGCGATGTGTTCCTCAACAACCGGGAAGCGGTGCTCGAAATGCTCGGCCGCTTCTCCGAGGACCTGACCGCCCTGCAGCGCGCCATCCGCTGGGGCGAGGGCGACAAGCTCGAGGCCCTCTTCAACCGCACGCGCGCGATCCGCCGCTCGATCATCGAGGCGAAGCAGGCCTAGAGCGGAATGAGATTAGCCTGAATCGGAAGGGATTCCCAAAGTGGCGCGAGTCTGATTCAAGATGCTGGCTGGGGTGGAGGCCAGCGTCTGATGGGCAAACCCTATTCGATGGATCTTCGCGAA
>VGET01000086.1 GCA_016869195.1 Alphaproteobacteria bacterium | reverse complement strand
GGTGCACCGGATCGACCGTGCGACTCTTCGGCTCGATCACGACGCGCACGACGTCCGTCGATTCATCGCGCGCGGCCTCGAGCATCGGCACTTTCTTGTTGTCGATCAGCTCGGCCAGCCGCTCGATCAGGCGTGCCTTCTGCACCTGATAGGGAATCTCGGTGACCACGATCTGCCAGGTGCCGCGCGGCAATTGCTCGACCGTGTAGCGTGCGCGCACGCGGAAGCTGCCGCGGCCCTCGGCATAGGCGGTGCGAATGACATCCTTCGGCTCGACCAGCACGCCGCCGGTCGGGAAGTCCGGTCCCTTGACGTGCTTGACGAGGTCATTGACAGAGCATTTGGGGTCATCCAGCAACACGCGAAGCGCGCCGATCAGCTCGGCGACATTGTGCGGCGGGATCGAGGTGGCGAGCCCGACCGCGATGCCGCTCGCGCCATTGGCCAAGAGGTTCGGGAAGTTCGCCGGCATGACCACCGGCTCGTTCTCGCTGCCGTCATAAGTCGGGCGGAAATCGACCGCGTCCTCATCGAGGCCTTCGAGAATGAGGCCTGCGACCTCGGTGAGTCGCGCCTCGGTGTAGCGCATCGCCGCCGCGTTATCGCCGTCGATATTGCCGAAATTGCCCTGGCCTTCGACCAGCGGGTAGCGCAGCGCGAAATCCTGCGCGAGGCGCACCAACGCCTCATAGACCGCCGCGTCGCCATGGGGGTGGAACTTACCGATCACATCGCCGACCACACGCGCGCACTTCTTGAACGCGGTGCCGGGGTCGAGCTTCAGCTCGCGCATGGCATAGAGGAGCCGGCGCTGCACCGGCTTCAGCCCGTCGCGCACATCGGGCAGCGAGCGCGCCATGATGGTCGATAGCGCATAAGCGAGATAGCGCTCGGAGAGCGCGCTCGAAAACTCGACCGGCTTCAACTCGGCGGCCGGCCCGGGCGGCGGCGCTTTGGCGCTCATCGGCGACATCCCTGGCGGTGGAATACCACCCCTTGTAGCCGGATCGGCCGCTCAGTCAAGCGCTCGGGGGTCCGCCAGCAGGTCGCTTAGCCGCTCGCGGGCCGGCGGCAGCCGCCCGCCGGCGCCCGCAAACGCGTGCCGGCCGAGGAAATAGCCGGTCAGGCTGAGCCCGTGGCGAACCTCCTCCGGCCCCACCGGTGCGTTCCGCTCGGCCTGCAAAAAGGCCGGCAACACCAGCAGCCGATCGCCATAGGGTGCGCCGGCCTCGGCCGAGACCGCGCGGCCCGAGCAAGGCGAGACATAGACGAGATCTCGCGTCACCCCGGTCGCGGCGCAGGAGCCGAGATCGAGGCCGAAGCCGAGCTCGCCGAGCAGCCCCAATTCGAAGCGCACATAGGCCTCGGCCCATCCTGCCTCGGCGTCGAGCGCATCAAGCAGGATAAGCAGCGCCCCGTGCAACGCCGGATAGGGGTGACGTTCCGGCAGCGACGCCTCAATCAAGGCGCAGGCCGAGGAGAGCGCCGCCAGACGCACCGGCCGATCCATCAGGCGGGCCGCACGCGGCTCGATCAGCTCGCACTCATAGGTGCCGAGGTGCTCATCCAGGCGCGCAAACCAGCGCGCCGTCACCTCATTCCCGGTCATGAAGAGGCCACGCTGTCGCTTGCTCAAGCCGCCACGCGCGAGCCCGGCATGGCGGCCATGGGAAGCGGTCAACAGCGACACGACCGCGCTGCCCTCGCCGTGCTTGCGCACGCTCAAGACGATACCGCGATCGGTCCATTCCATCGCCGGCGGGGCTCAGCGCCCCTTGAAATCCGGCGGCCGGCGCTCGGCGAAGGCCTTGGGGCCTTCGACCGCGTCCTCGGTTTTCATCACCTGGTTGAACAGCAATTCCTCGATGCACATGCCGGCGGCGAAGTCACGGCCCAAGCCTTCATAGACCGCCTGTTTGGCAGCGCGCACCGCGAGCGGCCCGCGCGCGGCGATGCGCCCCGCGAGCTCGTGCGCCGCCGGCAGCAAATCCTTCGGCGGCAGGACGCGATTGACCAGCCCGACGCGCAGCGCCTCCTCGGCCGAGATCGGATCGCCGGAGAGGATCATCTCGAGCGCGATGCCGAGCGGCACGGCACGCGGCAAACGCTGGGTGCCGCCTGCGCCCGGGATGATCGCCCATTTGACCTCGGCAAGGCCAAAGCTCGCATTCGGTGAGGCGAGCCGGACGTCGCAGCCGAGCGCCATTTCGAGGCCGCCCGCGAGACAGTGTCCGTTGACCGCCGCGATGATCGGCTTCGAGAGGGTGAGCCCACGGGCCAAGCCGCCGCCGAACTCCCAGGGGGTGGTGTCGCCGCGACGCACCGCCTCGCGCTGGGCCGGGATGAGCGTCTTGAGATCGGCGCCCGCGCAGAACGAGCGCTCGCCCGCGCCGGTCAGGATCGCGACGCGAATCGCCGGGTCGGTCTCGAGGCGCTGCCACGCGGCGCGCAGCGCCCTGTTGTGCTCGATGTCGAGCGAGTTCATTGCGTCGGGCCGGTTGATGGTGACCTGGAGAACGTGCCCGCTCAGCGTGACATCGATCGACATCGCTTCACCCTATTGTGGAAAATCGAGCCCCATGTCGCGGAAACGCGAGGGCTCCTCGTCCCAACCCTTCCTCACCTTCACGAACAGGAACAGATGGACGCGGCGCTCAAGCTCGGCTTCAAGCTCGACCCGAGCAGCCTGCCCGATCTCCTTGATTTTACTGCCCTGGTGGCCAAGCACGATCGGCTTTTGACTGTCCTTCTGGACGATGATGGTGGCCTCGATTCGCGCGCTGCCATCCTTCTGCTCGAGGAAGCGTTCGGTCTCAACCGTTGCCGCATAAGGCAATTCACGCCCGAGTTTTAGGAACAATTGCTCGCGCACGATCTCAGCGGCCAGGAAGCGCTCCGTGATGTCGGAGAGCTGATCCTCCGGAAACAGCCACTCGCTTTCGGGCAATCGTTTGACCAAGTCGCGCACCAGATCCTCGACCCCGTCGCCGGTCAACGCCGAGATCATGAACACGGCGGCAGCGACCCCGCTCTCATCGATCGCCTTCGCAATCGGCAGCAGCGTCGCGCGCGCGACTGCGTCGACCTTGTTGATGGCGACGACGGCCTTCCGCCCGCTCGATTTCAGCCCGTCGAGAATGCGCGTTGCGTCGTCATCGAGGCCGCGGGTTGCATCGATCAGCAGCACGACGGCATCGGCCTCCGCCGCCTCGCCCCAGGCCTTGTCGACCATCGCGCGGTCGAGCCGGCGGCGCGGCTGGAAGATGCCCGGCGTGTCGACCAGCACGAGCTGAGCCTCGCCCTCGATCCGGACACCCCGGATGCGGGTACGGGTGGTCTGCACCTTGGGCGTCACGATCGAGAGCTTGCGCCCGACGATCTGGTTCAGCAGCGTCGATTTGCCGGCGTTCGGCGCACCGAGAATCGCGACGAAGCCGGCGCGCTTCGGGGGATGCTCAGTCATGACCCAACCGATCGAGCGCCTCGAGCAGGAGCCGCGCGGCGGCGTGCTCCGCTTCACGCTTGGAGCCCCCGGTCGCGCGCACCGGCTCGACGCCCTGGATCTCGACCTCGATCTCGAACAATGGCTCATGTGCCGTTCCGCCGACCGTGACCGTGCGGTAGGTCGGGCGCGGGCGTTTGCGCGCCTGAGCCCATTCCTGCAGCGCGGTCTTGGCGTCCTTTGCGGGCGGCAAGCCCTGATCGAGCAACGGCTCGAAGCGGCGCGCGATGAAGGCCTCGGCGGCGCCAAGGCCGCCATCGAGATAGAGCGCGGCAATCACGGCCTCGAGCGCGTTGGCGAGGCTGGCCGGCTTGTCGCGCCCGACCCCCTCCGCCTCGCTGGCGCCGAGCACGAGATAGCGACCGAGATCCAGCGTGCGCGCGACCTGCGCCAGTGTCTCCCCGCGCACGAGCGCGCTCAGGCGGAGCGACAGCGTACCCTCGGGCTCCGCCGGGAAGCGCTTCATCAGAAGCGCCGCGATGACCAGGCCCAGCACGCGATCACCCAGAAATTCGAGGCGCTGGTTGTTGCGCGTCGGCGCCCCATCGGCGCTCGGGTGCGTCAACGCGCGCGCCAGCGAGGCCGGATTCTCGAAGCTGTGGCCGAGCAGCGGCGCCAGCGCGAGCGCTTGGCTCCGCGCGTCGGCATCCACCGATTTCTTCAGGTCGCTCGCGCGTCGCGAAGCCGCCACGGGACCTCTATCGCGAGGCAAGTACGCCGCGTGGCGCCAACCGCGTCACTTGATATCCTTGAAGATGCGGCTGCCGCGCACCGCCGAGCCCCACTTCCAGAACTCCCAGATGTGGGCCGTGCCGTTGGACGAGAAGAAGATCGAATCGGCCCGGCCAATCAGGTTCTCCTCGGGGATGTAGCCGACATTGATCGTGCGCGAATCCTGCGAATGATCGCGATTGTCGCCCATCGCGAAATAGTGGCCCTCAGGCACGACGAAGATCGAGGTGTTGTCGAGCGAACCGTTCGGCGTGCTATCGAGCGTGGTGTAGCGCTTGCCGTTCGGCATGGTCTCGATGAACTGCAGGATCCGCCGCTCCATGCCGCTTGCATCTGTTTCGACGAAATCCTCGATCTGTTCGCGCGGCACCGCCTCGCCATTGAGGTAGAGCGCGCCATCGAGCACCTGAATGCGATCCCCCGGCAGCCCGACGATCCGCTTGATATAGTCGGTCTCATTGTCGGCCGGCAGCTTGAACACGGCGACATCGCCACGCTCGGGCGCCGAGCCGAAGATGCGCCCGGAGAACAAGTTCGGGCTCCAGGGCAGCGAATAGTGCGTGTAGCCGTAAGAGAATTTCGAGACGAAGATGTAGTCCCCCACCAGCAGGGTCGACTTCATCGAGCCCGAGGGGATGTTGAACGGCTCATAGGCGACCGTGCGCACGATAAGCGCGGCGATCACCGCGTAGACGATCGTCTTGAACGTCTCCCACCACCCGGATTTTTTCTTCTTGGTGGTGAGTCCACCTTGTTTGGCCGCGTTACTCATGGGTCGGCACGGCGGTGATGAGCACGATGGCCTGGGCCGTCGGCGGCTCGTCGGTCAATGAAACGTCGATGCGGGCCTCCATGCCAGGTGGTGTCAGCGCCTTCAACCGCGCCGCGGCGCCACCCGTCAGTTTCATCGTGGGCTTGCCCCCCGGAAGATTCACAACCGCCATGTCGCGCCAGAAGACGCCGCGCCGAAAGCCGGTGCCAAGCGCCTTGGAACAGGCCTCCTTGGCGGCAAACCGGCGCGCATAGCTCGCGGCCCTGGTGGCGCGCCGTTCGCTCTTGTCGCGCTCGATCTGGGTGAAGATGCGCTGTGTGAACCGATCGCCGAAGCGCTCCAGCGTCTTCTCGATCCGACCGATGTCGATGAGGTCGCTGCCGAGGCCGATGACAAAGGGCGTGGCCGGCCGCTCGGCACTCATGCGCTCCGCACTCCCGAGGCCTGGGCGCGCCCCTTTTCCATGGCCGCGCGCATGCGGCGGATCGCGCTGTCGAGCCCGCTGAAGACCGCTTCGCCGATCAGGAAATGGCCGATATTGAGCTCGACGATTTCTGGGATCGCCGCAATCGGACCGACGGTGTCAAAGGAGAGCCCGTGCCCCGCTCTCACCTCGAGGCCAAGTGATGCGGCATGGCGTGCCGCGGCCTCAATGCGGCGCAGCTCGGCCACCCGTGGCGGGCCGTCCTCGACATCGCAATAGGTGCCAGTGTGAATTTCGATCGCGGGCGCGCCGACTGCGACGGTCGCCTCGATCTGCGCCGGCGACGGATCGATGAACAGCGAAACCAGGATGCCGGCGTTCTTGAGCCGGGCGATGAATGGCTTGAGCTGGTCGGCCTGGGCGATGACATCGAGGCCGCCCTCGGTGGTCAGCTCGCGCCGCTTTTCGGGCACCAGGCAAACGCCCTCGGGCACGTGCCGGAGCGCGATACTGAGCATCTCTTCAGTCGCGGCCATTTCAAGATTGAGCGGCAGGTCGATCTCATCGATCAGGCGCTCGATGTCGCGGTCGGAGATATGGCGTCGATCCTCGCGCAAATGGGCGACGATCCCATCGGCCCCGGCGCTCGCCGCCAGGGCGGCCGCGCGCAGGGGCTCCGGGTGGCGCCCGCCCCGCGCATTGCGGATGGTCGCCACATGATCGATGTTGACGCCGAGACGGAGCTTCTCAGTCATGACCTGCCATCCGGTTGGGCGCGCCGGACCTCGCTGAGCCCCTCTCGATTACGCGAAATGCGGAGTCGTGGCAAGCGAGCCGGCGGATACATTCTTTGGCCGCTACCTTAAGGTGTGTCCATCGTCACACATAATTGATCAGCGTGAACAATCACCATGGGTCAGCCGACCATGCGCTCGACCTGGCTGATCGAGGGCACAGCGCGTAGCGCGGCCACGATGTTGCTCAGGTGCTTGACGTCCCTGACCTCGACATCGACGTGGAACTCGAAGAACTCGGCGGCCCGGTGGGCGATTTTCAGGTTCGTGATGTTGCCATGAGCCCGGCCGATCGCGCCCGCAAGCGCGCCGAGCGACCCCGGCTCGTTGACCACTGTCACACTCAAGCGCCCGACATGGGCTTCGCGGTCGGCCCCTTCGACGTCCCAGGAGAGGTCGAGCCAATTCTCCGGCATGTCGTGAAACGCCTCGAGCGTGTCGCAATCGATGGTGTGGACGGTGACACCCTTGCCCGTGGTCACGATTCCGACGATGCGGTCGCCCGGCAATGGCGAGCAACAGGTCGCCATGTGCACGGCGACACCCGGAGTCAGACCCTTGATCGGGATGCCGGGGTCGCCCGCCTTGGCGTCAGCCGATGGGCGCGCCACCATGACGCGCGCGCTGGTCGGCGGCGCCTCGCGCCCCGGAAACAGCCCGGCCCAGGCCTGCGGGCTGGTCATCGTGCCGTCTCCCAGCGCGACAAACAGGTCTTCGGCCGATCTCAGCTTGAGGCGCTGCGCGGCGTCGGCAATGACCGCGTCGCTGTAGTCAAGATTCTCCTGGCGAAACAATCGCTGCACGATGGCGCGCCCGAGGCCGACATATTCCTGCCGCTGCCGGCCGCGAATGAAGCGGCGGATATGGGCGCGTGCCTTGCCAGTGACGACAAAGCGCTCCCAGGTGGGCGATGGCGACGCGATCTTGGCGCGGATGATCTCGACCTGATCGCCATTGGCCAATTCGGTGCGGAGCGGCACCATGCGCCCATTGATCTTGGCGCCGACGCAGGTGTCGCCCACGTCCGAGTGCACGGCATAGGCGAAATCGACCGCGGTTGCGCCGCGCGGCAAGGTGATCAGCTCGCCCTTCGGCGTGAAGGCAAACACCTGGTCGCGAAACATCTCGAGCTTGGTGTTCTCCAGAAACTCCTCCGGCCCCGCGGCCTTGTCGAGAATTTCAAGGAGTTCGCGGATCCAGCGATAATGCCGCCCGTCCTTCGCCTCCGTGCCCTGCTTGAAGGCCCAGTGCGCGGCCACGCCGAACTCGGCCTCCTCGTGCATCTCGCGCGTGCGGACCTGAATTTCGATGCGCCGGCGCTCGGGCCCGATCACCGCCGTGTGCAGCGAGTGATAACCGTTCGGCTTCGGCGTTGAGAGATAGTCCTTGAAACGGCCCGGCACCGCCCGGTAGGCCCGGTGCACGACGCCGAGCACGCGGTAGCAATCGTCCTCGCTCTCGACGACGATGCGAAACGCCACGACGTCGGAGAGTTGCTCGAACGAGACGTTCTTCTGCTCCATCTTGCGCCAGATGGAATAGGGCTTCTTCTCCCGTCCGGTCACCTGGGCGCGGATTTTCGCCTTGGCCAGAGTCTCGTTGAGCGCCTCGATGATGCGCGGCACGATCGCCCCGCCCTCGGTGCGCAGGAACTCGAGCCTTGTCAGCACGGAGTTGCGCGCTTCGGGATTGATCTCGGCAAACGCCAGATCCTCGAGCTCATCTTTCATATCCAGGAGCCCGATGCGCTCGGCGAGCGGCGCGTAGATGTCCATCGTCTGAAGCGCGATGCGACGCCGCTTCGCCGGGTCGGCGACGAAGTGCAGCGTGCGCATGTTGTGCAACCGGTCGGCCAATTTCACCAGGAGCACGCGAATGTCTTCCGACATCGCGAGCAGGAACTTGCGGAAGTTCTCGGCTTCCTTGGTGTGGTCGGATTGCAGCTCGAGGCGCGAGAGCTTGGTCACCCCGTCGACCAACCTCGCGATCTTCGTTCCGAATTTGTCCTCGATCTCTTCGAGCGAGGCGAGCGTGTCCTCCACCGTGTCGTGGAGCAGCGCGGTCACGATCGTGGTCGAATCAAGCTTGAGGTCAGTCAGGATGCCGGCGACCTCGACCGGATGGGAGAAATAGGGATCACCGCTTGCACGCCGCTGCGGCCCATGGGCGCGCATGGAAAACACATAGGCCCGGTTGAGCAGGTCTTCATCGGCCGTCGGCTCATAGCCGCGCACCCGCTCAACGAGTTCATACTGGCGGATCACGCGTTGCCCCGCGCTGCGGGGTAGCGCCGATCACGGTCGCCGATGCTGCGGCAACCCGCGGCGTCCAGCCTCGGCCGAACGGCCGGTCTATTCCTGATCGGCGAGACCCGAATCGGCGTCGCCGCCATCACCCTCGGCGGCTTCGGCATCTTCGGCCAAGCCCTCTTCAACCGCAGCGGCCTGCCGGTTGGTGACGTCGGCCCAGGCCTGCTCGGCCGCGAGCATGACCATGTTCTCTTCCTCGGGCTCATCGACCTCGGTGACCGCCGACTGGCCGTGCTCGATCGCATGACGCAGCTCGTCGAGGCTGACGGTGCCGGCCGCGATCTCACGCAGCGCCACGACCGGATCGCGATCATTGTCGCGCTCGATGGTGAGCGTGGCCCCCGAATGGATGTCGCGCGCGCGCTGGGCAGCGAGCAGCACGAGCTCAAATCGGTTCGACACCTTCTCAACGCAGTCCTCGACAGTGACGCGGGCCATGCTCGAAGACCTCCGATTTCAGGACCTAAGGGTTAGCAATGGATGAGGGCGCTGCCACAGACCCTGTAGCGCGCCCCCTTTGCAGCCATAGTCATAGGCTTTTTGGCCAAAGAATCAAGGGTCGCCGGCGGTTTCATCGAGCGCGCTGATCGTTTGACCGGGCGGCAGGGCCCGGATCAGGGCTGAAATCGGGGTTCCTGTTGCCGGGTGGCGCCAATCGGGCACCAGCTCGGCCAGGGGGATCAGCACGAAGGCCCGCTCGGCGAGGCGCGGATGGGGCAAAACCAGGTCCGGCAGGTCGTTGGTGGCCGACCAACGACCGGTCCGTCCGGCGAAATCGATCAGGTCGAGATCGAGGGTGCGGGCGGCGTTCCGCACCGAGCGCTCGCGCCCGAACGCCCGCTCGACCGACAGCAAGGCCGCCATCAGCGCTTGCGGCGGCAGATCGCTCTCAACCTCGGCGACGGCATTGACGTACCAGGGTTGGCCCGACGGTGGCACAGGCGCGGTGCGATAGAGGCGAGAGCGCCTGATCGGCCTGATCCCGTGTTCGGGCAGCGCCCGAAGCGCCGCCAGGATGCCGGCCTCGGGTGGTCCATGACGCTCCGTCGGTAGATTGGCGCCGAGCGCGATCAGGATCATCGGGTCGAGCGTACCGCTTGCCCGCATGGAAGACGCGCCGTAGGTTCCAAGCCCCCGGATCGACCAGCCGGATTCGCACAACCCATAGGACACTCACCCGATGTTTTATCAACAGGAACGGATCGGACTATTCATCGACGGCGCCAACCTTCACTCCGCCGCGCGCTCGCTCGGCTTCGACATCGACTACAAGAAACTCCAGGGCCATTTCGCGGAGAAGGGCCGGCTCGTGCGCTCCTACTACTATACGGCCCTGATCGAGGATCAGGAGTATTCGCCGCTCCGCCCACTGGTCGATTGGCTCGACTACAACGGCTACACGGTCGTGACCAAGCCGACCAAGGAATTCACCGACGCGCTCGGCCGGCGCCGGATCAAGGGCAATATGGATATTGAGCTCGCGATCGACGCGCTCGAGCTTGCGCCCTATCTCGACCATCTCGTGCTGTTCTCGGGCGACGGTGACTTCACTAGGCTAGTCGAGGCCGTGCAGCGGAAGGGCGTGCGCGTCACCGTCGTCAGCACACTCCGCTCTCAGCCGCCCATGGTGGCGGACGAGCTCCGCCGCCAGGCCGACACGTTCGTCGAGCTGCAGGACCTCGCCCCTTCGATCTCACGGCCGGCGCAATGGCGCGAGCAGCGCGAGCCGCGCGAAGGTCGCGAGCCTAGGGAAGGCCGTGAGCCGCGGGACTATCGCGAGCCGCGTGAGATGCGTGAGGTTCGCGAGCCGGAGATCGAGGACGAGGAGGAAGAAGTCGGTCGCGACAGCCTCGGCGCGATCGTGTCGGAGCCCAATCGCCGCCGCTAAGGGTTCGTCCGATGGCGGAGCGTGCGCCACAATCGCCCGCGCGCCATTGCCCGCGCTGTCCGAGGCTGGTCGAGTTTCGCGCGGGCCTTCGGGTGAAGGAGCCCGATTGGCACAACGCGCCTGTGCCGAGCTTCGGGCCGCTCGATGCGCGGCTACTGATCCTCGGCCTCGCGCCGGGGCTCAAGGGCGCCAACCGCACGGGGCGGCCGTTCACCGGTGATCACGCCGGCCGCCTGCTCTATGCGACCCTTTTGGCGGAAGGCTTCGCCACGGGGGGGTTCGCCGAGCGCGCGGACGACGGGCTCCGCCTGATCGACTGCCGCATCGCCAACGCCGTGCGCTGCGTGCCACCAGCCAACAAGCCGCTGCCGGCCGAGATCGCGTCCTGCCGTCCGTTCCTCGAGGCCGAACTGGCGGCGATGCCCCGGCTTCGCGTGATCGTCGCGCTCGGGCAGATTGCGCATGGCGCCGTGCTGGCATGCCTCGGGCTCAAGCCAGCGAGCCACGGTTTTGCCCACGGCGCGCGGCACCCTTTACCTGAAGGACGCGTTCTGCTCGACAGCTATCATTGCTCGCGCCAGAACACGAACACGGGCCGGCTTACGGAGCCCATGTTCCGCGCCATCTTCGTAGAGGCCAGACTGCTGCTCGATGCTCCTGTGCCTTGATCGCGCCCACCGCCTCGGCGAGGATGGCTGATCGGCACGGGAGACCCGACATGGCGACACGCATGGCTGAGCGGCGCGACGGGCAAACAGGCGGTGCTTTAACGGGCGCCGAGGCCCGCGCGCTCATCAGGAGCGGTCGCCACAAGGGCCACACCGCCGGCCTCGCCAAGGGCCATGTCCAGGGCAATCTGGCCATTTTGCCGGCGGACCTGGCCGGGGAGTTCCTGCGCTTCTGCCAGCAGAACCCGAAGCCTTGCCCGGTACTCGCGGTCGGCGAGCCTGGCTCGCCCGCTCTGCCGACGCTCGGGCGCGACATCGATATTCGCCGTGATGTCGGCCACTACCGCGTGTTCCGCGATGGCCAATGTGTCGCTGAGCCGACGACGCTCGACGGGGTGTGGCGCGATGATCTCGTCACCTTCGTGCTCGGCTGCTCTTTTTCGTTTGAATGGGCGCTGCTGGAGGATGGCCTCAGGCTGCGCCATATCGAGCAGAACCTGACCGTGCCGATGTTCCGCACCACGATCGAGACCGTGCCGACCAAGCACTTCAGGGGCGGCCTTATCACCTCGATGCGCCCCTTCAAGCCGGCGGATGCGATCCGCGCGATTCAGATCACCTCGCGCTTCCCCGCCGTGCACGGCGCGCCGGTGCACATCGGCCTGCCGGGCGCCATTGGCGTGCGCGACATTATGAAACCCGATTTCGGCGATCCGCTCGAGGTGAAGGCCGATGAGATCCCGGTCTTCTGGGCCTGCGGGGTGACGCCGCAGAATGTCGTGGCGACCGCGAAGCCACCTTTCTTCATCGCCCACTATCCCGGGTGCATGCTGGTGACCGACCTTCACAACAGCAAGCTGTCGAGCTTCTGACGCTCGCGCAGACCGACTACCCAGCGGGCGCGTGCTTGCACGG
>VGET01000085.1 GCA_016869195.1 Alphaproteobacteria bacterium | reverse complement strand
GGTTGCGGTGATGCGCAGGCTCACGCAGGAGGGCATGGCGGTCATCATGGTGTCGTCCGAGATCGAGGAAGTGATCGAGAACGCCGATCGCATCCTGGTGCTGGCCAAGGGGCGACAGCGTGCGCTTCTGCCGCGGGCGGAGGCGTCGCTTGAGCGTGTGCTCAACCTGGTGTTTGCGGTTGAGGGAGCGGCAGCGTGATCCGACTGCGTTCCATGCGCGCGTTTGATGTCGAACCGAACCTGCCCGGTGGCACCGCCGCGCCATCAGCGGCCTCGCGCTATGCGCGCGACTTGTTCCGCACCTATGGCATCGTCGTCGCGTTCGTGATCCTTGTGGTCGCGGTCGGGCTTGGCAACCCGGCGTTCCTGTCGTCCGCCAACATCTTCAACATGCTCTCACAATGGGCGCCGGCCGGCATCATGGCGGTCGGCATGACCTATGTGATCCTGACCGGTGGGTTCGACCTATCGATCGCGTCGGGCTATTCGCTGTGTGCCGTCACCGCGGCCGCGCTCGGCCAGCATGTCGATCCCTGGATCGCCTATCTTGCGGCGATTGCGGTGGGCTCGCTGCTCGGCCTCGTCAACGGCACGCTGATTGCGGGCGCCAGCATCAATCCGTTCATCACGACGGTTGGCACCGGCTTCGTCATGGGCGGCGTCACGCTCGTGCTGACCGAGAACGCCGCGTTCATCGTGAGCGAGCCATCCTTCGCGACGCTGGGCGCCGGACGGTTCAACGGCTTTCCGTTCTCCGGCATCATGCTGATCGGGTTCCTGGTGATCGGCGCGGTCGTGCTCGCCCGCACGGTCTATGGCCAGGCGGTCTACGCAGTTGGCGGCAATCCTGAGGCGAGCCGGCTTTCCGGGCTTCGCGTGCGCACGGTGGTCGCCTCGACCTATGTGCTTTCGGGCTTCTGCGTCGGTGTCGCCGGCGTGATCACCGCCTCCCAGCTCAACTCCGCCCAGGCCAATATCGACCCTGCCATCGTGTTCGATGTCCTAACCATCGTGGTCGTCGGCGGCACCTCGCTTGGTGGCGGATTCGGCTCCATGTGGCGCACGGCGGTCGGCATCGGCATCATCGCGTCCATTGCGAACGGCTTCGTGCTCCTCAACATCAATCCGTTCTATCAGGACATTATCAAGGGCTCGATCATCGTCGGCGCGCTCGCGCTTGATGTGTTCGCGCGCAAGCTTGCCGCCCGCGCGCGCTGAGGTGTGCCAGCGCATCCGTTGAGGGTACGAGCGGCCGGTTATCGTCATTCCCTGGCGATGCAGAGCATCGACCAGGGAATCCATGGCGCCACACATTGGAGCGGCTGACCTATGGATTCCGGCTCGCGAGGCTCGCGACCGAACACCTTCGGTCTCCGGGCTCGCCTAGCGGCCGGAATGACGGTCTTCGAATTCGAAGGCCTCAAAACCCGAGCGTCTTCCGCCACTCGCGGGCGGCGGTCCTGGCCTCGCCCGCGGCCTCCGGGCTTTCGGGCAGCGCCGCGCAAAAGTCGTCGATCGCCTTGTCGCCCAACGGCGCCCACTTCTTCACCCAGCCGTCGAGCACAGCCTTGTTGCCGTCCTTCTTGAGGACGAAATCGATCAGCCCCTTGGTCCAGCGCCGCGAGCGCTCGGAATCGATCAGGGCCGCGTCGTTGAGCAGCCCGAGCAGCGTGTCGCCGTTGCGCCGCGCCGCATGGCCGAGCTGGCGAAAATAGGCTTCGTCAATCGCAGGCTTCGCCACCAGATTGAGCGCCGCGAGCTGCTCGCCCCAGTCATAGGCGGTGAGCGTCTTCTCCATCAGCTCGCGGAAGCCCTGCCACGCGGCATCATCCTCCCATGACCTGCGCTCCGTCGTGCCGAAGCCGAGCGAGGGATGGTTCTTCGAGAGCTCCTTGGTGCGATAGGCGATGCGCTGCACCCAGCGCAGCTGATCCGCCGACTGGAACATCGCGCAGTTCTCGACCGTGCTGGCGTGCGCGAGCTGCACGAGATAGGCCGAGCTCATCTGAACCGTGTGGACGAGATACCGCCCGGGCGTATAGAGCTGGCGCAGCGCGTCGAGCCAGTGGCGGCTCAGACCCTTGTCGTGCTCGTTCCTGCTGTGATCGTCCAGAAGCCCGTCGACATAACTCTCCTGGCCGTCCTGCAGCATGTTGTAGGTGCGATAGACCATCTGATCCGGATCGCGAAACGCGTTCCAGTCGTCATGCCTCAGCGGGCTCTGATTGCGGTGCCTGATGTACCACTGACTGAGCGGCATGTCCGGGCTCATGGCCCAGGGCGCCTTCGGGTCCGCCGTGCTCCAGATCAGATTGGTCGAGACAATCTCGTACTCGCTCGGCCGGCGCTTCTGCTTGGCGAGATGGCTGAACGTCTTGAGGGGTTTTGACAGGTCGTCGGTGTCGGCCATGGCAGAACTTCCTCCTAGAGCCGTTTCTCAAGATAGAAGCGCATATGATCTTCCGTGGTTTCGATGCGGCCCGAAAACGAGGTCAGGTTGACCTCGAGCTCGGGCATCTTGAACGGACGACCGAGCGCGCGCTCAATGGTCTCGCGGCGCACGATGCACTCGCCCTCCGTCTCGATGCGCAGATAGGCGACGTGGTCCTGCACCACGAACTCCTTGCCCGGATTGTCCTCCTCGAGCGCCTGCATCACGGCGTCGGCCATTTCGCCCGCCCGGAGCACCGGCCCGACCGAATTCTTACGTTCATCATCGCGTTTGCCAGCCATGGGCCATCCTCATCTCATGCGTGCGAAAATTTGGGTTCGATGCCGACGACGTCGACATAGATGTCGTCGCCTTCAATCTTGATCGGATAGAGCGCGAGCTCGGCATGGTCGGGGTTGACCCCCTTGCCGGTCAGCACGTCGAATTGCCATAGATGCATCCTGCAGGTCAGCACCGCGCCCTCGAGCGTGCCATCGGCAAGCTCGACCTCCTGATGCGGACAGATCGACTGAATCGCGCGCAGCTCGCCGCCCGGCGCGTGCACGACGACGATGTCGGTGCCGTCGACGGTGAAGGCTTTCATCTCGCCTTCCCAGACATCGTCCTTGCTGCAAACCTTCTGAAACGCCATCTAGGGCTCCCTGTCCCGATCCGAGAGGTCGGCGAAGTAGACGTCGAAGCTGTCCATTTGTCGCGGCTCGCACGCCCCGAAGCGCATCTCGCGGGGGAACGGCGCGGCATCGTCCTTGGCGGTCGTGCGGCGCACGCGCAAGGTCTTGCCGGGTTGATCCTTGGCGTGATGGCCGATCGAGAACTGGGCGCAATAGCGCGCGAACTCGTCCATCGAGAAATCGAGATCGATCTCGACCGTCTTGACGTGGCCATCGCCCTGAAAACGCGAGAGCACCCAGAGGCGCTTGTTTCCCTTCGGCGTGAGCGCGCAATCGGCGAGTGGCGAGACATGGCCCTTCGGGCCATGACCGTGCCGGCCGCGATAGGTCTCGATCCATTGATAGCCGTTGGAGTCGCGCCCGCCTTCGCTCACCACGCCGATGCCCATGTACTTCAGCACGGTGTCGGGCGTCGGCGGGTTGAAGCGGCCGAACACCAGCATGTCGACCAGGCTCTCATGACGCTTGTAGCGCTCGGGCTCGCACTCGAAGATCCATTGGCAGACGGGCGTGCAGAAGTGATAGCGCCTGCCCTCGAAATCGAGCTGGTGGGCGCGCGCCTTCCAGGGCGGGCCGGGCCGGTTGGCGATCGGGATCTGGCAGACATTGCAGATTGGCGGAAACACCTTCTGCTGGGTCAGGTCCTCGCGCCCGGCGAGCAGGCTGTCGATGATCGTGTCCCAATAGTGTCCGAAGCTCGCGTTCCAGCCGGGATATTTCTGGTCGAGCCAGGCGCGCTCCTCGGGCCCGACACCGGCGACCGGGTTCCACCACATGGTCGGGCGGTAGGACCACACGCCGCCTTGCTGGATGTGATGGTGCACCTCGATGTCGTCGAGGAAGTGTTGCCAATACCACGGTCGCTCGAGGCTGAGATCGGTCAGCTGGCGATCGAACTGCTTGATCACCCACTCGTGCATGAACTCCTTGAACGACATGTGCCGCTTCTCGAGCGGGATGTAGTAGTCCATCGGGATGCCCGTGAGCACCGCGAAGACACGCCAGAGCCGCCAGAAGCTGATGTCGACCGCGCGCTGTGCCTCGGCCTTCTTTCCGTGCCGCGTCATCATGTCGACCAGCGGCATGCCGAGCTGGGCATGGCGCGCCTCATCGGACTGCACGCTCGTGATCAGATTGGCGAAGGTGAAGTCACCGACGTTCTCGGCATCCGCCGCAAGGCCGACCATCTGCAGATTGGTGAAGGCGGTCTCGAAGATGAGCGAGGTCATGATCGAGTTGGTCACGGCATCGCGCGTCATCATGACGTCGTCGAAGCAGTGGCGGCCGCCGATGATCAGCCAGTTTTTGGTGTGGTGGGCCTCGTGTGCCCAATCGAACTGGCGGTCGCGCGAGAGCAGCTCATGCGGGAAATAGAGCTGGAGCTGCGAATGGCGCATCTCGTCCAGCATGCCGAAGGTCGCCATGTTGCGCATCGAGCCCGCACGGCCGAAGCGCGCGTTCTGGCCCTGGAGTGCGCAGGCGGCGTATTCGGTGAGCGGGATCGCACCATAATGGAGCTTCAGGATGCCCATCCACTCCGGCCCGGCCTGATCGTAGAACTTCGAGCGCCCGAGCGCGGCCTTCACCGAATAGACGCCGGCATCCTTCTCACGCTGCACCTGAACGTATTCGCGATAGGCCACCTTGTAGGGCTCGTCATAGGCGGCCCAGGCCGCTTCCGGCAGGCGATAGGGGTCGGCGAGGGCCTCCGGGAACAACTCGGACTCGCCGACATAGCGCGGCGACCAATTGGTCGAGCGCGCAAGGTCGTACCACTCGGAGCGATCGAGCATCGCCATGGCGGTCTCCCTGTATTCGGCGCGGCGCCCTTATGAGTGGGCGCTCGTGACGCGAGGGTGGCGAGCTCTCCGCCCCCTCTCAAACGAAATAGACGTCGAGGCAGTCGAGATGGCGGAGGTTCGCGTCCTTGACCTTCATGGTGGCGGGGAAGTGCTGCGCGCTGTCGTCATCGGTCGTGCGCCGAACGCGCAGCGTCTTGCCCGGTTGATTGGGCACGTGGAGCCCGACCGAGTGCACTTTGCAGGCTTCCGCCACTTCGGCGAAGCTCATCTCGGTGTCGACATTGACCACCTTGATGTGCGCATCGCCTACGAAGCGCGAGAGGATGCCGAGATTGGCCATCGCGCCTACTCCGCCGCCTGCTTTCGGTAGCCGTTGATCCACGAATAATCGTAGCCGTCACGGCCGCCGTTCGAGACGACGCCGATGCCCATATAGGTGAGCACGTTGGGCAGCGTGGGCGGGTCGATCACGCCCGAGTACATGCGATCCACGATGGTCTCGAAGTCCTTATAGCGCTCGGGCTCCTGCTCGAAGATCCATTTGCACACCGGCGTGCAGAAATTGTAGCGCTTCTCCTTGTAGTCGAGCTGGTAGACCCGGGCCTTCCACTTCGGCCCCGGCCGGTTGGAAACCGGGATCTGGCACATATTGCAGATCACCGGAATGCAGTTCGGGTGAGTCTTCTCCTCGTGGCCATCGAGCAAATTGCCGATGATCACGTCCCAGTAGCGGCCATAAGAATCGTTCCAGCCCGGGTATTTCTTCTCGAGCCACTCGCGCTCCTTGGGCCCGACCGCGCCGGGCGGGTTCCACCACACCGTCGGGCGCCACGACCAGATGCCGCCCTGCTGGCAGTGGTGATGGTTCTCGATGTCATCGAGGAACATGTCCCAGTACCACGGCTTCTCGAGGCCGATGTCGTTCAGCTGACGCACGAACTGCTTGATCACCCACTCGTGCATGAACTCCTTGAACGACATGTGCCGCTTCTCGAGCGGAATGTAATAGTCCATCGGGATGCCGGTCAGGATCGCGAACAGGCGCCAGACCCGCCAGAACGAGATGTCGAGCGCCTTCTGGGCCTCCGCCTTCTTGCCGTTCTTGATCAGGATCTCGATCGAGGGCGTGCCGAGCTGGGCGTGACGCGCCTCGTCCGACTGGATGCTCGTGATCATGTTCGAGAAGGTGAAGTCGCCGATCGCCTCCGAATCGGCGGCGAGGCCGACCATTTGTAGGTTGGTCAGGCCGGTCTCGAAGGCGAAGGAGAGCATGATCGACGTCGTGATGGCGTCGCGCGTCATCATGATGTCGTCCATGCAATGGCGCCCGCCGAGCACCGCCCAGTTCTTGGTGTGGGTGGCCTCATGCGCCCAATCGAACTGGCGATCGCGCGTGACGAGCTCGTGCGGAAAGAAGAGCTGCAGCTGAGTGTGCCGCATCTCGTCCATCATGCCGAAGGTCGAGGTGTTGCGCATGCCGGGCGCCTTGGAGAATCGTGACATGCGCCCCTGCGCCTGGCAGGCCTGATACTCGGTCAACGAGACCGCGCCGTAATGCAGCTTGAGCAGGCTGAGATAGCCTTCATCGGCCGAGTCGTAGAACTTCGAGCGGGAGAGCGCGGCCTTGACAGAGTAGGCGTTGGCGTCCTTCTCGCGCTGGACCTTGACGTATTCCCGGTAGCTCACCTTGTAGGGCTCGTCGAACGCCTCCCACGCCTTCATCGGCAAGCCATAGGGATCGCTCAGATCGGCCGGGAACAACTCGTTCTCGGCCACATAGCGCGGCGTCCAGTTGGTTTCACGCGCCAAGCCGTACCACTCCGAGCGATCGAGCAGCGCCATGGTGAACTCCCTCCGTCCAAAACCGTGTCGAGGCGCCAGCCGCGGCGCCGGCATCCATTCAGAACTCTATACAGCCGGGTCTACCCCGCCTCAAGGCAGGTGCCAGGGCCGGGCCGAATTTGGATAATGTATGCAAAAAACCTGCGACTTCAAAGCCTGGCTCGATTCGGGAATTTGAAGCTCGATTTTTCACCGGGGCCATCCATCCAGAGCCGAGCGGCGGGGGCGCTTACTAGGGGGATACCGCATCTCGTGGTCGTGTGGCCCCTCGCGGGCGCGGATTTGCCGTGGCGACACCGCGCCGACACCGGATTGCCACACACGATTACGGATTGGTAATAGAAATAACCTTTTAGGGGTCTCGCAACACCTGTCGTACAAAAGTAACAGCGGCACCCAATTTGACGAAAAATACGTGCTTGACGATTGAGCGTTCAGCAGCCTTGTGAGTTAATTCTGCCCCAGGCGGCCGACGCATGCGGTGCGCCACGGCCTGAACCGTCAGGAGAGACGTAGACCGTGAAAAAGCGCGCTCTTTGGCTGGCAGCAGCTATGACCGCAGCAGTCCCGTTTGCTGCCGCGCATGCGGATGGCCACATGGGAGCACACGACGAGGGTTGGTACCTTGGCGTCGGCGTCGGCGCGAACTGGCTCCAGGATTCGGAAGTCGGCGGCCTGAACTCGACCATCGACACGGATCTTGGCGCCCTTGGCGTGATCCGCTTTGGTTACCACTACGGCAATGGGTGGTTGACCGAGGTGGAAGTCGGCTATCGCCGGAACAATGTCGACCAGATCAATGGGGTTGATGCCTCCGACAAGGTCAACAACCTCGATGGCATGATCAACGTGCTGTACCAGTTTGAGACCGGCACGATGTTCCGGCCGTATCTCGGCGTGGGCCTCGGTGCGTCGAGCGTGCGCCTGGATAACATCACGCCGATCGCGGGCACGCGTATTGACGACTCCGACGTTGTCTTCGCCTATCAGGGTATCGCGGGCGCCATGATCGATATCGACCAGGCGCTTGGGGTGTTCCTCGAGTATCGCTATCTCGGCACGGACGAGCCCGACTTCAACACGGACTCGGGCATTTCGGTTGAGGCCGAGAACCAGAATCATTCGGCGTTGATCGGTCTGCGCTACAAGTGGGCCAAGCCGAAGCCGGCGCCCGAGCCTGAGCCGGTGATCGAGCGTGCGGCCGAGGAGCCGCCGCCGGCGCCCGAGCCCGAGCCGGAGCCGATTCCGCGCAACTTCATCATCTTCTTCGACTGGGATCAGGACGTCATCACGCAGGAAGCGATGGGCATCCTGTCCGAAGCGGCCAACTACGCCAAGCAGGCGGGCGTTGCGCGCATCGTGCTCACCGGCCATGCGGACCGGTCGGGCTCAGCGTCGTACAACGAGGGTCTCTCGCTCCGTCGCGCCAACAACGCCATGGCCGAGCTGGTCAATCTCGGCATCGCGCAGGACGCGATCGCGGTGTTTGCGAAGGGCGAGGCCGAGCCGCTCGTGCCGACCGATGACGGCGTGCGCGAGCCGCAGAACCGCCGCGTCGAGATCGTGCTCGAGTAGAGCAAGACGCGCAGTACGACTAACGGGGCGCCGGCCGATGGCCGGCGCCCTTTCCTTTTGGCGCTCCTGACATCGACCGCGACGGGCCATCGCCGCACCATGAACCGGCAAGAAAATAAAGCGCCGCCCCGAGGGGCGGCGCCTGTTGCAAACCGCGGCGAGCGACTTCAGCGAGAAGACTGTCGCTACTTGGCTGCCTTCTTTTTCGATTTTTTCTCGGGTTTGCCCGCTGCCGGCTCGATGTCGGAAACCGCAAGCTTCAGCGGCGATGATGAGCAGCGCGTGATCCCGTGTGCCCCGGCCTCGGGGCGCGAAGCGGCAAACTGCTTCAGGCCGCCCTTGTCGATCTTGAGCACCTCGTCGAACAGATTGGGCACCTGCCGGCAATAGCCGTGCGTGTCGGTGCCGGCACGACGCGAGGCGTCATTGGCCAGTCGGGTCACGAGCAGATCGAGCTGGCGTCTGCCGCCGCCGCCATGGCGCTTGGAATAGTACTTCTTGAGCGTGCCGCCATTGCTCTTGAGCTCGGTCTTGAAGCGGGTCACGAACTCGCCGTACTGGGCCGACTTGCGGCAGCGTAGCCCCGCGACCAAGAGGTCCGACTGCAGCACCCGCAACGACAATGCCGCGTAGTCTGCGTCGCTTGCGCAGGACTTGGCGAAGGCCGTTCCTTCGCTGGCCAAGAAGGCCAACAACGTGGCGAATGCCACGGCGCCGATCCCCCAGCGCCGGCGGTGCGCCTTAACCATGCTCAACCCCCTTCGACAAATCGATCCGCGGTCGGCTTGTGTCGCCTGGTGGGGCGACCGTGCCACCATCGCGTCCCGATTTCAAGGCGCTGGCTGGCTTCCAACGCATCAACGAAGCGCGCCGCTCGACGAAATCACAAGCGCGAGCCGTCGTACCTTACGCCACGACAATCCGAAGGCTGGTTAACGCGACGCTGACTTCCGTCGGCTCACCCGAACAACCCAAGGTGAGGTCGTCTCGGCAGATTGGCGCTTCCCCGCAGGGTCCAGTAGCATGGTGCCGCCCGGGCGATCATCCGTGGCGGGGACCGATGATGAACGCGGGTCAGACCAGATTTCTGTTCCTGAATGTGGGCCACTTCCTGACCCATTTGTTCATGCTGCTTTATCCGACGGTTGTGCTCGCCCTCGTGATCAAGATGGAGCGACCCTATTCGGAACTCCTGGCCTATTCCCTGGTCGGCTTCATCGCCTATGGCGCCGGTGCCCTCCCAGCCGGCTGGCTCGCGGATCGCTTCGGGCGCAAGGGCGTGCTCGCCGTCTTCTTCGTCGGCATCGGCATTGCCTCTATCCTGACCGGTTTTGCCGATACCCCGCTCGAGATCGGCATCGGACTCGCCTTCATCGGATTGTTCGCGTCGATCTACCACCCGGTCGGCATCGCCATGGTGGTCGAGGGGCGTGACAAGGTCGGGAAGGCGCTCGGCCTCAACGGTGTCTGGGGCAATATGGGCGTTGCCCTCGCGCCCTTGATCGCCGGCGCCATCACCGAATCGATCGGCTGGCGCTACGCCTTCATCATTCCTGGCGTGATTTCGCTCGTGTTTGGCGCGCTGTTCATTGCGCTGGTGCGCGGCGGGCCGCCGACTCACGCGGTGCGGGCCGGGAAAGGCGGTTCAGACGGAGAGCGGCTGCGCATTCCGATTGGCATCCTTGCGATGCTCGCGATCGGCGCGCTCGGCAGCGGCCTCGTGTTCAACACGATGACCGTGAGCATGCCGGCACTGTTCAACCACGGCCTGAGCTTCCTCGAGGGCTCGGTCACGCGCATCGGCCTGGTCATTACGATAATCAGCGCGGTTGCCGCCTTCACGCAGATCGGCGTCGGGCTCCTGGTCGATCGCTTCCCCATTCGCCCGATCTGGCTCGCCATCTGCCTGATCGAGGCGCCGCTCCTGGCGCTCACGGGGGTGCTGGTCGACGCCAGCCTGCTCATCGTGACGATCCCGCTCGTTTTTCTGGTTTTGGGCGAGATCCCCATCCAGGACGCGCTGGTGGCACGCTACACGACCGAGGCGTGGCGCGCGCGCGTTTACGCCATGAAGTTTGTGCTTGCGATCAGCATCTCGGCGGTGACCGTGCCGATGATCGCGCTGCTCCAAGGGTCGACCGGCGACTTCTCTGGCGTCTACGCGGTCCTGGCGGGTGTTGCCGTGATGGTTGCGCTGGCGGCCGCAATGTTCACCCGCGGCGTGCGCACTCATGATCGTGCGGCTCCGAACGCGCAGCCGGCGGAGTAAGCTCTCAATGGCCGCTTCGTCGCGGCGCGGCTTTCGTGCGGCAGCCCTGGTTGGGTTCTTCTCCTTGCTGTCGATCCTGGTGCTCGCTCAAGCGCGGCCATCAGCGTGGGCCGGCGAGATCGACGAAGGCGAGGCGCTGTTCAGGGCCCGTGTCGCGCCGCCGGGCACGTCGGGCGCGCTGCTATCGGGCCTCGGCCCCACCTACAACGTCGAGGGCTGCGCCGGCTGCCATTTGAACAACGGCCGCGGCCGCCCGCCCTTGCGGCTCGGCGAGCCCTTGACCCAGATGGTCGTGCGGCTCTCGATCGATTTCGCCGGCGAGATCGTGCCGCACCCGGCCTATGGCGTGCAGCTCAATGATCAGGCGGTGCCAGGCGCAACGCCCGAGGGTCGCGCCTTCGTCGAATACAGCGTGATCAAGCGGCGCTATGGCGACGGCACTGGCTTCGAGCTTCTGAAGCCGCATTACGGCTTTCTCGACATGGCGTTCGCGCGCCTGGACGAGCGCGTGCTGATTTCGGTGCGCATGCCGCCGGCAGTGAGGGGTCTCGGTGCGCTGGAGGCCGTGCCCGAGGACGCCATTCAGGCTCTGGCCGATCCGACCGACGAAAACCGCGACGGCATTTCGGGTCGGCCCAACCGCGTCGTCGACATCGTGACAGGGCGAGAAACGCTCGGGCGCTTCGGCTGGAAGGCGGGCCAACCGACGCTGCGTCAGCAGACCGCCGAAGCCGCGCGCATCGATATGGGCGTGACCTCGTCGCTCTTTCCGCTCGAGGACTGCCCGCCGGCGCAGGATCAGTGCGCGCGCATGAGCATCGATCGTTCGTTGGAGTTAAGCGATCGGGCGCTTCAGGCGATCGAATCCTATCTACGTCATCTGCCCCCGCCGAAACGGCTTGGGGCGCGAAACGCGACGTCCGAGCGAGGGGAACGCCTGTTTACCGAGTTCGGCTGCACCCTGTGTCATGTGCCGGCGCTACCAAGCCCACCGGCTCCCACCGGCGCCGTCGCTGCCTATACAGACCTCCTGTTGCACGACATGGGCGAGGGCTTGGCCGATCATCGGCCCGATCATCAAGCCAGTGGGCGCGAATGGCGTACCGCCCCGCTCTGGGGCCTCGGCCAGGAGGCGGCGGCGGACGAGCAGGTTCGCTATCTGCATGACGGTCGCGCGCGCGATCTCGCCGAGGCGATCCTTTGGCATGGCGGTGAGGCCAGCATCGCGCGCGAGCGCTTCCGCGTGGCCCGCGCCGCGGATCGCGCCGCGCTGATCGCGTTCCTGAAGTCGCTCTGACGCCGCTCCCTGAGAAAGGGCACGCAAAGCCCTTGACATAATTACCTATATATCTATAAATATAGAAATATGAAAACGAACGAAGCCCTCTCTGCCCTTGGCGCCCTGGCGCAGGAA
>VGET01000084.1 GCA_016869195.1 Alphaproteobacteria bacterium | reverse complement strand
GGCCGGCGCGCGCTTGGGCACCAGCGTCCAGCTCCAGGCCTCCATCCTGTTCTCACCACGCGGTTGCCAGAGCCGCACCTGGGCAAACGCGACCGCCGGCTGCCCCTTGGTGCCGGTAAGTGGAATGATCAGATAGGAAAAGTTTGGAAAGATGGTGCCAACCAGCACCCGTGCACGACGCGCAAGGTCGGCCTGCAGCGGATCCAGTTTGTCGAACGAGTACCGGTCTGTGACCTCCTTGGGATAGCCCCACAGCGCCGTCTCATCGCTTGGCGCGATCGAGATCGTGATGTTGTGTCCACCGCCCGCGATGACGTGGTGGCCAAGGATGTTCGCTGCATAAGGAATCGTGATCGCGCCGATTTGGAACAGGAGCGATGCAGGGTGATCAGGTGATAGTCATCGCCAAAGCCATCAAAGCCGGCCTTCCAGCTCGTCGGCCACATATAGCGCTGCGGCACACCCACCACTTCGAGGTCGTCGAACAGTCCAAAAAAAATGTCGAGGTAATAGGCGGCATGGCCGAGATAGGCCTCAAGCGAGGGCGCCTTGGCATCGAGGCAGGCGAAATAGAAGCCGTGATAGCGCTCAAGCCGAGGCGCGGCGATGAGGCCCCATTGGCTCCGATCGAGGCCGCCCATCGCCTCGTCCTGCGTCGGCGCCGCGACTAGCTCGCCCGTGCTCGAATAGGTCCAGCCATGATAGGGACACTGGAAGCCCTTGCTGTTGCCACGCTCGACCGCGCAGATCTGCGCGCCACGATGGCGGCAAGCGTTGAAGAGCAGGCGAATGACGCCATCGCCGCCACGGATGAACAGGAACGAATCTTCGCCAACATAGCGGAGCACGTGATCGCCAGGGCTTGGGATTTCTGATTCATGGCCGACGAATGTCCACACTCGCGGAAACAGACGCTCGCGCTCGAGCGCATAGAGCTCGGGGTCGGAGCCGAAGACCCAGGCGGGGACCAGCCCCTCCTTCAGGTCGACGTCGAGTCGTTCGAAGCGCGCGCGCATCTCCGGCGACAAAAGGCGCGTGCGCATGACGGGCGGCGCAGAAGGATTCTTAGTGGCGCTGAGGTTCATGGCCCCACCTCAATCGTCAAGGATGCTGAAAGCGAAACGCGCCGCGGGTCATCCGATGGTGCTCGAGATCGGAAAACGCATCGGCCACCTGCGCGAGATCATAGTAGCGGTCCGTGATCTGATCGAAGGGCAGCTCGCCAGCCATCATGAGATCGACGAAGCGCGGAATATCACGCCGCGGCACGATGGAACCACCGTTGGTGCCGGTGATGATCTTCTCGTTGATCAGGCCACGCAACGGCACCTGATATTCAAGATCGTTCTTCATGATGCCGATGGCAACGATAGTGCCGCCCGCGCGCGTGGCCGCGATTGCGCTCTCGATCGTGTGTGACGCGCCGACCGCGTCATAGAAGAAATCGACGCCCTTGCCAGCGGGCGAGAGCTTCAGGACATCGTCCACCATGTTCGGTCCCGCGAGCGCGGCGTGAGTCGCCGCGCCGGACGCCAAGGCGGCGTCGAGCTTGCTCGAAACCAGATCGACCGCAATGACGCGGTAGGCCTTGAGCGCGCGGGCGCCCAACATGGTCGCGCGGCCAACGCCACCGGCGCCGAGCACGGCAACCGTCGCGCCGGGTGTCACGGGAGCTCGCACCATCGCCGCGCCGAGTCCGGTCGAAACGCCGCAGGCGAGGCCCGCGAGCTTCTCAAGCGGCGCATCACGGCGCACTTTGACCACCGCGGAAACCGGCAACACGGCATATTCGGCAAAGGACGATTGGGCGAAGAAACTATTGAGCGGCTCGCCTCGCCGGCTCAAGCGCCGGGTCCCATCCGGCATGATGCCGCTGAACGCGGTCGCGAACCATTGGTCGCACACGGAATAGGCGCCGCGATCACATTGCGCACACGCATGGCAGGGCATGATGATCGAGCACACGACGGGATCACCGGCCGCAACCTCGGTCACGCCGGGTCCGACCTTATCGACGATGCCGCAGCCTTCATGTCCGAGTACGACGGGCTTTGGCACGTCGAAACTGCCGCGCACAACAGAGAGGTCGGTATGGCACAGCCCTGCGACGATCATCTTGATGCGCACCTCGCGCGCCGCTGGCTCAGGGACATCAATCTCTTCGACCGACACCTGATTGAGACCTGTGCAGACGACGGCGCGCATCATTCTGATGGCCTCAGGAACATCGCTTTTCCGCTCGATCTACTCGATATAGATGTGAGGTCACGCGCGACGCTTCTTCACGTCGATCAAGCGTAGCATCGGCGCGACTCGCCTCCAAGTTGGACGCGCGTCCCAAACGGTGGTTGTTGGGCGATCGGCGGCGTCCCATCGGTCTTGCCATGTTTCACACGAAAACGCCGAAAGACGGTTCTCAGACAAGATTTTCGCCGCTAAGCTCGGCCTAAGGTAAAAGACAAGGGATGCAGCGCCATGGCTTTGGCAACGACCTCACCCGCTCGGGTGAAGATGTCAGTCAAGAGCGCAATAAAAATCTACGACACCAAGTCGGGGCCGTTATCGGCACTTGACAACTACTCCATGGATATCGGCGATGGTGAATTTGCCTGCGTCGTAGGTCCTTCCGGTTGCGGCAAGACCACCCTGTTGTGGTCGATGGCCGGCCTACATAGTTTGAGCAGCGGCCACATCACCCTCGATGATCAGCCGGTCACCGGCCCACACCCGCAAATCGGAATGGTGTTTCAGGAGGCCAATCTACTGCCGTGGCGCAATCTCGCGCGCAACATCCGTCTGCCGTTTGAAATCAAGCGCGAGAAGCCAGATCAGACCTGGATCGACCATCTGCTCGAACGGGTCGGCCTGACCGATTTCGTCGGGAAGTTTCCGCGGGAGCTTTCGGGCGGCATGCAGCAGCGCGCTTCGATCGTGCGCGCGCTCTCGTTCAAGCCCTCCGTGCTGCTGATGGACGAGCCGTTCGGTGCGCTCGATGCCTTCACCCGCGATGAGATGAACATGCTGCTCGAGGAGATCTGGCTCGAGACGCGTAAAACGATCGTCTTCATCACCCATAACATCGCCGAGGCGGTGTTCCTGTCGGACCGCGTGTTCGTGATGACCGCGCGCCCCGGCCGCCTGGCCAAGGTATTCGACATCCCGTTCCCGCGTCCGCGCTCGCTCGACATCATGGCAACCCGCGAGGTTTTCGATTTGGTGAACGCGATCAAGGCCGAGATTCAGCACCGCCCCACGATGACGACGTCAAACAGAACCGCAGGCGCTCGCGAGGGATCCGCCCATGGTTGACAAGCAGCTCGCCGACAAAATCCCGACCTTTGAGCGCGGCCGCGGCAATGGCCAGGCCGATCAGGGCGTTTCGATCACCAATTGGTCGGCGCTGATGGGGCGCGGCGGCGCCCGCCAGTTTGGCGAGATTTTGGCGATCATTCTGGTTGCGGTCGTGATGATCGGCGGCGCCGAAGGTCTACTTCGCGGACTCAACGTACCCCAATACGTGATGCCGCCGCCGAGCGCGATCGCTGTCGCCTTCTACACCGACTTCCAGTTCATCTGGGAGCATCTGCTGCATACGCTGGTGGAGCTTTCAGCCGGCTACGTGCTGGGCGCGGTGATAGGCCTTATTCTTGCGGCCGTCATCACGCAATTTCCTTTCATCGAGAAGATCGTTGCGCCTTACATCCTGATGCTGATCACCATGCCGATGCTCGCGCTGGTGCCGCTGCTGATTCTGCGCTTCGGCTTCGGTTATGAGCCCCGCATCATCGCGGTGGCGCTCGCGTCGGGCCCGATGGTGATGATAAACTCGGCCACAGGCTTCAGGCGGGTTGATCTTGCCAAGATCGCGCTCGCGCGATCCTTCGGGGCGTCGACATTTCAGATCTTCCTGAAGATCCGGGTGCCGATGGCGCTGCCCATGATCGTCGTGGGGCTGATGATCGGCGCGATCTTCGGGCTCTTGACCGCGGTGGGCGCTGAGATGGTCGGTGGCGGCTTCGGCCTCGGCAATCGGCTGACGACGTTTTCTTCCATGATCCAGATGCCGCAGTTCTTCGCGGTCATCCTGATCCTCTCGTTCCTCGGAATCTTGATTTACGTCATCTTCTTCCTGATTGGGAAGAAGTGGGCGAGCTGGCAAGCATGATCGACTCAAGAGGGATTGGCTGGGCACTGACTGCGCCAGCCGAAGCACAGGCCGCCGCGGGTGGCCACAACAGAGGGTGGTGGAGATGAGTAACCTCAAGTCAGGCATGGGTTCGGACATCAGTCGTCGCTATTTCCTGAAGGTCTCAGCGGCAGGCGTGGTCACTGCGGCCGCGCTCGGCGGCGGTCTCGGGTCTCGCGCGGCACATGCCGCGGGCTATGAGAAGCTGACCTGGATCTCGCCGCGCGGCACGCTTGAAGTGCTGGACGACTATCCCTATTGGGTCGCCAAGGAAATGGGCTATTTCGGCGACCTCAACACCGCGATGGAGCCTGGCCCTTCTGATGCCACGGCAACAATAAAAATGGTCGATCTCGGCCAAGCCGACATGGGCTACCCGTCACCCGGCGTGTTCTCGTTCGCGATCGAGAACAAGATGGATTTGATCTCCGTCTTCCATATGGGCGCTTATGACGTGTTTGACTTCGCCTTTCGCCCTGGCGAAGGCGTGAAGGACCTAAAGCAGCTCGAAGGAAAGACCGTTCTGCTCGGCTCCGCCGGGTGGGAGTCGATTGCGGCGCCAATGTTCGCCGCAGCCGGAGCCGACCCCAAAAAGGTCAAGTTTGTCGAAGCCGGCTGGCCGCAATGGGGTACGGTGCTTGCGAGCGGCCAGGGCGATGCGGCGCTCTCGTGGGAGGGCCTCCGGGCGGATTGGACCGGCAAGGGCCTCAAGTTCGATTATTGGATCGGCATCAAGCACTCGAAATTGCCGGCCAACTCCTTCGTCATCCGGCGCAAGGATACGGAGGACGCCGACAAGCGCGCGGCTCTTGAGAAATATCTGCGCGGCTGGGCGATGGGGCTCGAATTCGGTCATCACAACCCGCGCGCCGCGACCGAGGTCGTGTTCAAGCAATACCCGATCGTTCAGAAGAACGTCGGGCCTGAGCTTGGCACCGAATCGCAGATGCAGCTCGCCACTGTGTTCCGCGGTGACATGGACAAGCGCCAGGGCTGGGGCTGGCACGACATGGCGCAGTGGGAGCTCTTCTTCAAAACGCTCCGGCAAATCGGCCAGCTCTCGGTCGATGTCGATGCGGCCAAGGTGCTGACCAACGACTTCGTCAAGCCGGCGAACGATTTTGACCGCGCCAAGGTCAAGGCCGATGCAGACGGCTACAAGCTCTCGGCCGAGATGGCTGCCGTCGATGTCGAGAAGATCAGGGCGAATTTCTTCTCGAACGAAGTGAAATAACCCGTTGTGTGAGACGGGAGAGCGCCTCACGGCGCCTCCCGTCGTCTCTTTCACCGCTACATCGTCCGCCAATCGGCGATGCGCTCGACGGCATCGGCCGCGCGGATGACCGTCATGTCCTCAAAATGGCGACCGACCAACATCAGCCCGATCGGCAAACCGTCCTCCATCCCGCAGGGCACGCTGATCGCCGGGTGGCCGGTGACATCGAATTGGCCGGTGTTGTGGATCATGTTCAGCCCGAAGGCGACATAGTCCTCGATCGAGCAATCGGGCGCCGGCAGCGGTGTCGCGCGGAACGGCACGGTCGGCATGGCGATGAGATCGTAGGACTTGAACACCTCGTCATAGGCTTGGCGCAGGGACGTCCGCAGGTTCTGTCCCATCGCGTAATAAAGGCCGTGATGCTGTTGGCGCATGTACTCGCCGATCAGGAGCACGAGCTTGACGGTGTGCGACAGGTCATCGGCGCGGGCGCGGAAACCTTTGGCGAAGCCCTCGGCGAGCGCCGTGTTGTACCAACCCTGCCAGCCTGAGCCGAGGCCGTTGCTCTTGATCACCTCCGCCGGGCCTTCGACATGGATCGCGAGCCAGATGCACGTGCCGTCGCGATGCATCGGCACCGAAATTTCGTCGACAATGGCGCCGCGCGTCCCCAGCTCTTTCAGCGCCGCGCGCACCTTGCGGTCGACCACCGGCTCGCCACCAGGCAGGCCAAGCGCCTCGTTCGGCTCGAGGCTGAAGCCCTCCTTCAGAAGCCCAATGCGGAGGCCCTTCACGCTTTGCCCGAGCGCGGGCAGATAGTCCCGCACATGGTTGGCCGGCAGCACGCCGCGCTGGCGCGGATCGAGCGAGTCCGGCCCCGCCATAACGCTGAGGAGGCGTGCGATGTTCTCCACGCGATCCGCCATCGGACCGATGTGGTCGAGCGTCATCTCCATTACCATCGCGCCGGTATAGGGCACGAGGCCGTAACTCGGCTTGAGCCCAACGACGCCCGACCAAGCGGCCGGAATGCGAATCGAGCCGCCCTGGTCGGCGCCAAGCGCCATCTCGACATCACCTGCCGCGATCACGACCGCGCTGCCGTTCGATGAGCCGCCTGGCGAGTGCGTCGGCCTGTGTGGATTGCGCACCGGCCCGCTCGCGCAGCTATGGCCGGAGCCCGTGAACGAGCAGTCTTCGCAGTTGGCCTTGCCGGCGATCGTTGCGCCGGCATCGAGCAGTCGCGTGATGACGGTGGCATCGACATCGGGCGTGAAGCCTTCGAGCACGCGCGAACCGGCCATCATGGGCACGCCCGCGACGCAGATGCCGTCCTTGACCGCAATGCGCTTACCGGCAAGCGGTCCGCGCTCCGCGCCCTTGATCTCGGTGCGTCGATACCAGCCGTTGAACGGATTCTCCTGCGGCGCCGGCTTCCAGCCCGGTGCGCGCGGGTACTTCACGGCAGGCGCCGAGGGCGCGATCTCTTCGACACGGCGATAGGCGTTGAGCACGCCGCCCATGAGCCCGCGATAGCTCGCGAGCTCGGCGTCGCTCAGCCGCAAGCCGAGCCTTGATGCGAGCGCGCGCAGCTCTTCCAGGCCCGGCGTGCGTACGCCGCTCGGCATCGGATAATCTCGACCGCCCGGCCAGCCTTAGCGCCCGCCGTTCTTTAGTCCGCTCGAGTGCTGGAAGATGTTCGGCTTGCGATAGACCGCAAAGACGAGCGCGCCGGTCTCGCTGTGATTGTCGTGCGTCGAGCCCGGCCGGCGCCAGACATAGTCGCCTGCATAGGCCGTGCCATCATGATCGCTCATGGAGCCCTCGAGCACGAGCGCCTGCTCGATCTCCGGATGAATGTGCATGGGGAGATAGGCGCCCGGATCGAGCCTGACGAGACAGGTCATCTCGCCCTCAGCCTTGTCCTCATACAGCACCTTGATCCAGACCTTGTCGAACTGGGTCGGCTTCCATTCCATCTCGGCGGGTCGCACATAGGTCGAGCCGCCCGGCGTCGCTTTCATCTTCGGAACCTTGGGCTTCGCCACCGCCATCTTGGTTGCCATCGCTCGGTCCTTTCGCTTGGGCGTCTCAGACAGCATCGCCCGGCCGCCGACCGGGTTCAATGGGCCTCGGTGCCACGTCCACTTGGAAACGCGCTTGACCGCCTTTCCACGGCTTGAATAGGCTCGGGCCGAGACAGGTCTTCAGCAAGGAGTGCGGCTAATGCCGGGCGAGAGTATCGCGTATTTCGAGGGTCAGTTCATGCCGCTCAAGGCGGCGAAGATCTCCATCGTCGACCCGGCGGTGACCAAGAGCGACATCGTTTTCGATGTCGTCTCGGCCACAGGTCGGACGTTTTTCCGGCTGGACGACCATCTCGATCGCTTCGAAACCTCGTGCCGCTCCATCCGCATCAAACTGCCGGTCGGCCGCGACGAGCTGAAACGAATCTCGGCCGAGTGCATCGACCGCTCGGGCTATGAGGATGCCTGCGTCTTCATGTGCGGTACGCGCGGGCAATATCGCGGCGGCGTTGCGCTCGGTGATCCACGCGATTGCGAGAACGGCTTCTACGTATACGCCGTGCCCTATTATTGGGTGGTGCCGCGCGACAAAGCCGAGAGCGGCGCTCATCTGTGGATCGCCGAAACGCGCCGGGCACCGGATGAGGCGATCAATCAAAAGGCGAAGAACTTTAACCGCATGGACCTGACCAAGGCGACCTTCGAGGCGCTCGACCACGGCGCCGACGCCGCGGTGCTGCTTTCCATGCAGGGCCAATTGTCCGAAGGTGCCGGCTTCAATATCTGGATCGTGCGGGGCAAGACCCTGCTGACGCCGGGCGAGAACCTGCTCGAGGGCATCACGCGCCGCACGGTGTTTGATCTCGCCAGGGATCTCGGCCTGGAGACCAAGGCAACGAACCTGCCGCCCGAAGCGCTGCTCGAGGCACCGGAGGCGTTCCTGTCAACGACCGCAGGCGGGATCATCCCGGTCACCCGGGTCAATGATCGACCGCTCGGCAATGGCGCGCCCGGTCTTCAGACCAGCGCTATTCGGCAGCGCTATTGGGAGAAGCGGCGCGCCGGTTGGCACGGCACCACCGTGAACTCCCTCCTGAAACACTGAGATCGCCGGGTCAGCTCAGGGCGACAAGCCAGGCGAGTGCGAACAACACGAAGGACGCGAGCCCGGTCCCGAGCTGAAGCCTGGGGCGGTGCGCTGACGCTTGGCTCATGAGCGACAGAGGCACGCCAAGAACAGCGCCGCACCCGAAGCCGAAGATGTGGGCGTAGAGGTCGGTGCGCTCGTCACCGACGCCGAGAAAGGCGAGCAGCAGCACTCCGCCTGCTAAAGGCAGCCATCGGCGCATACCGCGGGCACCAAACGCGCGGCCTCTGCTCCAGCTCAACGCGGCCAAGAGGCCAAGCGCCGCAAAGACCGCGGTCGAGGAACCGACTGAGGTGTGGCCCGCGACCTGCACCCAGGCATTCAGCGCATTGCCCGCGGCGCCGGCCAGGACGATGGTGAACCATGCAACGCCCGCGCCAAGGCGTTCGGAGAGCATCATCGCGAACAGGCTGCCGAGGATCAGATTGCCGATCAGGTGCGCGAAATCGGCGTGAAGGCTGAGCGCCGTGATCGCCCGCCACCATTCGCCTTTTGAGATAAGGCCGGATTGCGCGCTGCCCGCTGCCAACCAGTCGACACCGAGCCATTGGCCCTTGGTGGCAATCAGCAGCAGGAAGGCAATCGCCCCCGCAAATCCGGCTGCGGCAATGCCCGATGAGACGATCTCGCCGGACCTGTGCTCAGCCTGTGGACGATTTTCCTCATCATAGGCCGCGAGCTCGTAGTCGGCCCGCAGCGCCTCGTCACGCACCACATCGAGGCCGATCCCATCCGGGTGGCGAACCAGGCGATAGGTCAGCCCCATCGCCGCCAATACGAGGGCGTGCTCATGGGCGGCGGTCCCCTGTTCGTACCGCCTGAGTTCCACCCACGGTGCTTCGTATGCGACGTTAACCACGATCGAGACCCACGCAACACCCGACCCGAGACAGTGTCATCTTGGGTTCGGCCGGGCGCAAGACCAGCCTTGACTTTGGATCAGGTGGGCAAATCCACGCGACGCGGGGCTTTGTTGAAATTCATCGGACCTCTATGCCGAGGGCAGCGCGGCGGGGCATAGTTGCGGTCAGACAGAACATGATGAATCGATGGGGGGATCGGATGGAGTTCGGCTTCAATCTGCCCAATGGCGGCCCGCTCGCGCGGCCCGACACGCTCTCGCTGATCGCGGCCCGCGGCGAGCAGCTCGGCTTCGGCATCTTTGCCATCCCCGACCACATCATCTTCCCGACCGCCGACATTCACTCGCGCTACCCCTACACGCTCGATGGCAAATATGTCGCGGGGCAGAACGAGGGCGGCGACGTGCTCGAGCCGCTCGCCATGCTGGCCTATCTGGCAGGCGTAACCAAAAAGGCGCGCCTCCTGCTCTCGGTGCTCGTGGTGCCGTATCGGCACCCGGTCCTGACCGCGAAGTTGCTCTCGACCGCCGATCTCCTGTCCAACGGGCGCGTGGTATGCGGCATCGGCGTCGGTTGGATGGAGCAGGAGTTCGCGCCCGTCGGCGCGCCTCCATTCGCCGAACGCGGCAAGGTGACCGACGAATACGTCGCGATATACCGCGAGCTCTGGACCAACCCCGAGCCCCGCTACAAGGGCCAGTACTGCAATGTCGAGGGAATTGTCTTTTCACCGCGCCCGGTGCAGAAGGGCGGCATCCCAATCTGGGTCGGCGGTGAGACCGAACCTGCCATGCGCCGCACCGCGCGCTATGCAGATGGCTGGTATCCAATCTGCAGCAACCCGAAACATCCGCTCGACACCCTGCCCAAGTTCAAGGCCGGCATCGAGAAGGTGCGCCGCTACGCCGAGGAGGCGGGGCGCAACCCGGACAACATCAAGATTGCCTCGTGGGTGGTTTGGCCGCCGGGCGACCATCGGGAAAAACTCCCGAGCGGCGACCCGAAGCTGTTCACCGGCCGCGCTGATGATATGGCGGCCGATATCGACGCCTTCACCAAGCTCGGCGTTACGTCCCTGATGTTTCGTTTCATGAGGGCGGATTTGCCACAGACGCTCGACGCCATGACCTGGTTCGCCGAGGAAGTGATGCCGAAGGTCAAGGCGCGGTGAGCAAATCTCATGCGTTAACCAAGTTCGCCTAGAACGATCGCGAATGACAGGCCAAGCCCCCACACTGCCTCGCCCCATCGGGCCCAGCTTCGCCGAGCTTTACACACCAAAGCTCGTCACCATTCTGCGCGAAGGCTACACCCTCCGGAATCTTCGGGCCGATGCGATTTCGGGCCTGACGGTTGCGATCATCGCCCTGCCGCTTTCGATGGCCATTGCCATTGCCTCCGGCGCAACCCCGGCGCAGGGGCTCTACACCGCGATCATCGGCGGGTTCCTGGTCTCGGCGCTTGGAGGCAGCCGGTTTCAGATCGGCGGGCCGGCCGGTGCCTTCATCGTATTGGTTGCGGGAACCGTCGTCGCCCATGGGATGGATGGGCTGATTCTCGCAACGTTTCTATCGGGCTTGATGCTGTCGGCCATCGGATTGCTGCGCCTCGGCACCTACATCAAGTTCATCCCCTATCCGGTCACGGTTGGCTTCACCGCTGGCATCGCGGTGATCATCTTCGCAAGTCAGTTCAAGGAACTGCTCGGCCTGACCCTAAGTGGGCAAGAGCCGGGACCGCTGCTGGAGAAGATTCCTGTCCTTTGGTCCGTTTTGCCAACCATCGACGCTGCGACTTGCGCCGTCGCGATCGCCTCGATCGCGATCATCGTCGGACTAAAGAAGGTACGGCCTCATTGGCCCGGCGTATTGATCACGGTTGTCGCCGCCGCCGCCTTGACCGGAATCTTTGACCTGCCGGTTGCGACCATCGGCTCGCGTTTCGGCGGGATCCCAAACCTACTTCCGGCGCCGGCGCTGCCGGACTTCAGTCTTGAAAAGATCCAGTCGGTGCTCCCCAACGCGGTGGCGTTTGCGCTCCTGGGCTCGATCGAATCCCTGCTCTCCGCGGTTGTCGCCGACGGCATGACGGGAAGGCGCCACCGCTCGAACTGCGAACTGGTCGGCCAAGGCGTCGCCAACGTCGCCTCAGCCTTGTTCGGAGGCTTCTGCGTCACCGGCACGATCGCCCGAACCGCCACCGACGTGCGGGCCGGCGCCCATGGCCCGATCTCCGGCATGTTGCACGCCGTGTTCCTCCTCCTGTTCATGGTGATCGCGGCGCCGCTCGCGCGCTTCATTCCGCTCGCGGCGCTCGCCGGCGTGCTCGCCATCGTCGCGTGGAACATGGTCGAGAAGCAGGCCTTCTGGAATCTGCTTCGCGCCTCGCGCGGCGACGCTTCCGTGCTGATCGTGACGCTGCTGCTCACGATCTTTCGCGATCTGACCGAGGCGATCATTGTCGGCTTTGCACTCGGCTCGGTTCTCTTCATCCACCGCATGTCGAAGTCGACATCCGTGGAAACACACAACCCCTTCGTCGGAGAAGACCGCGCCGATGACGCCAATGGCAGCCGCAGGCCCTATGACGAAGCTAGGGACGTCGACCCCAACGTTGTAGTGTACCGCATCTCCGGCGTGTTCTTTTTCGGTGCTGCCGCGTCGATCGGCTCGGTTCTTGATCGAATTGCCGACACCCATCGGGCGCTGGTGATTGACTTCACCGCCGTGCCG
>VGET01000083.1 GCA_016869195.1 Alphaproteobacteria bacterium | reverse complement strand
CTCACCGATCGGCCCGGGGGCGGCGCGCGAATCGGCCTTGCATTCGCCGCGCGTGGGGATAACGCTTCCGAAGCCGAGCGAATCGTTTCGAAGCGAAGCGCCTGATGCCAGCCGAAATCCTGATCGTCGATGACGAGCCCGATATCCGCTCGTTGCTCGCCGACATCCTTGCAGACGAAGGCTATTCGGCGCGCGTCGCCGCCGATAGCACGAGCGCGCTCGCGCTCATCGATGCAATGCCGCCGCCGGCGCTCGCCATCCTCGACATCTGGCTCGAGGGCAGCCAACTCGATGGCATGGAACTGCTCGAGCGCGTGCGGGCCATGCATCCGGAACTGCCGGTTCTCATGATCAGCGGGCATGGCAATATCGAAACAGCGGTGACCGCCATCAAGCGCGGCGCCTATGATTTCATCGAGAAACCATTCAAGACCGATCGGCTGCTCGTCCTGGTGGCGCGCGCGCTCGAGGCGGCACGACTTAAGCGCGAGAATGCCGAGCTTCGCCTGCGCGTCGGCAACGAGACCGCCATGGTCGGCCATACCGCCGCGATGAATGCGCTCCGCGCGGCGGCGCAGAAGGTGGCGCCGACCGGCAGCCGCGTGTTCATCACCGGCCCTGCGGGCTCAGGCAAGGAGACACTGGCCCGCTATATTCACGCGCATTCCAGGCGCGCGGACGGGCCGCTGATCGTGGTCAATGCAGCCTTGATGGGGCCCGAGGGGCTGGAGGCGCAGCTCTTTGGCTCCGAGTTCGAGCCGGACGACGGGCAGAATTCGCGTCGCGTCGGCATGTTCGAACGCGCCCATGGTGGCACGCTCTATTTCGACGAGATTGCCGACATGCCGCTCGAGACGCAGGCGAAGATCATTCGCGTGCTCCAGGACCAGAGCTTCGAGCGCGTCGGCGGCAGCCACCGGATCCAGGTTGATGTACGGGTGATCGCGGCCACCAACCGCGATCTCAAGAGCGCGATCGAGGCTGGGCGTTTTCGTGAGGACCTGTTCTACCGATTGAATGTCGTGCCGATGCGGTTGCCGGCATTGGCCGAGCGGCGCGATGACGTGCCGGAGCTAGTCTCGCATTTCCTGGCGCGTGCCGCAGAGTCCTCGGGCCTGCCGCGGCGCAAGATCGGGCCCGACGCCTTGGCCGTGCTTCAGTCCTATGATTGGCCCGGAAATGTTCGCCAGCTCCGCAACGTCGTCGAGTGGCTCGTGATCATGGCGGGTGGCGACGTCAACGCGCCCATCCGTGCCGACATGCTGCCACCAGAGCTCACCGCCGCGACCGTGCCGCTTACCCGTGTCGATGGCTCGACCGAGATCATGGGCCTGCCGCTGCGCGAGGCGCGCGAGGTGTTCGAGCGCAACTATCTCATGGCGCAGATCGGGCGCTTTGGCGGCAATATCTCGCGCACCGCCCAGTTCGTCGGCATGGAGCGCTCGGCGCTACATCGCAAGCTGAAGTCGCTCGGCATAGGCGATGATGAGCGCCCGCGCGAGCGCACACCCTGAGCCTGCTCCTTAAGAAAACAGAGGCTGGACACGGCCCATGAAGGTACTCGTATGCGGGGCAGGGCAGGTGGGCTCGAGCATCGCCCGTCATTTGGCCGGCGAAGGCAACGACGTTACCGTGATCGACAACCGCGCCGATGTTGTCCGCAAGATGGCGGATACGCTCGAGGTCACCACGATCATCGGCAACGCCGCGCACCCGGACATCCTCAATCGGGCCGGCGCGCGCGATGCAGACATGCTGATCGCGGTCACCCATTTCGACGAGGTGAACATGGTGGCCTGCCAGGTCGCCCATTCCCTCTTCGAGGTGCCCGAGAAGATCGCGCGCATTCGCGCCCAGACCTATCTCGACCCCGCCTGGGCCGAGCTCTACCGGCGCGAGCACCTGCCGATCGATTTGATCATCTCGCCTGAGATCGAGGTGGCGCGTGCGATTTCGCGCCGTCTCGAAGTGCCGGGCGCGTTCGACATGATTCCGTTCGGCCACGGTCGATTGAGAGTGATCGGCGTCCGCTGCGATGAGGGTTGCCCGGTGGTCGATACGCCGTTGAGGCAGCTGACTGAGATTTTTCCGCGCCTCAACATCGTGGTGCTCGGAATCGTGCGCAATGATCGCATCATCGTGCCGCGGGGCGAAGACCAGATGCTGATCGGCGACGAGGTCTATTTCGTCACTGAGTCGAGCCATCTCGATCGTGCCATGTCCACCTTCGGCCATGAGGAGAAGGAAGCGCGCCGCATGGTGATCGTGGGCGGTGGCAATGTCGGTCACTTCCTGGCCGACGACCTGGAGAATGCCCATAAGGGCCTCAACCTCAAGCTGATCGAGGTCGATCCGGAGCGCGCCCGTCTGCTGGCCGAAAAGCTCGGCCGCACGGTCGTCATCAACGGCGACGCTCTCGAGAAAGAGATTTTGGACGAAGCCGGCATTCGCGAGAGCGAGGCGATGATCGCCGTCTCCAATGATGACGAGGTCAATATCCTAACGGCGCTTCTGGCCAAGCGCGCCGGTTGCAAGCGCGCGCTCGCTTTGATCAACAGCCCGAGCTACATGACGCTGGTCGGGCCGCTCGGTATCGATGCGGCGGTCAGCCCGCGCGAGTCGACCGTCTCGACCATCCTCCAGCGCATCCGGCGTGGGCGCATTCACGCGGTGCATTCGGTACGCGACGGTCTTGCGGAAATCGTCGAGGCCGAGGCGCTCGAAACTTCGCCCCTGGTTGGGAATCCGCTGCGTGATCTCAAGCTTCCAGCCGGCGTGCTGATCGGCGCGATTGTCCGGGGCGAGGAGGTCATCATTCCGCGCGGCGATACCGTCATCAAACCGAAGGACCGCGTGGTCACCTTCGTCGCGCAGACCGCGATCAAGAAGTTCGAGCAGGCCTTCGCGGTGCGCATGGAGTTCTTCTGAGGTCCACCGATGTCACGCATCGCCTTTGTCAACGGCACCTATCAGGTGCAGCGCCGGGCCGCTGTCGGGATCGAGGATCGCGGCTACCAGCTCGCGGACGGCATTTACGAAGTTGCGCCGGTGATGGATGGACGCATCATCGATTTCGCCGCACATCTCGATCGCATGGCCTATTCGCTCCGGGAGCTGCGGATCCAGCCGCCCATGCCGCGGAGCGCGCTTGAATTCGTGTGTCGCGAGACCCTGGCGCGCAATCGCGTGCGCGACGGTGTGGTCTATATCCAGGCGACGCGGGGCGAGGCACCACGTGATCACGGCTTTCCCAAGGTGCCGGTCAAACCAGCGGTCGTGGTCAGCGCCAAGCACCTGTCCTGGCCGAGCAATGCCGAGGACAAGGGCATTGAGGTGATTACGACCCCCGATATCCGCTGGGGCCGCTGCGACATCAAATCGATCGGCCTTCTACCCAATGCGCTCGCTAAGCAGAAGGCGCGCGAGGCGGGCGCGTTCGAGGCCTGGTTCGTGCGCGGCGACGGCACGGTTTCGGAGGGCGCCTCGACCAATGCCTGGATCGTGGATGGTGAGGGTCGTCTGATCACGCGGCCGCTCGGGCCGGAGATTCTGCCCGGCATCACCCGCGCGACGGTGCTCGCGATGGCCCGCGCCGCGGGATTCCAAGTGATCGAGCGCCCATTCTCGGTGGAGGAGTTGCTCGGCGCTCGCGAGGCCTTTCTGACCAGCACGACGTCCCTGGTGAGATCGGTCGTTGCGGTCGACCAGCGCCCGATCGGCAATCGCTACCCCGGCAGCGTCGGTCGCACGCTGCGTCAGCTCTGCATCGACCACTATCGCGGCCGAGTCGACGCCTGATCGATCAATTTTCCGCGTGATAAGCAATTGCGGCCTTTGTCGCGCCACACTGTCGTACCATATTAGGTATCGGCGACGCTGGTGCTGCGGCCGGCGATGCGTCAGTGTGCGCGGACAATGTTGAGAAAACCGCGTGGAGGGGGCCCTGGCCGTCCCGAAAAAACAGAATAGGGGACAACTCAATGTCTGGAGAGAAGACCCAAAACCTTCAAGACACTTTCCTCAACCATCTGCGCAAAAGCAAAATGCCGGTCACGATCTTCCTTGTGAACGGCGTCAAGTTGCAGGGCGTAGTGACCTGGTTCGATAATTTCTGCGTCCTGCTCCGTCGCGACAATCATTCTCAGCTCGTCTACAAGCACGCGATCTCGACCGTGATGCCCGGCCAGCCGATCCAGTTGTTCGAGGGCGGCAAGGACGAGGCCGACGTCTGACGTGAGTTCGCTTGACCGTACCAGCGTCGCGAATTCGCCCGGGCGCGCCATCGTCGTCCATGTCGCCCTCTCCCGACGCCTCAGGCGGGGCCAGCGGGGGGAGGGGCTGGCTGCACAACCCGGGGCCGCCGCTCCGATTGAGCGCGATCGAGACGCCAGGGTCGAGGAGGCGGTCAACCTCGCCCGGGCGATCGGGCTCGAGATCGTGCACGCCGAGGCGATCGAGCTGCATGCGCCACGGCCTGCGACCTTGCTTGGCAGCGGCAAGGTCGAGGGCCTGAAGGCAGTTGTCGCCGAGCGGTCGGCGATGCTCGTGGTGGTCGATGCGACGCTCTCGCCGATTCAGCAGCGCAATCTCGAGCGCGCGCTCGGCTGCAAGGTGATCGATCGCACCGGCCTGATCCTTGAAATCTTCGGTGCGCGCGCCCGCACGCGAGAGGGCCGGCTCCAGGTCGAGCTTGCCAGCCTCAACTATCAGAAAAGCCGTCTGGTCCGCAGCTGGACCCACCTTGAGCGCCAGCGCGGCGGCTTCGGCTTCCTTGGCGGCCCCGGCGAGACCCAGATCGAGGCCGACCGCCGCCAGATCCGCGATCGCATCGCCAAGCTGACGCGCGAGCTCGAGACCGTCGTGAAGACCCGGGCGCTCCACCGGGGCGCGCGCAAGCGCGTGCCCTATCCGGTCGTGGCGCTGGTCGGCTACACCAACGCCGGCAAGTCGACCCTGTTCAACCGGCTCACCGGTGCGGCAGTTGTCGCTCGCGACCAACTGTTCGCGACGCTCGACCCGACCATGCGCGGGCTCGACCTGCCGTCCGGCACCCGCATCATCCTGTCCGACACGGTCGGCTTCGTCTCGGACCTGCCGCACGATCTTGTCGCCGCGTTCCGGGCAACGCTGGAAGAGGTGATCGAGGCCGATCTCATTCTTCACGTTCGCGACATCGCCCACCCCGACAGCGCGGCGCAGCTGGCCGATGTCGAGGCGGTGCTGGACGAGCTTGGCCTCCGCGAGCGACGCGAGCGCGACGTGATCGAGGTGCTCAACAAGATCGATCAGCTTGCGCCCGAGGACCGTGCGACCCTGGAGCTCGGGCGGAGCGCGGGCGGCGCGCTCCGCCGGATTCCGGTCTCAGCGATGACCGGGGAGGGGCTGCCGGCCTTGCTCGCGGCGATCGATGCCAAGCTCGCGGCGGGCCAACAGGTCGTCGCGCTTGGGGTCGCCCCCGAGGACGGCGGTTCGCTCGCCTGGCTTTACCGGCACGGCGAGGTGGTCGAGCGGGTCGACAGCGAGGCCCGGATCACTCTGAAGCTTCGTCTCTCGCCCGAAAACCTCGAGCGTGCCTTGCGCTGTCCGGGGATCAGCGAGATTCCGCCGGCACAGGCCCGACTCAGCCAAGTCGCCGGCTGAGCCGCAGCGGCGCCCGCCGCGCCTTCGGTTGACAGGCTCTCCTGGGCTCCCTATATAGCCGGCTTGGCACTCATCGGGAGTGGAGTGCTAACACATGCCTTTGCTGGCGCGGCAGCCGCGGCCGGTGGGGCTCGGTATTCAATCGGCAGAGACGGAGCCAGCACATGAAGATGAGGCCCTTGCACGACCGCGTCGTGGTCAAGCGCGTCAATCAGGAACAGAAAACCGCCGGCGGGATCATCATCCCGGATTCGGCGCAGGAAAAGCCGCAGGAAGGCGAAGTGATCGCGGCCGGCGCCGGCACGCGGGACGAGAGCGGCAAGCTCCGGCCGCTCGACGTCAAGAAGGGCGATCGCGTGCTGTTCGGCAAATGGTCGGGCTCGGAGGTCAAGATGGGCGGCGAGGAGCTGCTCATCATGAAGGAGTCCGACATCATGGGAATCATCGAGCGCTAAGGGAGCGAGACGATCATGGCGGCGAAGGAAGTCAAATACGCGGCGGATGCTCGCGCGCGCATGTTGCGCGGTGTCGACGTTCTGGCCGATGCGGTGAAGGTGACGCTGGGGCCCAAGGGCCGCAATGTCGTGCTCGACAAGGCCTACGGCTCGCCCCGCATCACGAAGGATGGCGTGACGGTCGCGAAGGAGATCGAGCTTTCCGACAAGTTCGAGAACATGGGCGCGCAGATGGTGCGCGAGGTCGCGAGCAAGACGAACGATATCGCGGGCGATGGCACCACGACCGCGACCGTGCTCGCCCAGGCGATCGTGCGTGAGGGCGCCAAGGCGGCCGCGGCCGGCATGAATCCGATGGACGTGAAGCGCGGCGTCGACCTCGCAGTTCAGGCGGTAGTGGCCGACATCGGCAAGCGCGCGAAGAAGGTCTCGACCCACGAGGAAGTGGCGCAGGTTGGCACCATCGCGGCCAACAACGATACCTCGGTCGGCAAGATGATCGCGGAAGCGATGCAGAAGGTCGGCAAGGAAGGCGTGATCACGGTCGAGGAGGCCAAGGCGCTCGAGACCGAGCTCGATGTCGTCGAGGGCATGCAGTTCGATCGCGGCTATCTCTCGCCCTATTTCATCACCAACGCCGAGAAGATGACCTGCGATCTGGATAGCCCCTATATCCTGTTGCACGAGAAGAAGCTCGCCAACCTCCAGCCGCTCATCCCGGTGCTCGAGGCGGTGGTGCAGTCGGGCAAGCCGCTGCTGATCATCGCCGAGGAAGTGGAGGGCGAGGCGCTGGCGACGCTGGTCGTGAATAAGCTTCGCGGCGGGCTCAAGGTGTCGGCGGTCAAGGCGCCTGGCTTCGGCGATCGCCGCAAGGCCATGCTCGAGGACATCTCGATCCTGACCGGCGGTCAATTGATCAGCGAGGAGCTCGGCATCAAGCTCGAGAACGTGACGCTCCAGATGCTCGGGCGCGCCAAGCGCGTCTCGATCAACAAGGAGGACACCACGATCGTCGAGGGCGCTGGCAAGAAGGCCGACATCACCGCCCGCTGCGGCCAGATCCGCGCGCAGATCGAGGAGACCACATCGGACTACGACAAGGAGAAGCTGCAGGAGCGCCTCGCGAAGCTCGCCGGCGGTGTTGCGGTGCTGAAGGTGGGCGGCGCGACCGAGATCGAAGTGAAGGAGCGCAAGGACCTGGTCGAGGACGCGCTCAACGCGACGCGCGCGGCGGTGGAAGAGGGCATCGTGCCGGGGGGCGGCGTTGCGCTCCTCTATGCCTCGCGCTCGCTCGAGAAGATCAAGGGCGAGAACCCGGACCAGGACCACGGCGTCAACATCATCCGCAAGGCGCTGCAGGCCCCGGTGCGGCAGATTGTCGAGAACTCGGGCGTCGATGGCTCGCTCGTGGTCGGCAAGCTCCTGGAGCAGAAGAGCCAGACCTATGGCTTCGATGCGCAGAGCGAGCAATATGTCGACATGATCAAGGCGGGCATTGTTGACCCGGCCAAGGTCGTGCGCACCGCGCTGCAGGATGCGGCCTCGGTCGCGGGCCTTCTGATCACCACCGAGGCGATGGTGGCGGAGAAGAAGGAGCCGAAGCCGGCCGCCGATCCGCATGCCGGCCACAACCATGGCGGCATGCCCGGCATGATGTGAGCCTAATACCAAGGCGCGATGAGCTTGGTTCATCGCGCCTTGGCCGGCGCGACCGCGCCGCGCCGCCACGCGGCGGGAGCCAAGCGAGCGGAGCGAGCGCCCGGCGTCTGAGGGCGCCTCGATGATCGGTCGCGATCATCGAGGATTGGTAAAGTCCGCTGACGCATCGGCGCCCGCACGGGCGCGCGGCGCGGCATCGGGAAGAGCAGGGGCCGCGGGGTCGACGCCGGTGAGGCGCAGGGCCCGCGGCCTTTCTCTTTGTTCGTGCCTTGTATTGTTCATCACGGCACGGCGCTTGACCGGGCCATCCATCGGGCAGCGAATCCTTGATCGATGGATGCCCCGGTCCGCGTTGTGTGCGGCCGGAGGATGAGGAGGATCGACATGACCATCACCGGCGGCTGCCACTGTGGCGCGATCCGCTATTCGGTTGAGGGCGACCCGGTGACCCACGCGCTCTGCCACTGCACGGACTGCCGCCGTCACGCCGGCGCACCGATGGTCGGCTGGGCGATGTTCAAGCAGCCGCAGGTGAGCGTCACCAAGGGCAAGCCGAAGACCTATGCCTCGTCCTCCCATGGTCGCCGCCAGTTCTGCGCCGATTGCGGCACCGGTCTCTTCTATTCCAACGCCGAGACCCTGCCGGGCATCATCGATGTGCAAAGCGCGACCTTGGACGATCCGGCCAAGCTGCCGCCCCGGGTGCAGATTCAGCTTGCCGAGCGCATCGCCTGGATGAAGGACGCCCACACGCTGCCGGGCTTCGAGCGGTTTCCGTCGGGGTGAGACGCAACCGCTGAAGCCCTCAGCGCCCAAGAATCCTGATTTCGTTGTTCTCGTTCAGGACTTGCGGCTGGCGCGCCAATGCTTGGCGCCATGTGTCCAGTTCATTGAGCACTTCAGGCAACCCGTTGATTGTCACGCCCGTGGATTCGTGGATGCACAGCATGTTGGCTTCGGGTTGGTACTTCTCGAATATGTTGTTGCGATTGCCGAAGAAGTTGTTCGAGCTGAAATAGTTACTGATATGCCACCAGGCGCGATAGCCGGGCAGTGCGCGGACGGCGGCAATCGTTTCGGCCGATGTTTTTTCGGTGTTGTTCTCCGCGAACAGAACAGGGTGGCAGCGTTCGATCGTTTTCGCGGCCCCGGCGATAGCGGCAGGTTCCATGCCTTCGACGTCGATCTTGATCAAATCGCATTTTGAAAGACCGAAATCGTCAAGCGAAATGACGGCGACATGTTCGCCCTTGTCGTCGCTTCTCAGTCGGATGCCACCGAAATTGAAGTCTTGGCGCGGGTCGAGCGCAGGGATGCGGGCAACGCCACGCGCCGACCCAACCGCTTCGGGGCGGCAGGTGACGTTCGTCAGCCCGTTGAGCGCGACATTGGCGCAGAGCTGCTGAAAGACGATGCGCTGTGGCTCGAAAGCGATGAGCCGGCCTCCCGGTGCGACACGTCGGGCCAGAGGAATCGAGTGGCTGCCAATATTGGCGCCGATATCGACGACGACCGAGCCGGGACCGACCAGACGCGACAGCAGTTCCACCTCGCTTTCGCACCACTCACCGTACAGATCGAGTGAGCGGCCAATAAAGGTGTCATGCTTGTTGTAGATGAAATGGCCGTGGCGACACTGCTTGAGCGCCACAACTTCTCCAGAATCCGGCGGGGAACCTTAGCCATTTGGGGGCGCCGTCATTTGTAGGTGGTTCCTTTCAATCGCGCTCGCCCGTCTTCGCCTTCTGCCACAGCGCCTCCATTTCATCGAGCGTGGCGTCCGTGGGGCTGCGGCCGGCTTTCTGCAGCGACGCCTCGATAAACCGAAAGCGGCGCTCGAACTTCGCGTTGGTCGCGCGCAACGCGTCCTCGGGATCGACCTTCAAATGGCGCGCCAGGTTGGCGCAAGCGAAGAGCAGGTCGCCAAGCTCGTCCTTCAAAGCAGCGACGCGCGCCTCCGGGCTCTCATGTGGCTGCGCGATCGCGTGGCGGATCTCGCCCAGCTCCTCGCCGATCTTGTTGAACACCTGGGCGACGTCAGGCCAATCGAAGCCGACGCGCGCCGCGCGTTTTTGCAGCTTCTCGGCGCGCATCAGCGCGGGCAGGGCCAGTGCCACGCCATCAAGAATCGAGGGAAGGGGGCTTGCTCCCTCTTCGCCGCCGCGGGTCGCCGCCCCGATCTTCTTGGCGACACGCTCGGCCGCCTTCTGCGCTTCCCAGGCGATCGTCTGGGCGCCCGCGCTCTCGATCCGGGAGTCGCCGAACACATGCGGGTGGCGGCGCACCATTTTGTCGGCGATCGCGCCGGCGACCGCCTCGAAGTCGAACGCGCCGACCTCGCGCGCCATCTGGGCGTGGTAGGCGACCTGGAGCAGGAGATCGCCGAGCTCCTCCTTCAGCGCCGTCAGATCGTCCTGACGGATCGCCTCGGCGACTTCATAGGCTTCCTCGATCGTGTAGGGCGCGATCGAACGGAAGTCCTGCTCGCGGTCCCACGGGCAGCCGCGCTCGGGATCGCGGAGGCGAGCCATTACGTCGATCAGGCGGTCGGTGTTGGCCGACATGTCCCCACAAGCCTCCAACCTGTAAGTCGCATAATATGTATTATGGAAAATATCGGATCGTTTAGGCTCAGCAGCGTCTTACAGCTCGTCGGTCTCGATCACCAAGCCGTCTTGCCCCGTGACCACGCCCGCCGGCAGTTCGGCACTCAGGCGCTCATAGTCGAACTGATGCGACATGTGGGTCAACACCGCGAGCCCCGGTTTCACCCGCTCGATCCAGCCGAGCGTCATCTCCAGATTCGCGTGACTCGGGTGCGTCTGGTAGCCCAGGCAATCGACGATCCAGAGCTTGACGCCGCTCAGACGCGCCAGCGCCTCATCGCCCAAGCGGTTCACGTCGGTCGAATACGCGGCCTCATGGCGGCCAAAGATGTAGCCGGTCGTAACGCCGCGACCATGGCCCTGTTCAAATGGCACAACCGCAATCGCACCGACCTCGAACGGCCCGCTGATCGGCCGCGGCGTCAGGCTCGGCCGCGCCCAGAAATTGCCCGGCGGCCAGAACACGTAATCGAACCGCTGCCTTATCGAATCCAGCGTCTCAGCCGTGCCATAGGCGTCGAGCGCGGCGTTCATGTGGTAGTTGATTGCGCGCAGATCATCGACGCCATGGCTGTGGTCCGCGTGACCATGGGTATAAAGAACCGCGTCCAAGCGTTTGACTCGGGCGGACAATAACTGTTCGCGCAAGTCCGGTGACGTATCGACCAGCAGCGCCGTGTTGTTGTGCTCGACCAGGATCGAGACGCGCCGGCGGCGGTTTCTCGGATCGCTCGAAAGACAGACCGCGCAGTCGCAGCCAACCAGCGGAACGCCGCTCGAGGTGCCGCAGCCGAGGACCGTAATTTTCATGATGTTTCAAGGACGTTTAGCTTCGCCCTTTGAAACAATCTGAAGAAGTTGTCGGTCGTTGTTCGCGTAACTTGCTCGACCAATTCACCCTTGAGCGTGGCGAGCGCCGTGGCGACGTGCCCAACAAAGGCCGGCTCATTGCGTTTGCCGCGGTGCGGCGTCGGCGCGAGATAGGGCGCATCGGTCTCGACCAGAAGGCGGTCCAGTGGGATGTCGCGAACCGTGTCGCGCAACGCGCCGGCGTTCTTGAAGGTCAGGATGCCAGCAAGCGAAACGTAGAAGCCGATGTCGAGCGCGACGCGCGCAAGCTCGGGCCCTGCCGTGAAGCAGTGGATGACGCCGGGAAACGGCCCCTGCTCTGCCTCCTCCCGCAAGATCCGGATCGTATCGTCGTCGGCCGAGCGGGTGTGCACGATCAGCGGCAGGCCGCTTTGGCGTGCCGCCTCGATATGTGCCCTGAAGCTCGCCTCCTGCTGATCGCGCGGGCTCTGGTCATAGTAGAAGTCGAGCCCGGTCTCGCCGAGGCCGATCACCTTCGTGTGCTCGGCGCGTTTCAGAAGCGCCTCGGCGGTCACCGGCTCGGGCTCCTCCGCGACATGGTGCGGATGCACGCCGACCGAGCAGAACAGCCGCCCGCTCCGCTCGGCCAGCGCAACCACCGGCTCGAATGAGCGGAGCCTCGTGCAAATCGTCTGCATCCAGCCGACACCGGCGAGCTCGGCCCGCCGGAGCACGCCCTCGAAATCCTCCGCGAACTCGGGGAAATCGAGGTGGCAATGGCTGTCGACCAGCAAGGCCGGTTCTGAGGTGTCCTTAGTCATGACCGCAAATTTCTCGTTGGAAACACCAAGGGCACTCGGCCCCCCCCCACCCTAGCCCTCCCCCACAAGGGGGGAGGGACGCTGAACTCGGGCCGTGCCCAGAGTTCGATACATTACAAGTGAGATATTCCTCACGTTTGGCGGCACTCCCTCTTATCCCCCTCCCCCTCGATGGGGGAGGGTTGGGGTGGGGGGGCTTGCGATCGGCAATCTTGATGCGAATTGTGCGCAAGATGCTGGGACGGCCATGTCAGGCCGCGGTCTCGACATAGCGCGGGAAAATAGGGTTCGGGGCTGGCAGCTCCGTGCCGGGCGA